>JBEKRY010000213.1:0-7417 GCA_049517555.1 Candidatus Sulfotelmatobacter sp. | reverse complement strand
GGCCGCGGTCTGCGATTTGACCGGAGCTTTGCCTCCGCCGAAAGCCTCGTGCCGAACTGCATGCCCATCGCTTTTCTCACCCTCGAACTTCACATCGAAGCGGCGCAGTCGATCAAGGATAGGCGGCAGGTTGTGCGCAGCTGGAAAGATCGGCTGCGCACCAGCTTCAACGTTGCGGTCGCCGAACTGGATGCGGCGGAACTGTGGAACCGCGCTACCATCGGCGTGGTCAGCATCTCGAACTCGCGCGACTATCTTGACGGGCTGATGAAGAATGTGGAGCGCGCGGCCACGCGCATCGCCAACAACCACGGGGCGGAAGTCGCGGATTCGTTCGTGGAGTACTTGTAGGATTTCTGGGCCTGTGCGCGGGTCCGCGGAGCTTCGCCCGGCGAGACGGGCGAAGGCGCCTGTTGCCACACGAGTCTTGCCGCCTAAGAGGCTGTTACCTCCGTACTTATCCCTGCTTCGCCAAACAGCGCGACAATAGCGCTGCACCTGCCGGACTGCCGGGTCAACGCTTGCGCCGGATTTCTGTTATCCTCATAAGTTTTCCTTGAGGTGAGTTGTCGTGGAGAAGCGTGGGCTGAAATATCATCGCGGGCGAGTGGGTGAGGCGCTGCGCGAGGAGATTGAAACGCTGGTTGAAGGAGAGCTGGCTGATCCGCGGATTGGGCTGGTGAGTGTGACGGCCGTCCACATCGCCGACGATGGGCGCTCGGCGCAGGTTTGGGTGAATGTCGAAGGCGATGACGCGGATGCGGAGCAGAGCCTGGAGGGTCTGGCGGCCGCGAAAGAATATATCCGGCATGAGTTGGTGGAGCGGTTGCGGCTGAGGCGAGCTCCGGAGTTGGTGTTTCGGCTGGACCGGGCGGAGCTGGAAAAGGCGCGCGTCGAAGAATTACTGGCGCGCGCGAAAAAAAGAAACAAGACACGTAAGGAAACTGGTGGAAAAAAGGCGTAGCGACATGCTCGAGGACGTACTCCGGCAGATCGGACAGCACGAACGATTCGTGCTGACCTCGCATGCCCGGCCCGACGGCGACGCAGTTGGATCGGCGCTGGCGTGCTGCCAGGTGCTGCGGGCGATGGGCAAGCATGCCGACGTTGTGCTGCACGATGGCGTCCCGCGAATTTACCGTTCGCTGCCATTTGCCGATCAGGTGGTGCAGTCCAACCGAGTAATGGGCAGTTACGAGGCTGCGATTATTCTGGAGTGTGACAGCATTCACCGCACGCGCCTCGAAGGTCTGGAAGACCGGTTTCTGATCAGCATTGATCATCATGTGAGCGGGCGGCCGTTTGCTCACGTGAATTGGATTGATCCGCACGCCGTGGCGACGGCGGAAATGGTTTTTCGGCTGGCGCGCGAAGCCGGAGTGAAAGCTTCGCCCGAGATTGCGACTTGTCTTTATACGGCGCTGATGACGGACACCGGATCGTTCATGTTTCAGGGCACGAATGAGAATACGTTCTCACTGGCGCGGGAACTGGTGTTGGCCGGCGCGGACCCGGCGCATTGTGCCAGAGGAATTTATTTCGCGCACTCGGTTGGGAAGATCCGGCTGTTGGGTGAGGCCTTGCGTAGTCTGAATGTGGAAGGCCACATCGGATGTGCGTGGGTGACGCAGGAGCAGATGGAACGCTGCGGCGCAATTGACGAAGACTGCGAAGGATTGGTGAATTACGTTCTTTCGATCGGCGGAGTCGAAGTGGCGGCGTTCTTCCGGGAGTTGCCCGGCGGGCGATACCGTGTAAGCCTGCGCAGCAAAGGTAAGGTTGACGTGGCGCACGTTGCCCAGAGTTTCGGCGGCGGCGGACACGAATGCGCCAGCGGTTGCTCGGTCGATGGTCCACTCGCCGAGGCCGTGCGCCAGGTTTTGTTCCGGATTCGCCCGGAACCATCCGTACAATAGCGAAAACAATTGCAGATTTCATATTTTTGATTGCAGATTGAACAGCCGGGACCTTGCGCATTTCGCTTCTCAATCTGAAATCTGAATTCTAGAATCCGAAATTTCCCAATGACCGCTCGCACCCGTACGGATGTTTTGCTGCTTGCCGGCTTCTGTGCGTTTTTGTTTTTCTACGGTGCAGGACAGTTTGGGCTGATTGGTGCCGATGAGCCACGCTACGCGCAGATCGCGCGCGAGATGCTCGATCGCCGCGACTTCGTCACACCCGTTCTCGGCGGACATGCGTGGCTGGAGAAGCCACCGCTCTTTTACTGGCAGGCGATGCTGGCCTACTCCGTGCTCGGGGTGAGCGATGTGGCAGCGCGAGTTCCAGCAGCGATTGACGCGACGCTGCTGGTGATTGCAGTTTATTTTTTCTTTCGCCGGTTTCGGCGTGGAGTGGAAGTGGACGCCGCCCTGATTACAGCATCCTGCGCGGGAGTGATCGGTTATGCTCACGCCGCTTCCATGGACATGGCGTTGGCGGCGACTTTCTCCGTGGGGATGCTCGTGTGGTGGGCGTGGCGCGAAGGCGGGCAGCGAATCTACCTTGCGTTGTTTTACGCCTTGATGGCGCTGGGCATGCTGGCCAAGGGGCCGGTAGCGCCGTTTCTGGCGGCGGCCGTCATCGTGGTATTCACCCTGGTCACTCGCGAATTTCGTCTGGTCGGAAGAACACTGTGGTTGCCGGGGATTGTTCTGTTTTGCGCAATTGCCTTGCCCTGGTATATCGCGGTGCAGGTGCAAAACCCGCAATTCTTTCGTGAATTCATTTTGCAGCATAATTTGGAGCGCTTCTCCAGCGATCTCTATCATCACCGGCAGCCTTTTTGGTATTACCTGCCGGTCACGGCTCTCGCGCTCGTGCCGTGGACAGTTTTCGTGATCGCGGCGTTTGTCGAGTCGGTGCGAGTCTGGTGGGCGGAGCTCAAATCGGTTTCCGACGAGCCCGATCTCGAATTGCAGTTCAGAGTATTCGCCTGCTGCTGGCTAGCCGTGCCAGTGGCGTTCTTTTCGATCTCGCAGTCCAAGCTTCCTGGCTATATTCTTCCGGCGCTTCCGGCGGGCGCGGTGCTACTGGCGGAGTATCTGCGGCGGCACCTGGCGCAGACGGAAGAACAAGAAGAGCCGGTATCGAAGTGGCTAATCATATCGCACGCGCTAGTCGCGGCCGCGCCGATGGTTCCGTCGGTGCTGATCGCATATCTTGTGACGCAGCACCGGTTGCCTCCCGGGAGGCCAATGCTTATCTCGCTTTGCATTGCGGCTGCGCTTGCTGCCGCGATCACGTTCACGCTGGCCAGCCGTTTACGTTTGCGCATGCTGCGCTTCGTAACTTTGATTCCGGTGGTACTGTCGATCGCTGCGGTGTTGAAGTTGGGAGCGGTTTCGATCGACCAGACGCTCTCGACGCGTCCGCTGGCCGCGCAGTTGGCCAGCGTGGAAACGCAGCAGCTTCCGCTCGCGGTCTATGGCGTTTCCCGCGAAATGGAGTACGGGCTCACGTTTTATCGCAATCAGATGACGCTGCGGTACGAGCGCGGAGGCGTGCCGGCGGAGGAGCATCTGCTGGCGGCTCCGGCGGCGTGGAAGGTGAATGTGGCGATGAAGACGGCGGGGCGGCGCGTGTTGTACCTGGGCAACTATGCGCCGCAGGATGTGGATTATTACTGGGTGTCGGCGGCAGGGGTTGAGCCGTGAGCTAAGACTTTGTAATGTGGCGCGCACGAAGCATGTTGCTGCCGCTTGTTCGCCGCGTTTGCCTACTGTCGGCGAACCAACTACACTCGAAATTTTGCCGCGGGATTTGCCGCTGCTTCTTTGCGGCAGGCGCTGCAGGAGTCCCTTGGAGATTCTCGACCTCAGACATTTTTCTTCGGCGGATCTGCGTCCGCTGCTCGACGACGAGATCCAGTTGTGGTCACGGCTGCTGTCATGGGATTACTCGGGCTCGGCGGAGATGATCCTGCGCTATGTGGACGCGAAAATTCTTCCGGGATATGCGGCGGTCGATCGCGGGCGCGTGTTCGGCTATTCGTTTTTTGTATACGAGGGCAACAAGGGAGTGATTGGCGACCTTTATGTGATCAACGGCAACCGATTGCCCAATGCCCGCGAAGTCGAATTGAAGCTGCTGACCCACGTGATCGAGACCCTGCAGCAGTCCCCGGGCATTCATCGCGTGGAGGCGCAACTGCTGGCGCACGAGGCCAACGCGGTTTCGCGGCCTTTTCTGGAGACGGGATTCCAGCGGCATCCGCGGCTGTTCATGACTTTGACGTTGGAAAGCGCTGCGACAACGAAGGTTTCAACGCATCCTGAGGTTGAAATCAGGCCTTGGGGCGACGGCGACTATCAACCTTCCGCTGCCGTCATTACCGCAGCCTATCGCGGCCATGTCGACGCGCTGATCAACGACCAGTACCACACGCTGAGCGGATCGCTGCGTTTTCTCAACAACATCGTGCGTTTTCCCGGGTGTGGCGTGTTCGATGCCGAGTCGTCGTTTGTCGCGCTGGATCGCAAGGCGAAGAATATGATCGGGCTGATCCTGTGTTCGCGCGTGCGCAGCGACGTCGGCCATGTTACGCAGGTCTGTGTGCTGCCGGAGTATCGCTCGCGCCGAATCGGCGAGTCGTTACTGGCGGCCACCGCAGGCAGTCTGCGGAAGCGAAACTTTGCCCTGCTGTCGCTGACCGTCACGGAAGCGAATGCGCGGGCGGTGGAGCTTTACCGGCGCCTGCATTACGAGTCGAAGAGGATTTTCGATGCGTTCGTGTGGGAAGGGTGAAAAGCGCTCCTAGCTATTGGCTCTCGGCTTTGTCGTGGCGGATGCTGCGGATGATTTCCCTCAAAGGTTGGTGAAGCGCAGGACTTGGGTTCAAGCCAAAAGCTAAGAGCCAATAGCCAAGAGCTATCTTCGCACCAGCCACATCGCCCAGCCTGCCACGAGCACTCCGCCCAGGAACATGGCAAAACAATAGAGGCCGTAGCGCACCATCTCGCGGGTGGTCTCGCGGTGAGTAATGCCGAATACGATGGAGGCGAACAGGGCAAATACTGCCGCGGCGCTGAAATGATTGAGCGTAATCGTCATTATCTGTAACCTCGGAATCCGCAGCTTCGAAATAGGCAGCCCGGGAGTCCGCGTCCTCGCATGCCGGTTCCAGCTGATGGCTCAAGGCTGATAGCTGAAAGCTGGTTCATTGTTTCTTTCCGATGGCAATGTGATAGGCGTCGGCGACGGCGATAAAGTTCAGCAATCCGGCGACGATCATGAATTTGGTTCCGTAGTCGGCAGTGGCGAACGCAATCGCGCCCTGGCCCCAGTCCGCAGCTAACGTCACAATGTAAAGGGCTCCGGCGCCGGCATCGCCGATGAAGCCGAGCATATCGAGAATCTCGCCGCCGTTCGCCTTGTAGATACGGCCCTGCATGGCGAGGCCGAGCACGAACAGGGTCACGATCGATACGAAGAGCAGCAAGCCGCGAATCCAGCGCTTCTGGATCACGTGCCCCGCGCCCGGAATCAGCCAGCCGATGGCAGGGGCGAGCACTGACATCATGCTCACGGGCTCTGCCGGCGCCGCTTTCGTTTTTTCTGTGGTCGAATTTGCCATTCAGATGTTCACAATCTCGCGTTGAATTTTCCCGGTGACTTCGGCGGACTTGGCGCGCACCAGCACGTTGACTTCGCTGCGCACGCCGAACTCCGGCAGGTAGATGCCGGGCTCGATGGAGAAGCAGGAGTTGGGAAGAAGCTGCCGCTCGTCGTGAATCTCGAGATCGTCCATATTGGCGCCATTGGAATGGACGTCGGTGCCGATGGAATGTCCGGTGCGATGAATAAAATAATCGCCGTAGCCGGCCTTCTGGATATGGCTGCGGGTGGCTCGGTCGACTTCCCATCCGGCAATGCGGCGACCCGAGTTGACAGCCTCGAGGGCGGTCTTCACGCCGGCATCGCGGGCGTCGCGGACGATTTCGAAAATCTGCTGCATTCGGGTTGACGGCGCCGCGCCCACAAAGCCCATCCAGGTAATGTCATAGTAGACTGCGCCGGGCATATTCTTTTTGCCCCAGACGTCGAGCAGAATCAGATCGCCTTCGCGAATGGGTACGGGATGGCTGGCGTGGGGTTCGTAGTGCGGATTGCCGGCGTTGGCGTTCACGGCTACGATCGGCGGATCGCCGGTCAGAAGATTCTCGCGGGCGAATGCTTCCATAAACCACTGCTGGATTTCATGTTCCTTGGCGCCCCCGTTGCGAACGCGCTTACCAATCTCCTTGAACGCCGCCGCCACAATGGAATCGATGCTGTCGCGGGCTGCGAAGTGCGACTGGATCTGCTCTTCGCTCCACGTAGACTCGAACTGCGCGACCAGATCGGCCGAACTGACCACGTTCTTGCCCAGGCCGCGCAGCAAGTCGATGGTGCCGCCATCGACGAGTGAAATAGTGAAGACAATGTTGTTGGGCGAGTACTGCATGGCGAGGTCGCGGTGGTTCGCCAGGATCGCCTTCAGCTTGTCGAACAATTCCTGCCAGCCGGAATACTGATGTTTTTTGCCGGGGAGGGAATCGAGGTGTCCGGCTTCAATCTTGTGCACGAGTTTTACCGGCTCGCCTTCGGCGGGAATCAGGTAAAACCAGCGGCGCGTCACCATCAGGCTCGCAGGCAGGCCGAGAACGCGGTAGGCAATGGGATCGCGATGATGGTGGTCGTAGAAGAGCCACGCGTCAATGTTGCGTTCGCGGAGGGCAGACTGGATGGCGGCGAGGTCCATGGGCAAACGTCTATTGTAAACAAGCGGCGGGATTTGGGCGAATCCGGCGCGAGGATATGGCCCGGGGATGGGTTCACGTGTGGACAGCCGCCCCGGCTGTCCGCTCGAGCGCAGCTCGACTGCCGCGCCACGAAGCTGAGGCCCAGGAGGAGCACTTCCACGACTTTTTGTTACACTGCGCCAGATGTCCGCCATTGCGCACCCCGTACCCGTCCAGCGCGGCCGCATCGAGTCGATCGATGTGGTGCGCGGGGTCATCATGATCATCATGGCCCTCGATCATGTGCGGGACTTTTTCGGTAGCTCCGGCGTGAATCCCACTGACCCGGCCACGACCACGATCCCGCTGTTCTTCACACGCTGGATTACGCATTTTTGCGCGCCTGTCTTCTTCTTGCTGACCGGCACTGGAGCTTATCTTTCGCTGCGGAAAAAATCGAAGCGCGAGCTTTCGTGGTTTCTATTCACGCGCGGTCTCTGGCTGATCTTTCTGGAGTTGGTCGTGGTCCGCTGTTTGGGCTGGCAGTTCAACTTCGACTATCATGTGCTGTTGCTGATTGTTTTGTGGGCGCTAGGCTGGGCGATGATCACGCTGTCGGTGCTGGTTTATTTGCCGGCGTGGGTGGTAGCCACGTTCGGCGTGGTGATGATCGCGAGCCACAATCTGTTCGATTC
>JBEKRY010000212.1:0-7484 GCA_049517555.1 Candidatus Sulfotelmatobacter sp. | reverse complement strand
GATATCGTTGGTGAAATGACCAGCATCGGCACTCTGTTCGCCTTCATTCTGGTATGCGCCGGAGTTTGGATCTTGCGCAGGAGAAGGCCCGACCTGGAGCGCGCTTTCAGGGTTCCCTTGCTGCCGGTGGTGTCGGTCCTTGGCATCGTGGTATGCGGCGCGATGATCTACGGCCTGGGCTGGACCAACTGGATGCGGCTCATCGTATGGCTGGCAATCGGATTAACGATTTATTTCGGCTACAGCCGCAAGCACAGCAAGGTGCAGGCCGCGTTGCGGTCGGGAGCGGCGCCGAAGGGCAGTGGCCAATGATTGCTGGCCAATGATTGCTGGACAGTGATTGGTGGACAATGATTGATGAACAGTGATCAGTAAGTTCGAGCGGCTCTCCGCACGGCGCGGAGGGCCTTTTTGTTTTATAGTCGTGGTCGAGATGAAGATCGTAACTGCGGCGGAAATGCGCGCCATCGACCATGCCACCAGTGAGCGCTTCGGCGTGCCTTCTCTGACATTGATGGAGAACGCCGGATCTGCCGTGGCAGAGCATGCGCTGGCGAACTACGCGGCGCAGAAGATTGTTGTCTTCTGTGGCAAGGGCAACAACGGCGGCGATGGCTTCGTGGCTGCGCGCCTTTTGCATCAGAAGGGCAAAGTCGTTCAAGTCATCGTGCTCGCCGATCCGGCGGAATTGCGTGGTGATGCGGCCGTTATGTTCGGGAAGCTGCCAGTGGCGGCCATCGTCGTCCAGTCCAGCGATGAATTACACAGCGACCGCGTGCGGCTCGCCCTGGCAGCGGACTTATATCTCGATGCGATTCTCGGTACCGGCTTCAAGCCGCCGATGAGCGGTCTTTATGCTGATGCAATCGCGACGTTGAATGCGAGCCTCACTCCTGTGATCGCCGTCGACATTCCTTCCGGCGCCGACGCGGATGCGATGGCGCCGCAACAAGTCCCGCAGACAGGAACGATAGCGCGAGCGAATTCGCTTGTCACGTTTACGGCGCCGCGTCCGGCGCATGTGTTCAGCTCGTTGACGACAGGCGCAACTGTAGTAGCCGGCATTGGATCGCCCGAAGAGGCGATCGTTTCGTCATTGCAACTCAATGTGATCACAGCTCGCGACTTCGCGTCGCTGATCGAGCCGCGCAAGGCGGAATCGAACAAAGGGAACTATGGGCACGTGCTGGTCGTTGGAGGTTCGCTCGGCAAAGCAGGCTCGGTTGCCATGGCGGGGATGGCTGCGCTGCGCGCCGGAACGGGGCTGGCAACGGTTGCGACGGCGAAGTCAGTGCTGGCCACAGTGGCCGGATTTCATCCTGAATTGATGACAGAGCCGTTGGCGGAAACCAGCGAAGGCACGATTTCGGCAAGAGCGGGCGACCGGTTGGATGAGCTTCGCAAAGGCAAGACCGTGCTGGCGATCGGGCCGGGTATTTCGCAGTTTTCCGAGACGTCTGAGCTGGTGAGGGCTCTGGCGAGCAAGAGTGACATTCCCATTGTCCTCGATGCCGACGGTCTGAATGCATTCCATGGACGCACTGATCAATTGAACGGGAGAGGACGCGTACTGGTAATTACTCCGCATCCCGGGGAGATGGCGCGGTTGTGCGGATGCACCATCGCCGACGTGCAGAAGGATCGGCTAGGCGTGGCGCGAAAGTTTGCTCGCGAACATGATCTGATCGTCGTGCTCAAAGGGCACCGGACGCTGGTAGTTCAGCCCGATGGCGAAGCCTGGGTCAATATGACGGGGAATCCTGGCATGTCGACCGGTGGCACGGGAGACATTCTTACCGGCATGGTCGCAGGCTTCATCGCGCAAAGCTTGATCGCCGAGAAAACGAAGGACGTGCTGCTGGCTGCTTGTGCCGCAGTGCATCTGCATGGGCTTGCGGGAGATGTGATGCGCGAGACTGTAGGCGAGCACTCGATGATTGCCACCGATCTGCTTACAGGATTACCCGAGGCCTTCCTGCGCGCGCAGAGGGCTGCGGGGGAGAAGTCCGTGCGGTGGGGAGAATCGGCGCTCAACGCGCTGTCATCCTCAGGATGACAATTCATTGCTGCGGTGATAACCGAATCGCTTTTCCTGATGCCGATGAACGGCGCGCGGCGTCCAGGATTTCCGTGACCGTCACATTCGTCTCCAGCGACGAGAGGCCGTCTTCTTTGGCTCCGTCCAGGATCACCGCCCGCAGATATGAAATGGAATTGTCATATGGCGCGGGCACCGGCTTCGCCGTGATTTCTTGTTCGCTGTTCTCTCCGCCGCGGCGCACCCGAATATCGTTGCCTTGAACTGTGATGGCGTATCCCGACTGGCCATATACTTCCATGTCTTTGCGTCCGAATGGCCAGTTCCACGAGGCCTGCACGATGGCCTGCGCTTTCGGATACGTCAGGATGAAGGTGGCCTCGTCATCCACTCGCGGATAGATTTCAGGTTTGAGTTGCTGCGTGACAGCGGTGACGGTTTGCGGACGTTCGCCGTCCATCAGCCAGGTCATCAGGTCGGCTCCGTAACAGCCGAAGTCGAAGAGCGCGCCTCCGCCGTTGAGTTTGGGGTCGGTGAGCCAGGCGAGAAATTCCGGTTCGACGCCAATTTCTTTCGGGCCGTTGTGGCCGTCGTGAATCACCACCTTGCGGACGCCTCCCAGCGCTCCGTCATGCACCAGATCGTAGGCGGCGTGGTTGCTGCGATACCAGGAAGTCTCGTAGTTAACGAGCACGTGAATATTTCCGGCACGCGCCGCCTTCTTGATCGCCAGAGCGTCGTCAAGACTAACGGCCAGCGGCTTTTCCATCATGACGTGGACGCCGTGCCGGGCGCAGATCTCCACCACTCGTCGATGGTCGTAAGTATTGGTGTAGACGAGAACGGCCTGCGGATGCGCCCTCTGCAGCATCTCGTTCAAGTCGGTGAAAAGCAGCGCGTGGTCAAAGCCATAGCGAGTCGCGGCCTGAGCGAGAAGACGCGAGTCCGGCTCGGCGACTCCGACGATCTCGATCTCGGGACGGTGTAGTGACTGGCCGAGGAATCCGTGGACGTGTCCGTGCACCAGACCAACAATGCCGATGCGAAGCGCTGGATGAGAGGGCGCGGCCTGACCCGAAGAAAATGCGACAGCGAACAAAATAAAGAGAAAAACCGAACGCGTGATCCGAAACATTAAGGATTTCCTCCCAGGTTGCGCCACATGATTGCAGCGACATGGTAAATCGCTGGTCCTTCGGCGACAAGAAAGCACGGGCAGGAGTCGACGATTCGCGAGCGCAGGATCGTCCTTTAGGACATTAATCAACTGGTTAACGCCACGCTAACTGCTTCATACGGCAGGGCCATAATGCCTTCACATGCCGCTCGCAGCGCGGGAATCCGGACAAGGGGCCTCAGTAATCTATTACTTAACATGGGGATGGTGCGATAGTACATCTACCTTTATGACCCACTTCCCCCAACCGCACCCTTCGAGGCGCGCGTCCCGGGTCCAGCTAGGCGATTCCGTCCTGGCTGCGATTCGTTTAGAGGACGGCCGCCGCACAAAAGCGAAACTCCAAACCATTTCCGTGACTGGGGGATTGCTGCAACTGGCGCAATCTCTGGCGCAAGGTGACTTCGTCGAGGTTGCGTTCCAGACCCAGGCCGGCCCGGTGCATGGCATGGCCGAAGTTCTCAGCCCCGGCCAGAAGAAGTCGGACGGCGTGCTGCAAGCCTTCCGCTTCGTCGCGCTCGAGGAAGAGGACCATCGCCGCCTGCGCACCTCGCTCGACCACGTCGTCGACCGGAATCTGTTGGGCATGAAGTCCAGCGGGTTCTCTACGTATTAACAATCGCTTTGTCATCCTGAGCGCAGTCCATACTTCGCGAAGCGAAGTGTGGTCGGAGTCGAAGGACCCCGCGTGACCGTCCGCTGCCGCGAACTTCGCCAGGGATTCTCACGAGCGGCTTCCGGGCGAACGCCTTGCCGGGCCGCGAGCGTTATCAGAATGTAGGGGGTCCTTCGACCCCGTTTGGCCTGCGCTTCGCTCAGGCCACGCTTCGCTCAGGATGACACTTTTTTAGTTACTCCGACTGGTAGCTCTATACTGATGGCGTGGACGCACAGGCCAACGGAATAAGAGTGCTGCGGGAAATCACGACGCACTCTGCCGAAGAGACGATCGCCTTCGGGCGCACCCTGACGGAGTTGCTCGCGCCGCCCAAGCTGGTACTGCTGCGCGGCGATCTGGGAGCAGGGAAGACCACTCTGGTCAAAGGAATCGCGGCGGCCTTCGAAGCCGCTGCCGAAGAAGACGTCACCAGTCCCACCTTCACGCTGGTGCACGAATATCGCGGGCCACGCGCCAATCTCTACCACATCGATCTGTACCGCATCGACACGCCGCGTGAACTGGAAACGCTGGGGCTGGATGACCTGCGCTCCGACAACAGCATTCTGCTGATCGAGTGGGGAGAGAAATTCCCGCGCCTGCGGTGGGATGTGGAGCTTGCGTTGGAGCGCGTGGATGAGGGTCAGCGCCGGATCAAGATAAAAGGATAGGTCTGGAAGTTCGGCTCATGGTGCCTTTGGATTCAGCGACCAGGTCACGTGAATCGTCGCGTGAAAGTGGGCTATACTGAGGCCGGTTAGTTGGACAAAAGGTCCCGCCATGAAGACGCTATCAATGTTGCTGTTGTTGCGGTGCGCCCTTGCATTCGGGCAAAGTACTCCAACCCCACCTGCTCAGCAGAAGGTCCCCAATCAAGATTTTGGGCTTGCTGCTCGAACAAACGGCGATCCTAGCGGGAATATCGAGATCCTCAGCGATACGCAGGGAGTAGATTTCAGTCCATATTTGAGGCATATTCTGCCAACGATCCGAGAGAATTGGTTCCGCCTGATTCCGCAATCTGCCGAGACGCGGAAGGGGAAACTCGCGATTGAGTTTGCCATCACAAAGGACGGCAAGGTGACAAACATGCGGCTGGTTGCCACTTCTGGCGTTGTAGCTCTCGATCGTCCCGCATGGGGGAGTATCATCGCTTCGAATCCTTTCCCGCCACTCCCGACCGAGTTTCCTGGGCCATTCCTCGCCCTGCGTCTCCGTTTTTCCTACAACCCGGATAAGCACGACCTCTCGGTGATCGAGGTCAGTATTTCGGTCCCGGGCAAATTGGAGGTTCCGGTTGGGGGTTCGGAGGTAGTCACAGCTACCGTGAAGGGAACCAATGAGAAAACCGTGGAATGGATGGTTACTGGATCGGGTTGCTCCGGTACTGCATGCGGTGAGATCAAGGGCGGTCTGTACGTTGCCCCAAGTATCCTCCCGGAACCACCTCTGGTAACTTTGACGGCCATCTCCAAAGCCGATCCCAAAGCGAGAGCTTCAGTTGATGTTCGAATCGTTCAGCCCGCTCCGTCGCACTAGGGAACGAGCCCGCCACACCCGCTAGTACTGTGTGCTATAGACCACGCTGTCGAAATCTTCGTTGAGGTTAAAGCCGGCGCACCAGATCTGGTGGTGGCCTCCGGAGATCGCGTGTTCCGCACAGGAACCCATCTCTGAGTTCGTCGTGACGTCGACCGACCAGGTAATGCCGCCGTTGGTCGTGAAATAGATGCCGCCCACGTCCGTATAGACGTTGCCACCGCCGGCCCAGCCCGTCTTGCTATTCAAGAACACGATGGAACGGATTGGCCAGGGCCCATCGATGGTGCGGCCGCTCCAGGTCTTGCCACCGTTGGTGGTCGCGTGCAGCCAGCCTTCGACGTTAGGAGAAATTTCGCCGCCGCCGACCCATCCATTTTTGTCGTTGAGAAAGAAGACTGGGCCATCGAAGACGGAGTCGACTGAATTACCGCAGGTCCACTGCGAGCCGCCGGTAAGGCTGGTGCAGAAGTTGATGCCGGAAGCGCGTGCGTGGAGATTGTCAAGAAATGAGAACTGCGGGCCAAACCAGCCGCCGTCGGAATTAGCGACCGCGTTATCCCAATTGGAAACGCCCGCGCCGCCGTCGGTCGTGAACTCGGCGAGCGTCGCAGGATCGTCCGCCGTCGGGCCGAGTGTCAGCATCAAGCCATCCTGCCCGTTAATGAAGCGGACTTGTTGCAGCCACTCGGGACCGGGACTCATGTCGCTGGTCCAAGTGGCGCCACCGTCTTCTGTCCAGCGGAAAATGCCGTAAGCGCCGGCCGCGCTGTCGTAAAAACCGGAGATGATGACGTTCTTCGGTGTGATGGCGGCGACCCCGTAGAAGTAATCGCTCCCAGCATTGTTCAGCACTTGTTGTACCCAGCTGGTTCCGCCGTCGGTTGTCTTCCAAACCTCACCTAGCTCACCCACTGCGTAGCCAATCTCCGGGGTAGGGAATGCGATGTCGTGAATCACCACTCCGGGGAAGGTAGCGAGCAACTGCCAGGTATTGCCAGGGACCGCCATGCTGGGCTGAGCGATCGTACCGGGCTGGGCCTGGGGGCGCTCGGCAGAAAGTTGGATTCGTCGCGAGTTGACGGGTATTGCTCCCGAAACGTGGAGAGCCGGTGTCGCAATATCTTGAGCGAACGAGAGGGAGCTAACTAGCAAGAGTTGGACAGAGAAAGCAAGCCAGTGGCGCATAAAGCATCTCCTAAACTTATTAAGCCGGAGATGTTAGCACAGGCGTTGCACGGCCCGCAGCCGTCAGTCGTGGTTCAGTTTGAATTTTGTTCTCGGGTCATCCTGAACCGCGGTGTAGTTCGGCAGACGCGCGAGGGAGCTCCCGAGGCGCAATTTTCAGGGAGATCCCTCTCTCCGCCTGAAAAGCGGCTCCGCTCGGGATGACGCCGCACTTGAAAGGAAGAAATCAATCTTCAGAATCCCATGATGTTGTACCCGCAGTCCACATAGATCACTTCGCCGGTGATGCCGCTGCTGGCATCCGAGGCGAGAAATACTCCGGTATTTCCAACTTCTTCCACTTCCACGCGGCGGCCCAGCGGGGCGCGTTCTTCGTGGCCTTTGAGCATGTCGCCGAAGCCGGCGATGCCGCGCGCGGCCAGGGTCTTGATGGGGCCGGCGGAAATGGCGTTCACGCGAATCTTTTTCTTGCCTAGCTCGTAGGCGAGATAGCGCACCGAGCATTCGAGTCCGGCTTTGGCCACGGCCATCACGTTGTAGCGAGGGACGACTTTCTCGGATGCGTAGTAGGTCATGGTCAGGATGGAGCCTCCGTCTTCCATGAGTGGTGCGGCGGCGCGCGCGACTGCGACCAGCGAGTAGACGCTGACATCGAGCGCCACGCGGAAGCCTTCGCGCGAAGTGTCGATGAAGTCGCCCTTGAGTTCGTCGGCCGGAGCGTAGGCGACGGAGTGCACCAGCGTGTGCAGTTTGCCGTGGCGCTCTTTGAGCGTGGCGAAGAGGCGGGCGATGTCGTCGTCCTTCGATACGTCGCACATGTACGCCTCTGCGCCGGGCAGCGACAGGATGAGATCCTTGGCTTCCTGCTCCAGGCGTTCATTTTG
>JBEKRY010000211.1:0-7510 GCA_049517555.1 Candidatus Sulfotelmatobacter sp. | reverse complement strand
ATGAATCTCTCCGCGGTGCATGGTGATCTGTGCTGTTTTCTATTCTACGCAGCTCCTCTACGCACTGGACGACAGCGCCGCCGGAAGGCGAGCGGCGAATATCCTAGTTCATATCGCCCAGGGAGCAAGCGCCGGGGCCGCGCGGGTCGCCGCAAGATCCGCAACCGCCGGGTGAAGACGAGGGCGCTGACGCCGCTGATGAGGCTGAAGAGCCTTTCGCCGAGACCGCAAACACTGACAGCTGTGGTTGCAGTTTGGTGGTGTGACATTTCGGGCACTCGGCTTTCTGCTTGCCGTAGACGAGCGCTTCGAACGAATGGTGACATTCTTTGCAGATGTACTCGAAGATGGGCATGGGCGACTCCGTCTCCTATTAGAATCAATTTATGGCGAGTTCGCAAATTCCGGATTCCGGCGAAACACTTTCTGGCGAAGCAGGTTCAGGCAAAGTGCTCGTGATAAGGCCGGCACCCGGGCAACGGACGGGGAGTGCGCCGTTTCGGGCTCGACGCTGGTTGGCCGGAGGCCACGTGCAGACGATTGCCAGTTTTCTGCTGCCCCGCAGGATTCATCTTCCTCCGCCGGAGGAGCGGCTCGTGGAAGTTGCGCCAGGGGGCGTCGACCCGGCAGTCAAGATTCGCTGCTGGTGTTACTGGCAAGGTGAAGAAAAAAAAGACAGAGTGAAACCGCTGACCTTAATCGTCGTCCACGGGCTCGAAGGGTCGTCGGATTCGCAGTATATGCAGGGCGTGGCGCGCGACGGGCTGGCCGCGGGGATGAACGTCGTGCTCATGAACCAGCGCAACTGCGGCGGCATGGATCACTGCGCGCCGACCCTCTACAACTCGGGATTGTCCGCGGACGTGGCAGCTGTGGCCCATCACGTAATCGAGAATGACGGCGTTTCGCGCTTCGCCCTGATCGGATTTTCCATGGGCGGAAACCTGGTGCTGAAACTTGCAGGAGAGTGGGGAAGGGATGGAAACGGAAATACCAGCGCTCCCCCGCAGTTTCGGGCGGTCGCCGCGGTGTGTCCGGCGATCGACCTGGCCGCGTCGGCCGACGCGCTGCACACGCCCGGCAACCGGATTTATGAATATTACTTCCTGATGCAGTTGTTCCGCCGCATACGGCTGAAGTCGCGTCTGTTTCCGGGAAAGTTTGACCTGTCGCGGCTGCGCGGAATTTCCAGCCTGCGCATGTTCGATGACCGCATCACCGCCTACTACTGCGGATTTGCCGGAGCGGATGACTATTACGCTCGCGCGGCGGCAGCGAACGTGGTCGACCGGATCGCCGTGCCCGCGCTGATCATTCATTCCGCCAACGATCCCTTCATTCGCATCACGCCTGAGACGCGGCAACGGATCGCGGCGAATCCGAATATTACGTACATCGAGACCGATGACGGCGGGCATTGTGCATTCCTGGGTGAACGCAATCTGAGTGAACGTAACGGATATGCAACGGACGATGGGCGATGGGCCGAACGCGAAGTGGTGGACTTTGTGGCCCACCAATGAGCGTATTGGCGATAGCGGCAGTTACTCTCGTTTAACGCCTTCTGGACTCCCACTTCCGACCGTACGAATTATTTCCGGGTCGGAGCCCGACGGAGTTGTGCGCTCGCATTCGCGACCTTTGTCGCGGTCCCATCTCGCCCGCGACCGAAGCGGAACTTAGAAAGCTTGCCCGGCAGCTCCGTGTTGCCGTCAAGGAGCATCTGGAGACGGCGAGGTCTTCCTTGCGCGCAAAGAAGAAAGCCATCATCGACCGCGATCTCAACGAAAAGCAGAGTATTCCGACTTGTCGGAGGATATTTACTTCTTCCGTGGGGGCAGGATCCCGAAGATTTCCAGCTGCTTGTGGCTAGCTACAAATACTTCTCCATTGGCGACGACGGGAACTATATTGGAGTTGCCGCTGCCGGCTTCGGTCACGAGAAGTTGCTGCATGGAGCCGCCCACCACTGTTTCAGGATCAAAAGCGTAGAGGTAAATCGGATCCCCGGTTGTCTTGGTCGCGTGCGACACTGCCCAGATAATGGGACTAGCGGTGCCGTTAGACGAGATGGTGGTGAAGAAGCCCAAGCGGTTTACAAAGGCAATCGCGGGCGAGGTGGAGACTTGGGTCAGGGCGGTTTTCTTTGAGTTCGATTCCACCTTGAACACCATTACGTTATAGCCGCCACTGCTCACCACCCGGGCGATGCCGTCCGAGGGATCGACAAAGTAGGACGCACCGCACCAGCAACCACCGATGTCGTAAGTGCCAAGCACATTGTTCTTGATCGGTGAGTATCCGCCCAGGTCATCTTCGTTCATCACGAACATCTTTCCGGCTTTGCCCGCTGCCACCGCTAAATGTGGGACCAGGTCGGGCTGGTCCGGAAGGACCATCACTCCGCCGGCGCCGAAGTCACCATCCTCTCGGTCGAGGTTGGGCTGGTCGGAGGGGGTGAACACGTCGAGCACGGTGGTCAGGTCCGACGATACCTTCACCACGCTCTCCTGAATGTCGGAGATGCCATCGTAGGTCGTGCCGGTGGGATCGGAGTTTCCGGTGACAAACAGAATGTTGCCGGAGTCGTCGGTGCTGGGGCCATAGCCGGACATCCAGATCGAAGTGAGGAAGTAGTCTTTGGGCGAGGAGGATTGAGTGTCCAGCGTCTGGTTGGCCGCGAGCGGGGTCAGAGTGCCCGCCTGCCAACCCAGGAGCATGCCGCGCGTCAGACTGACGTCCCCGTCGCAGTAGCTTCCAAATGCCGCGTAGATGTTGCCATTGGCGAGCAGGAGAGCGGGACGCTGCATCTCGTAGGCGGCGTTGAAATTAAAAGTGGAGCCATTGACCAAAGTCTGCGACGCCGCAATCAGCTCCGGGGGGACTTTGTCGGTCAGGCTGCCGAGGTCGAGAGCGTGAATCCGGTAGGCAGGGCCGGTTGGATCCTGCGTGTCAATCACGACGTACAGCGTATTGCTGCTCAAGTCGATGACAGGCGTGGATGTAATGCCGACCGTTGTGTTGCCACTGACCTTGCAACCTGTCGGAGCGTTGGCCGCCGTTCCGAAGTTCGGGTTGAGGAGCACCGTTCCAGCTTCGGCGTCGATGGCATAAATCGTGTTGCTTTCCGTGGCCACATAAACGACATCGTGCACGCCCTGATGATTTCCGGCAGTGATGGTCACCGCGGGAACGAACAGCGGCTGGCCGTTGACCTGATTGTCGACCGCGACGTTCTGCAAAAGCCCGAACGAGGAACTGGCGACATTGGCCGGCGTCAGCACGGTCTCCTGCGAGTTCCAGCCGGTGCGGTTGTTGTCTACGTGATACGTCGTGATGGCCTGACCCACCGCCAGAGACGCGCTCAGCAGAATGAGGGCGGAAAGCACAACGACGTGGAAAGGAAGATTCACGGAACGGTTGGGCATGGCCGTCAGTTCCTTTGGACTATAGATTTTTGGATGGACCGAGCCGGGGCCGATTAGGGAAGTAACGCGAAACTCGGACGAGCGTACACCATCAAAGGTGGCATGTAAACCGGAAAAATAACCTCAAGGCAGCGGCCCGGAGCTGGCGCTCAAGTCCGCACTGGAGAGCGATGAAACCAAGGCAGCAGTTCGCCACCGCGGCCTTTCGTCTTGGTGCGAATGTAGGCCAGGGCCAGCATCGACAGCGTAATCACCAGCAGCCCGACCGACGCGGCGCCAATCGTCATCCTGCGCTTCGGCAGAATCGAGACGCGGCCGTACACGAATTCGATGTGCACCCAGTACACCAGCAGCGATGCCTGTCCGAGCAGGATGAGTGGGCTGAATCCCCATCGGCCAGGATTGGATTGTCCCAGACCCCAGCGGCACCAGATGTAGCTCGCGCTCAGAATGACCAGCAGCATGCCGACGCGAATCAGGAAAAAGCTGGGGCTGGTACGCCAGTAATCCTGAACGGAATAGAACTGGCGTGGCTGGGCGTCGAGCCAGCGGGCAAATTCGATCAGTACGCCGCCGGCCAGACCTACAGTAATAAATGTTCTCGCTTCCTGCGCGCGCGCCCAATCGCTTTGCAGAATGAATCCCACGGCCAGGCCGGCGAAGGCAAAGGCTGTCCAGGGAAAAATAGGGAATAGGCCGGACTGCGGCGTTCCCAGATTGTGTACGCCGTCGATATAGGACTCGAGCGGCCAGGGAAGCCAAGTCGGGCGCCAGGTGGTCCACAGAGGCGGCGTGAGCAGGGAAATGAGCAAGGCCGTGGCTGCGGCGACAAACACCAAAAGTGCACGCGGCATCGTATCCCATCCTTGCCGCAAAGATCGCGGCAAGGGTAGGGCACCCTCATTTCGTTTTGGTCGCCACGGGGCCAGAAAGAGCACGCTCACGATCCAACTGACAGCGCCCATCAGCATCATGGAGAGGCCAATCGTATTGAGCACGTCGATGCGCAGCAGGTCGCTTTTAGGAGCCCATCCCCAGGCGACAACATATTCCTGCAGGCGGAAGAGCAGGCCGAAGATGAAAATTTCCGCTCCACGGCCGATCGTCGTGCGCGCGATCTGCGCGGGCGCGACATCTTTTCGCCAGAGTTTCTCAGTGACCAGGGCCAAAGACATTCCCGCCAGGAACAGAAACAGAGGAGCGGGGAAGGTTCCGCCCAGCTGTGAGTACATGAAAAAACGGCTCTGCCGGGCCTGGGGGCTCAGCCAGGAATCGTAGCAGTGCGTCTGGAACATCAACACGCAGGCCAGGCCTCGCGCCCAATCGATATAGGCGAGGCGCGATTTGGTGATCTTTGGCGGAAGCATATTTGGCGGAACCACGTTCGGCGGAGGCATGCAGGGTGGTTGGCAGAGTCCAATCTGCGGTTTTATGGGCACCGGCAGTATACGGCAGCTCAGTAGGGCTTCTGTATGGGTTTCCCTCGCGAGAGCTTCGTAGACGAGACCCCGCAACTTTCGGCTCGCGTCCGGGTTGCATTCTCCGACCACTACTTTCTTCGAAGGCCCGCATTCGAAACGGGCGAGCGACCGGATTCTGGCCGATTACTTTGTTAACTTTAATGCCACCGTACAACCTAATGTGCAACAATCTTGATCGAAAAGAGATAAGCCGCTATAAGGTTAGACATAGCACGCTAGACATAGCACGTATTCCGAACTGCCCCGGAGCTTTTTCATGCGCATTGTGAAGTTGCTGTTGCCGATACTGCCGCTCGCACTGATTGGTGTCCTATTCTCCGGCCAGGGTTTCGCTGACTCGGCCGATCGCATCGCGGGCGCGTTAACCGGCGGCCAGACCATTGCGCTGAAGGGTAACGTGCGCCACCAGGCGCTGCCGCAGTATGACCAGGGCCCGGTCGATCCTGCCATGAAGCTCGGAACCATGACCCTGCTGACCGTGCCGACCGCGGCCCAGCAGCAGGCAATCACACAACTTCTGGCGCAGCAGCAGGACCGCAAATCGCCGAACTACCATAAGTGGATCACCGCCGAGCAATATGCCGACCGCTTCGGCCTCAGCCAAAACGACATGCAGCAGATCACAGGCTGGCTGACGGCGCAGGGCTTCAGCATGGTTCAGGCGGCCCACGGACGCAACTGGGTTTCCTTTACCGGCACCGCCGCGCAGGTCGAGAGCGCGTTCGGCACGGAAATCCACCAATATAAAGTGAACGGCGAGTTGCACTACGCCAACGCCACGGCCCCCATGATTCCCGCCGCACTGTCGGGAATTGTTGCCGGTGTGCGCGGCCTCGATGATTTCCACCCCAAACCGCTGGGCGTACGGCGTATGCGGCCCAATTATTACAGTTCGAGCCAGCAATTCGACTACCTCGCGCCGGGCGACATTTATACGATTTACGACATCAATCCGCTTCTCAACGCAGCGACCGCTATTAACGGCACCGGCCAGAAGCTGGCAGTGATGGGGCAGATCGAAATTTTCTTGTCTGATATTAACGACTTCCGTACTGGCTTTGGCCTGCCTGCAATTACCTGCACTACAGCTGCCGCTGTACCGAACGATATCATCACGGCCTGCAGCGACCCCCACTTCAGCTACGTTCCGATCAATGGGGGCCCTCCGGTCCTCAGCGTTTCCCCCACAAACAACCTCGGAGACCTCGCGGAGTCCGACCTGGACATCGAGTGGTCCGCAGCCGTCGCGCCAGGTGCGCAGGTCATCTTCGTGGATTCCGACAACACGTTTACGTCCTTTTATTACGCGATCGACAACCAGAGTACGTTGGGCGAGAGCGTGATCAGCTTGAGTTACGGCGCATGCGAGTTCGACGTCCAGATTGGCGCAGCAAACGGAGAGCCCCTACTGTTCGAGGCAGAACTGGCGAAGGCGAACGCGGAGGGAATCACTTTTGTGAATTCCAGCGGCGACACCGGCGCCGCCGAGTGCGATGCGAACGGAGAAACCACAACGGCCACAGGCCTTGCCACTCAGGGAGTGGCTGTTAGTTATCCCGCGAGCAGCCAGTACGTGACGGGAGTCGGCGGCAATAGCCTGCCGCTTGCCGATGTCTTTCCGCCGTCGACGACCTATTTTGGGACGACGAACGGCCCCAATGGCGGCACTGCGCTCTCCTACATCCCGGAACAGGCCTGGAATGACGATGAAGAATTCTATGCGTACTGCCAGGCATTCCCCGGCGAATTCTGCACCCAGGGTGGCCCCAACAAAGTTCCCGGCTGGGTACCGATTACCTCTGTGGCCACGGCGCAGCAGAACATCGGCATCAGTTCCAGCGGCGGCGGCGTCAGCAACTGCGCGGTGCAAAACGCGGGCTTCACGGCTTGCGTTTCCGGGTTTCCGCAGCCCGCATACCAGACCGTAACCGTGCCTGGACAAGCCAGCGGTCGTTTCTCGCCGGACGTCTCTTTCCTGGCCACGCCGAATTTTCCCGGATACATTTTTTGTACGCAGGAATTCGAGAACAACACGGTCACCAGCACTGGCAGCAGTTGTGCCTCCGGCATTGCCACCGCCGTGGATACCAACTTTTCCATCATTGGTGGAACATCGGTTTCGGCTCCGGTCTTTGCCGGCATCGTAACGCTGCTGAACCAATATCTGGCGGGCTCAGCTTCTCCCGGCCTGGGGAACGTAAATCCGACGCTCTACTCGCTAGCCGAAACCCCGGCTAACGGCGTTTTTCACCCGGTAACAACGGGCGCGAATACCGTGTATTGCGAGGCCGGGCAACCCTCCGTTCAGCCGGTGGCACTGCAGTGTCCGTCGTCGGGCATTCTGGGATTTCAAGCTTCCAATTCTGACCCGACCACGGGCTACAACCTGGTAACCGGCCTGGGCTCAATCGACGTGAACAAACTTGCGGTCGCGTGGGCGGCCACGCGCCTTGCCACTTCGGTCGCGCTGACTCCATCTTCGACTCAGGCTTATCAAGGCTCGAGTGTAACGTTCACCGCGACGGTTACTCCGTCCACTGCAACAGGGAACGTAGTATTCAACAACGGGACGACGGTTCTCGGGGCGTCTGCTGTTTCCGG
>JBEKRY010000210.1:0-7550 GCA_049517555.1 Candidatus Sulfotelmatobacter sp. | reverse complement strand
GGGCTATCTCCGCGTCTGCGCCATCTGCTTCCCATTTCTGGCGTCAGCGATGCCACCGCCCACGCCACCTCAACGACCGGCTCCGGACTTTCACATGTACAACTATCCCGCCTCGAGCAATATCAACGTTGACTCAGGCAGTGTTGGCTTCGGGACTCGAATGTCGATCAAGTACTGGCGGGGTCTGGGTGTCAATGTCGTTGGAGAGGATACTGAGAAGTCAGGCTGAGGAACTGAAGGCGTGATCTTCAGAGTGGACCTGTAGAGCAGCCAGGGCAGGAACCCAAAGATTCCGGCTATCGCAACGAGCAGCAGGAAAGCATCTGACAGACCCTCGATCTTTCCTTGGCAGACGAGATAGTACGCTGTAGTCCACCCGATCATGCTGCCGGCAAAGTTGATGAAAATCTGGTGTGCCCACCATGACCAGTGATGCCACGCGTCCGGCGGGACGAGCTTCCTCTCCGAGCGGTAGGTGAGTTTGGCTCCGTCTGTAACGAGAATCGTGACGGCGTACCACCCGCGGAAAAGACTGAACACAACCGCCGCTATCGCGTAGGCGATCGTCAGGATTACCACTAGCATGCGGGGATTGTAGCATCGGAGGGAGGCACCTACCATGACCTCAAGGCGTCAAGAGATCGGACCTATGACTTCGACAGCTAGGGATGCTGCACTTTCCAACTCGCCATCTTTTCAAATGCCCGTTTATTCTTATCCAAAATAGCGGACCATTCAGAGTATTTCATTGCTGGCCTGGCTCCGAAATAGCGGATCGTCATCTCGATGAAGTCCTCCAGGCACACACGCGAAGTAGGGAAATGTACGCGGGGAACCGCTGCCACATGCAAGTGTGGTGTTCGCAAGTCCGAATCGTTTGGGTGCCAGTGATAGGCAACAATGTCCGGAGCTGCAATGCTCTCTTCTTCGACTAGGCGATAGCTGTATTCTCTCGTCTTAGCTTTGAACTGGCCCTCAGCATTGGGGTCTGGGACGGCGGTGAGCACTTGAGTTGCGATGATGAAGAGATTGCCGCCAGAACGCTTGCTGAGTTTTGCTGGCGGGTCACAGGTTATCTTGTAGAGATGCCGAGATTCCTGAAATGCAGTAACCCAGCCTGCGGTCACGCAGGATAGTGACTCTTTAAAATACTGAGCGAAATTATCGATTGCCTCTTTTGGTGACTTTCCTGGCACTCGTCCGCCTCGGAAGAGGGGCAAGCAAGGCCAGTTCGGTCACGCCAGGACAAGCGTCGGAATCGAGCTTGCGGTATTTGCCAGCCTTCCAGTTTGAAATAAACTTCTTGGCCGATATTCCGAGCACACGCTGAGCATGGGAGTCAACCATAACCGCCGCTTCGCGGCGCGTTATCCACCGGACGCCGCTTCTTTGTTTCGTTGCTGGCATGCGCCTCCTCTTAACCCGACAGGATGATCTGTCCAGACCGTAAACGTCAATTGTAATTTTAGATGCCCGTTGGAAGGGAAACGACTGTGGGCGACCTTAAGTAACCCAAGGTCATTATCGCATAGTCCGTGGACTCCCCGGACTTGCGTTCGGGGCGGCATTCTTTCGCCGCTTTGCGGCTCGAGTTTGCGGCGGAAGTTAGCGGCGTTGGTTGTGGAGGGACAGGTCGCTTCTGGATTTTCCTAGTAATCCCCAGGCTTCGCGGTAGTGTTCGTAGCCGCAGCGGTCCTTCTTAAGGGCGCTGAAGGGATAAAGAGTTAAGCCAGACTTTGGACTGGGCCTAAGGATTACAGCTGCAGGAATCAAGTACCAGGTGGCCACAGGAACGACGTAAGCGGCGAAGACATCGACTTCTTCGAGAGTATAAGGCTCCTTATGACCCCGAAGAAACCGACAGATGTAACCGCCGCCGTTGCGGACGGCGCCGGACTTCACTTGCACTCGCGTCAGGCTGCCGCCGTGATCAATGGCGACGTCGTAGGCGAGAGAGTCTCCCCAGGGTTTGAGGACGTGATAGCCGCGCGAGGCGGCGGCTGCCATGAATTCGAGTTCGATCCACTCGCCACGTTCTTTGAAAGTTCTGAACTTCTGCAAACGCTTCATCTGCCCCGCCCCAAGGTTCGGCCCCGACATATTGAACCCCGCCCGATTCGGCCCGAAAATACGAAAGGCGCGACCGGTGGGCCGCGCCTTTCTGAATTTTTACTCCACATTTCCAGAATAGCAGGTTGATGGGGGTAAACCGGAAAGGGTTGGGACATTTATATCGTGAATGCTTTCATCGGGATAGGTGCGATCGTGTAGATTCTGCCTATTGACAAGAATTGGGGTAAAGCGCGTTTTTGGGTGGATTTCAGAGCCCGAGATCTCGATGGGAGAAATTCCCACATCTCAAAGCGAGACGTGGGGCACCCGGTGACGAACAAGTTTGAGTCAATAATCCAGAGACAAAACCAAATCAAAGTCAAAGGCAGCGGACAGGAGTGTCCGCTCCACAACATGCTCGTTCCTAAAACTCGACGTGGGCGCGGAAGGTGGGGACTACGACGGGGCCGCGGTCGCGGTTGTAGCCGGGGTTGTTGATGTGCTGCACGCCGGGGGCGAGATAGATGCCGCGCCATACATGCACGGTGTAGTAGGTCTCGAAGACGTTTTCGCGGCCGTAGTTAAGGCCGCCGTCGCCGAGGAGGAAGCCGAGGCCGCCGTCGGCGAGGTAGTTCTGGTGATCCTTCTTGATGGCGTTGGAGATGAAGGCGATGCCGGCGCGGTCCTGTTTGCGATGCCACCACGCGCCGTTCGCGCCGATGCCTTCGGCAAAAGTCTGATCGACTTCGGTGTAGGCGAAGGATTCGGTCTTGCCGTTGTCCCATCCGAAGCGCGCGAAGGCGGTGAGGTAGCGCGTGAGATTCTGCTCGAGGTTGATGCCGAATCCGTATTTTCGAGTAATGTGCCAGGAGTGGTTAGTGATGTCGGGCGTAGTGCCGGCTTCCGCGGCTTCGATGATCTGATCGCGGTAGATTCCCATGTTGGCGGAGTTGGTGTAGGCGAGCAGGCGGAGCACGCCGGCTTTATTAGGGAGGATGCCGTGGCGCAATTCGTATTCGTAGTTTTCGGCGTGGACCTGCCAGGGCCTCCATACCAAGTCGATGCCGTTGGCGACTTTCGGCATGAGAGCTTCGGCGAAACGGAATCCCCAGTTGCGGTCCTCGAAGTCGGCAGTGAGGCCAACGGTGTAGCCGCGCGTGTCTGCAGCGTAGTCGTAAGCACCGTTGTTGTCGGTCGTCCAATTTAGGAATTGGAGGTGCGTGTCGGAGCCGACGGAGTTGACGTCAAAGAAATCCGGCATACTGAATTTGCCGAAGCGGAGTTCGAGACGGCGGCGCGGGAGTTCGTCGAAGAGGGAGAGGAAAGTGCGCTGGTTCTCGACTTTGTCTTGGCTGAGGGCGAAGACTTTGTGAATCATGGCGCGACCGAGGTAGGGCTCTTTGCTCAGCAGGGGGTTGCGGACGATATCGAGGTCGGTGTTGCCGGCTAGTCCGAAGCCCAGGCTGAGGGCGGATCCGCCAGCCTCTTCGATGTCGACTAGAAGCTCGGTGGAATTGTTGAGGCGCACGCCGGTGTAGAAAGTCATCACCCGGGACGTGGCTTTTTCGTAGTTGGGGCCTAGACTGTGCGGGCCGCTGTAGGACGCGGGGAAGCTGGGCAGGGCTTGGAAAACGAAGTTGGCCTGGCCGGAGAGCCAGAAGCGAGTGTCCTTGAAATGCGGGAGCATGGATTCGGTGTTGTCGTCGGGAGCGGGATCGGGAGGGTCAGGCACGGCGGCGGGCGTTGTCTGGGCGGCGTTGGGTGGTTGCGGAGACGGGGCGTTTGGCTGTTGCGCGCGAGCGAGTGGGGCGGAGAACATCGCGGCCAGCGGAGCCAGGGCGAAAGCCAGGAGCCACGGAAGGTGGGCGGGTTGCGGGCGCGAGAACGCCGGGTGCGGGGCGGGAGCCGGGCCGTTCGCGGTATTCAAAATCAATCTCAATTCCCTGTATTTCCTAAAAGTTATGCGGTGCGAAAGGCTTTATCGCGGATATCACGGATAGATGTGACGGCGATCGCTGGCCTTTATTTGGGTTCGTTTTCGCTTGGTTCCTAATTCGGTGGTTAACTGTCTTATACCATATTATGTTAACCATAGTTAATAACAGGCCCTGACAAGCTGTCAAATGAAGCGTTTCTGAATTTTTCTGATGCCACGAGCTTACGTATAGTTAATTACGGGAGTGTTACAAAAACAAGAAACTGTCTTCGCGTTTGACAGCTTTCCTCGGCAACACCTAACCTTTATTTTAATTTTCTCTGGCTTATGAAAGTTCTGGTTCTAGGAAGCGGCGGGCGCGAGCATGCGCTGGTGTGGAAGCTGCGGCAGTCGCCGCGGGTTTCGCAGGTTTACTGTGCGCCGGGGAATGGCGGCATTGCGGACGACGCGGAGTGCGTTGCGGCGGACTTGAAGAATCTTGATTCGATTGCGGCGCTGGCGGAGCGGCTGCGGCCGGATTTGACTGTGGTTGGGCCGGAGCTGCCGCTGACTTTGGGCGTGGTGGATGAGTTTACGCGGCGAGGGTGGCCGGTGTTTGGGCCGACGCGAGCGGCGGCGCAACTGGAAGCGAGCAAGAGTTTTGCCAAGGAATTTCTGCAGCGGCATCACATTCCGACGGCGCATTTTGCGATTTGCGATTCGATGGAGCAGGTGCGGTCCGCGCTCAGTCACTTTCATGCGCCGGTTGTGGTGAAGGCCGATGGGCTGGCCGCGGGCAAGGGCGTGGTGATCGCGAAGAGCAGGGAAGAAGCGGCAGGCGTTGCGGCGGAAATGTTGAGCGGTCGGATGATGGGCGAAGCGGGCGCGCGGGTGGTGCTGGAAGAATGTTTAACGGGGGACGAGTTATCGTTTCTGGTGTTCAGCGACGGCGAGCGAGTGGCGCCGCTGGTGGCGGCACAGGATCACAAGCGGGTGGGCGATGGCGACAGCGGTCCGAACACGGGCGGCATGGGAGCGTATTCGACGGCCGAGATTGTTGATGAACAGATGCGCGACTGGCTGGTACATCACGTAGCGCAGCCGGTGGTTGCGGGGATGAAGGCCGAGGGCGCGGAGTTCAAGGGCGTACTGTATTGCGGGCTGATGATGACGGCGCGCGGGCCGATGGTACTGGAGTTTAACTGCCGCTTTGGCGATCCGGAGACGCAGCCGATTCTGATGCGGCTGGAGAGCGATCTGGTGGAGGCGCTGGAGGCTTCGATTGAGGGGCGCGTGAGTGCTGGGAATTTCAGGTGGTCGGGGGACGCGTCGGTATGCGTGGTGATGGCGTCGGGAGGATATCCGGGGACTTATGAGGTGGGGAAACGGATTGATGGCCTCGATGAAGCGGGCGCGGTTGAGGGCGTGAAAGTTTTTCATGCGGGGACGACTCGGCGTGATGACGTTTACTACACGGCGGGCGGGCGGGTGCTGGGGGTGACGGCGCGGGGTGCGTCGCTGGAAACGGCTGTGGCGCGGGCTTATGAGGCTTGTGGGAAGATTTCGTTTGAGGGGGCGCATTATCGGAAGGATATTGCGGGGCGGGCGTTGAGGAAGTAGTCGTCGTCAAAGCTTCTTTTCGCGGCTCAGGTTGTGCGAGCGAGCACGAGGTCCTTCGACTGCGGAAGTGATCCGCTTCGCGAATCACTTTCTTCGCTCAGGATGACAAGTCTTAAAATAATATTGTGATGACAATTTCATAGCGAGCATGAACATAAGGAGCGTGAATGAGTAAGACACTGGTTTCGATTGTGATGGGGAGTGATTCTGATCTCGAGATTATGCGCGAGGCGGGGAAGGCGCTGGATGAGTTTGGGATTGGGTATGAGATTGATGTGACTTCGGCGCATCGGTCGCCGGACCGGACGGGGGACTTTGCGCGGAAGGCTGCGGGGCGCGGGATTCAGGTGATTATTGCGGGAGCGGGCGGGGCGGCGCATCTGGCGGGCGTGATTGCGGCGCATACGACTTTGCCGGTGATTGGGGTGCCGATTCCGTCGACGGCGCTGCAGGGGATGGATTCGCTGCTGGCGACGGTGCAGATGCCGGCGGGGATTCCGGTGGCTACCGTGGCGATTGGGAAGCCGGGGGCGACGAATGCGGGGATTCTGGCGGCGCAGATGATTGGGTTGGGGGATGCTTCGGTGGCGAAGAAGTTGGTGGAGCATAAGGAGAAGCTGGCGCGGGGGGTGGAGGAGAAATCGAGGAAGCTGAGGGAAAAATAGCTTTCGATCCTGGTCTAGTTCACGGTGGCGAATTCGAAATCAAAATCCCCCACGTCTCAAAGGCGAGACGCGGGGCACCCGGGCTTTGATCCCACTTCGTGGGTCAGACTTACAAATCACAATCCCAGTCACAATTCAAAGCCTCACTCTAGCCGCGAAGGACGCGGCTCGAATGGGCCACCCGGAATTCGCTCTTATCGAGGGGTACCGACGCGGCGCGGTTTTTTTGCGAAAGGGGAGAGGCTCTCGAGGTAGTGGCGGATCTGATCGAGGTCCTGGTCGGAGATTTGGGTGAAGACCAGGCCGACGCCCATGCCTGGGGTGCGGTGGGCGACGCGGGCATCGGCCCAGACTTTGATTTGTCCGAACCAGATGCCGACTTTCAGGCGCTTTCCCAGTTCGAGGGGGATGGGAATTTCGACGTAGCATCCGCCCAGGCTGAGATCGGCGACGCTGCCCCAGAATGAAGCGCCTTCCTGAACGTGAATCTCGATGGAATTCTGACAGCGGTAGCGGGTGTGCTTGCGGTTGTCGACGGCGACAGGATCGTAATCGTCGATGGCGTCGGCGGGGAGCGGGAAATCCCATAGCGGTTTTTCTGGAGCGATGTTGAGCAAGCCGAGGTGACCGGCTCTAGGAGTTCCGGGTTCGCCGATCCACTTCACGCGGAAGTGAACGCGATTCGTGCCATGCGTGAGGCCAACGATTTCGTCGAGGCCGAGGTCGGGACGAACTCCGGCGAGCTGTGCGCCTTTGCGGCTGACGTTGACGGTGGAAACCTTTTCAGAAAAAACCTGACCGTGACTGTCGGTGCCGAAAATGCGTACCGGGACTACGGTGTTGTTGCGAGGCTGACTGCGCCTGCCCATCCGTGCGTGCAACCTCCTTCAGCGTAAAGCAAAAAAAGCGTTAACCACTAAGGACACGAAGGATCACGAAGGAATTCTGGGGGGAGCTTGGCGTCTGCTGGTCCATTTACAGTTGCAATCCTTTCAGGTACTCGCGGAACGGTGCGCCCAGGTCGCTGCGCTTGAGGGCAAATTCTACCGTGGCCTTCAAGAAACCTAGTTTGTCTCCGGTATCGTAGCGCTGGCCCTCATACACGTAAGCGTACATTTTTTCCTGCTTGAGCAACATGCGCATGCCGTCGGTGAGTTGGAGTTCGCCGCCGGCGCCGGTGGGGGTTTTCGCCAGGCAATCGAAAATTGCGGGGGTGAGAATGTAGCGGCCGATGATGGCGAGGTTGGATGGAGCTTCTTCGGCTTTGGGCTTTTCCACCATGTTGCGGATTTCGAAGA
>JBEKRY010000209.1:0-7566 GCA_049517555.1 Candidatus Sulfotelmatobacter sp. | reverse complement strand
CAGCGACATTGTGGGTAAGCCTGCCGCCATGCTGCTGCTCAACGCCAATGCCACGGTGACCGTGTGTCACTCGAAAACCCACGACCTGCCGGGAGTGTGCCGGCGCGCTGACATTCTGGTCGCCGCGATTGGACGGGCGGGAATGATCACGCGCGATTTCGTGAAGCCGGGGGCGACTGTGATCGACGTGGGCATGAACACCGTCAGCGATGCGGCGGAATTCCGACGCTTTTTCACCGGCAACGCGAAAAGGGAAGAGAGCTTCCACAAAAAAGGCTCGACGCTGATGGGTGACGTGCATCCCGAAGTGGCTGAGATCGCTGGAGCTCTCACGCCCGTCCCGGGTGGCGTGGGTCCGCTGACGATTGCGATGCTGATGTTCAACACGGTGAAGGCGGCGAAAATGCGGCGGGGTAGCCGGGTGCCGGAACTGTCGCGCCTGTGAAGATCAATCTACCGCCGAGATCGCAGAGCCCGCCGAGAACACTTCTTTTTTCCTGTTTCCTTCCTGGCGGACTTTGCTATGAACTTTGCGGTCTCACCGGTCAATTTTTGCTTATTTCTGTCGGAGTCCCATGCTGAAAGTTGGCCTCACGGGTGGTATCGCTTCGGGCAAGTCGGTGGTGGGCGAGATGTTCGTCGGGCGGGGCGCGCATCTGGTGCAGGCCGACCGCATTGCGCATTCGCTCATGCAGCCGGGGGAAGCGGTCTATAACGAAGTGGTGCGCCATTTCGGCCGCGAGATTCTCAACCGCGACCTCAGCGTGAACCGCGCCAAAATGGCCGAGGTCGCATTCGGCCCAGCCAATGCTCCGGCAGACCAGCGGGCTTCGCGAATTGAAGAACTGAACCGCATCGTGCATCCCGTGGTGATCCGTTGCCAGGAGGAGTGGATGCAGGGGATTGGCCGCCAGGACCCGCGCGCGGTCGCCATCGTCGAAGCCGCGCTGATTCTTGAGGCGGGCGTGGCAAAGCGTTTCGACCGTTTGATCGTCGTGACCTGCAGTGCGGAACAGCGGGTGGCGCGCTTTGCCGCCCGGCAGAAGATCGACCTCGAGGCGGCCCGCAAAGAGGTCGTCCGGCGGATGGCCGCGCAGCTTCCCGACGAAGAAAAAATTAAAGCCGCCGACTCCGTGATCGACAACTCCGGCGCGCTCGCCGAGACGCGCGAGCAGGTGGCCGTGGTATGGCAGAGACTGCGGGCGGAAGCTGATTCTTAATTGGCAGGGATGGCGATGGCCTCGAACGGTTAGCCGTCATACCGTGCCCGCTTTCGTGTCTCCATGGTAGATTCTCACTGCATGCCCGCTGACTTCCTTGATGCTGATAAAGACGCCGACTCCCTCAGTAAGGATGAGAAGCTTCTCCGGCGCGCGCTCGAACTGGCACGCCGGGGCGTCGGTCTAGCCTCGCCTAATCCATGCGTCGGCGCCGTGATTGCAGATGCTCTGGGCAACGTGGTTGGTACAGGAACGTACACTTACGACGGAGTGAAGCACGCTGAAGTTCTCGCTCTGGAAGCTGCGGGCAGCAGGGCTCGCGGCGCGACTCTTTACATCAACCTGGAGCCGCACGCGCATCTAGGACGCACGGCGCCCTGCACCGACGCGTTGATTGCCGCGGGAGTTCGTCGTGTGGTGGCTTCCATGGGGGATCCGAATCCGAAGGTGAGCGGACTCGGGTTCGAAAAGTTGCGCGCTGCGGGAGTGCAAGTCGAAGTTGGCCGCTTAGAGGAACCGGCGCGTCGGTTGAACGAGGGCTTTGCGCGCTACATTCGTCACGGCATGCCGCTGGTGACGCTGAAGTCAGCCATGACGCTCGATGGCAAGATCGCTCCGCCGCCTGAGGCCGTGAATCGACTTGAATTTCCGAATCGAATCGGCGCAGCATCGGGCAGGCCAGCTGGCGGTTTTTCCGGAAGTTGGATCACGGGCGAGGCCGCGCGGGCGCATGTGCAGGAACTGCGGCACCAAAACGACGCGCTGCTGGTTGGCGTCGGAACGATTCTTGCGGATGATCCGCTGTTGACCGACCGAAGCGGGCGGGCGCGGCGGCGTCATTTGCTGCGCGTGATTCTCGACTCGCAATTGCGCCTGCCGCCGGAGTCGCGGTTAGTGCAAAGCGCAGCTGCAGAGCGAAACAACGATGTTCTGGTCTTCGGTGCTTTAAAGGAGGAAGCGACGATCAGCGAGAAGAAGAACAGCGAGAAAAAGAGGCAACTCGAGCAACTTGGAATCCGGGTTGAGATGGTTGCCGCCCATTCCGACGGGCGGCCTGACCTGCTTGCCGTTTTGCGACGGCTCGGAGAACTCGAAATCGCTTCGTTGATGATCGAAGGCGGATCGACGGTGAATGGGAGTGCGCTGGCCTCGAACCTCGTCGACAAGGTCTTCCTTTACTATGCACCCAAGATTCTTGGAGGCGGATCGATTCCCTTCGCGGCTGCGGTTGGTTTCCATGCCATCAGTCCCGCCCAGGTCAAGCAAGTGCACTTGCATCGCTTCGGCGAGGATTTCGCGGTGGAAGGCTATCTGCGCGATCCGTACGGCGAATGAGGGAACAGCATTTAGCACTTGGCAATTAGCATTTAGCCACAGAGCGCAGCGAATGGTCGGGCGCTAAATGCCAATTGCTAATTGCTGATCCTGGCCGTCCTCAAGATCTAAAATAGTAGTTTTCGGAGGCATCAATGTTTACCGGTATCGTGGAAGAAGTGGGACGAATTGCTCAGATTGAACAGCGCGGCGAAAACCGGCGCATTATCATCACCGCCGAGCGGGTTCCAAAAGAGCTGAAGACCGGCGACAGCGTGGCTGTCAGCGGAGTCTGCTTGACCGCGGTTGACATCAAGCCGGGATCGTCGAAGGCCGACTCGTACAAAGCAGGATCGTTCGGTGCCGATCTTGCGCCCGAGACCTGGGCGCGCACTTCCTTCTCGCGCATGCAGGAAGGTGCGCTGGTGAATCTTGAGCTGCCCATGAAATCCGACGGGCGCTTCGGCGGGCACATCGTGCAGGGGCACGTGGATGGCGTGGGCAGGGTGCTCGCGTTTGAGCGCATCGCTGAATCGGAGAACTGGTGGCTGCGCATCGAACTGCCCGATGAGGTCGAGAAATATACGGTTTACAAGGGCTCGATTTCGATCGAAGGCATTAGCTTGACCGTGGCGAAGCTCGAGAGGAATCTTTGCACCATCGCCATTATTCCGCACACCGTGGAAATGACGAACCTGCATTCTCTCAAGGCCGGCGATCCGGTTAACCTGGAAGCCGACCTGATCGCGAAGTACGTCGAGAAGATGATGCGCGGCGACGCTGAGACTTCTCTCACCGTGGAAGACCTGGTGCGGCAGGGGTTTTAGAGGCAGTTGCCAGCTGTCCGTGATCGGTGGGCAGTGAGAATCCGACTTGCCGGCAACGGCGTGTTGTCAAGCTTCCAGCTTCAGCTCATCCAGTTCGAGAAACTCCTGAATGATCGGATGGGGATCTTTCTCCATTTGGGAGTACGTTCCGAAAAAGATGGCTTTGGCTTCGTAGAGAAACATGACTCGTTCGGCCAGTTTCTTGGCCAGCCGCATGTCATGGGTCACGACGATGCTGGTCAGGTTCAGTTGAATCTTCAGCCGTTTGATGAGATCGCCGAGCAACTGCGCCATGAGTGGGTCGACCATGGTTGTCGGCTCATCGAAGAGGACGCACTCCGGACGCGCCGCCAAGGCGCGTGCGATGGCTACCGAGCGTTTCATGCCGGTGGAAAGGTCGGAGGGCAGCAAGTCGCGCATCTCCTGCACGCCGACCATCCGCAGCAGTCCGTCGACGACCTCAAAGATTTGCTCCTCGCTCAACCCCCCGGTTTCGCGTAGGGGGAAGGCCACGTTCTCGCCCACGGACAGCGAATCGAAGAGCGCCCCGTTCTGAAAGACCATGGTAACCTTCTTGCGGATCAGTTCCATTTGCTCTTCGCTGTAGTCGGTGATGTCCTGGCCGGCGACGATGACCCGTCCTGCGTCCGGTTTGAGGAACCCCATGATGTGATGCAGCGAGACCGATTTACCCACACCGCTGCGCCCAAGAATGCAAACCGTTTCACCGGGCAATACGTTGAAGTTGACGTGGTCGAGCACCACGTTATCGCCGAAGGCTTTGGAGACGTCGCGGAATTCGATGTAGGGCGCGGGTTGGGGATCGTCTGGCATGGGAACAGCTTCTAGCTTCTAGCTTCTAGCTCTCCTTCCTCGCCGGCTCGCTCAAGTTCTTCGAGCGTGTTCAGATTGCGAAATATCTTGGATGAAAAGCCTGCATTTTCCAATTCATTTTCGGCGATCACCTGTGTGTGCGCCGATTCAAAAAGCGCATCAATCTTGTAGCGCCCGGTGCGCAGCGCCTGCTCCGCGACGTCGGCGAACTCGCGACGATAAACGGCGCACAGGGGCTGCAAGCGTCCACCCGATTGCGCCACCGTCACGGTCGCCACGGCATCGCGCGACCGCTTGATCAAGTACTGTAACAGTGCTGGCGGCACAAAGGGCACGTCGACGGCGAGAATCGCGTTCAAATCGGTTGACGAGATCCGCAAGGCGGCGTGAATGCCGCCCAGCGGGCCGCAGCCGGGGAATATGTCTTCGACGACCGGGGCGAAAGGCGCAAACTTCGCGGCATGGCCGACGATGCGGACGTCGGAGGTGACGGACCGGGCTAAGTCCAACGCCCGCGCCAGCAGCGTGCGGCCGTCGAGAATGACAAAGGCCTTATCCGTGCCCATGCGGGTGCTCTTGCCGCCGGCCAGGATGAACACGGTCACATCCAAGGAACTGCTGTCCATGGGGCGATGATACATGGAGAGGGCCCGATTCAATGGGCTCGGAGGGCCGTCCGATTCACCAAAACTTCCACAGGCCAAGTGCCTACATCGAAGCAACTTACCTCCATTTGCACGCCCTAACCTGCACGAAAGTAACCTACCCAAAGTCAGGGGTTCGAGCGATGATGGGCTGCGTCCGAAAATCGACTGACGCAGACCCGGAAGTAACAATCATGCCGCAAAAATTCATGGATGTGCTAATGCTCGGGCGCTGCTCACACGAGTTTTCCTGGCCGCGCCGTGGCGTGGATGGCGACTATTACCAGGTCTGCCTGCTGTGCGCCGCGGAATACAAGTATGACTGGACAACCATGCGCCGAACTCAGCGCGTGGAGCATGCCACGCCAGAAACTACTATCCGGCGCAGCCACGCGCGCGAGAAACGGCCATCGTGGGTGCCGCGGGCGCGGCGACTGAAGCTCGACATTCCTCTGCGTTACCGCGTCAACAAGACCAGCACCTGGCACGAAGGAATCATCGAAAACATCAGCCAGAGTGGAGTGCTGTTCAACGGGCCACAGCAGCTTCCTATGAATGCTCTGATCGAGATGGTGTTTGAGATGCCGGAAGAGATTTCGGGTCAGAGGAACAGCAACGTCGTTTGCCAGGGCCGCGTGATGCGCTTCAAGGACGCGCCGAAGTCCGAGGGGCGAAAGTCAGATGATGCGAAATCCGATGACGCTGTTGAGGCCGAAAACGGCGCGCTGGCGGCTTCGATCGTCGACTATAAGTTCATTCACTAGAAGCTCATCTTGCTGGATCCCCGGCAATAGTGCGCTCGACCTTTCGGCTGCGGCTCCTCTCGCAGTCTATGCAAAATGCATTAAAGCTGCCTCTCTCACGAATTTCCTCTGAGACGTAAGGCCCGTTACACTTACACTTTGTCGCGGGCTTCCACGCATGGTTTCAATCACAATGGCTTCGATCACGGCGTTGCTGCACACGCATAACGATGCTCTGCGGCTGGGGCGGGCGCTGGAGACTCTCTATGCCTGCGACGAGATCCTGCTAGTGGACCACGGTTCACGCGACGACACGGTTCGGATCGCGCGCCAGTATGGTGCGAAAGTCGTGGAAGCCCGGCCTGGAGCGTCGCCGGAAGACTATCTTCGAACGCTGGGCCGAGGATTCGGGAGCCTCCCTCCGGCGAGTTCCTCAGCGAGCAAAGGGTGGATTCTGTGTCTCGATCCGCACGAATCGCTGACGGAGAAGCTCGCTGCGACGCTATTCGAGTGGAAGTCGGAAGCGCTTCACGCCGCCGCGTCAGCTTTTTCTGTGTTTCTCCGCGAAGAGACGGCAGAGGGATGGATGAAACATGCCGCCGCGCAAACTCGGCTGGTTCCGCAAACCTGGAACCTGTGGAACGAGGGGCTTCCCGTGAACGAGCCCGCGGCGGTTCCGCTGGAGGGAGAACTGTTGCGCTTCATTTTCCCGTGAGCCACTTTTTCCCTGTGACCGCGGGCGCTGGTACATCGTTCGCGCGTTGAAGTAGGGCCGCTGTCATGTTGCTCCATGGCCATTTGGACAGTGACTTCAGTACCTTAGTCCTCTCCCTTTAACCGCCTTATAATTCAACCAAGAACAGGGAAGTGCAGCGTTCTTTCTTTGGGGTTGGCGCGGATAGTTCGCGCCAGAAGCGGGTTGGTCGCGGCTCCCTGCGAGATCATCAACTGGGACAATCAGCGAGATCGTAATCAAGAGCATCAAAAACTACGTGGATCCGTTCGTAGCATCTTCGATTTTTCTCTTCGGGCTGGCCTTTGGCAGCTTTCTGAACGTGTGTATCTATCGCCTGCCGAGGGGACTGTCGGTGGTGGCGCCGCGTTCGGCGTGTCCCAAATGCAATGTGCCGATTGCCTTTTACGACAATCTTCCGGTGTTGAGCTGGCTGATCCTGGGCGGGCGTTGCCGCCACTGCAAGACCAAAATTACTCCGCGCTACCTGTTTATTGAATTGCTTACGGGCCTGGTGTTTCTGGCCTGCTACTGGTATTTCGGGCTGACGCTCTCCACCTTGAAATATTGCGTGTTCGCGTTCCTGCTCTTGGGCCTGATTTTCACCGATGCCGAAACCAAGCTGCTGCCGGACTCGATGACGCTTCCCGGTCTCGCACTGGGCCTGATTTTCAGCCTGCTGGTCCCGGTGAATGATCTGGCTTCCCAGTTTCTGCCAGGGATGGTGAATCTGCCGATCAGCGGCGACATTTCCGTGCGGATTCTTTCTTTGCTTGATTCCGTGCTGGGCGCGGCGGTTGGGGCGTCGTTCATTTACGGAGCGGGAGCCGCTTACTTGCGCTGGCGCGGCATGGAAGGCATGGGCTTCGGCGACGTCAAGCTGATGGCTATGGTGGGCGCGTTTCTGGGTATCAAGCTGACCGTCTTTACGATTTTTACCGCGTCCCTGGCGGGGTCGTTGTTTGGCGTGACCACGGTTCTTGTGGTCTGGTTGAAGCGCACCCACCGTTTTACGAAGCGGCTGGCGGATGCGCAAGCGGCCCGGCGGCGGGGATGGCAGTCCGCGCAAGTAGTCTTCCGCAATTATCAGATGCCGTTTGGCGTTTTTCTCGGAAGCATGGCAATGATCGCGTTTTTCTTCGGCAATCGATTTCTGCACTGGTACGGAGGGCTCTGGTGAGGATTCTGACGAATCCGGTATTGCTGCGAGCGGCGGTCGTGTTTTTCTGCGCGACGTTCGCTTTCCTGCTG
>JBEKRY010000208.1:0-7576 GCA_049517555.1 Candidatus Sulfotelmatobacter sp. | reverse complement strand
ATCGCAATCGAGCAGTCCCCGATTTCGATGCGCGGCGTAGCAGCCTCCGCCGACTTGGTTGAATCCGGCACCATCTCCGGCAAAATGCTAAAAGATCTCTACGACCTGGCCTTCGAGCGCGCCAAAGATTTCCCCGCAATCTATGAAGAAGAAGGCCGCCCGCAGCAATCCACCGACACCTCGGCTCTCGAAAAAATCATCGACGAAGTCCTAGCCGCCAACCCGAGGCAGTTAGAGCAGTACCGCGCCGGAAAAACCACCATGCTCGGCTTCTTCATCGGCCAGGTCATGAAAGCCTCCAAAGGCCAAGCCAGCCCGCAAATCGTAAATGAACTGCTGGCCAAGAAGCTGAAGTAGCCCACATAGTCATCTGCGACCCATCACTTTCGTCATCTAAAAACGTCCTCGTGATCCCGGTACGATGGAAGACGGGATCGAATCGCCATGAAACTCAAGCTCGACCGCATCATCAGCCTCGCAACCCTAGTGGCATCGTTGATAGCGATTGTTCTCGTCTTGAAGAGGCCTGCGCCGGTGGTTCAGCCGCAAACTTCCGCGGCTACTGCTGAACACGCGCAATCCGCCGAGCAGAAAATAACACAGCCTCCGCAGTCCCCACAGTTTTCATCGCCGAGCGGAGCCGCCGGAATTCGAACTCCTCAACCTATACAGACCGCATCGCAGCCCGGTTCGGCATCGCAAAGCTCCAAAGCCGGCACACCAGCCAACTCCGACGAAATCAGCGCCGCGGTCGCGCAAATGCTCGGCAGCACCGCCGGAAGCGCATCTCTTTCTCCAGATTCCAATCTTGGCAGCGGCACACCCGACATTAAAGACCAGCAGGTCACCATGGACGGCGACATCGTTCACGGCAAGTTTCTTACCGAGATTGCCGGCAAGCAAGTCTGGGTGACGATCTCCGGCCACATGGGCGAAAAAGATGGCTTCGCAACTTTCGACCCGACAGAGTTCAAGGTCGGAGACATGGACGTTCCGGTCTCGCTCGTGAATCCGGCTCTGCAGAGAAAGCTGGCCGAAGAGCGTGACCGGATGAAGATTCCGAACAGCGCCGCCTCGCAGTAGTTACACACGATTCTCACTGGCCACTTTCGCATACCACTTTCCCGAATCTTTTATCGTGCGCTGCTGCGTCTTGAAGTCGACATAGGCCAGCCCAAACCGTTGACTGAACCCTTCCGCCCACTCGAAATTATCCAGCAAACTCCACGCATGATATCCGCGCACGTCCGCCCCGTCCGCGATCGCTTGCCCCAGCGCCGCCAGATACTCGCGGTGATACGCAATCCGCCGCCCATCATGAATCGCTCCGCTCGCATCCGGCCCGTCGTTATACGAACACCCGCTCTCGGTAATTTCGATCACCGGTCGCCCGTAATCGCGCGTGATGCGCATGACCATGTCATACAGCGCTTTCGGCCAGACCTCCCAGCCGAAATCAGTCTTCGCTCCCTGCTGTCCACCATCCATCTTCACCGGAAACAGCCAATCCTGCGCGTGCGAGACCCGTTCCATCGCGCCCGGCGCGGAAGCGATCGTCCGGTAATACAGATTGATCCCCACAAAATCCAGCGGCGCCCGCGTCTTCTCCATGTCGCCCGGCTGAATCCTCATCGCCGTCTCCGGCAAAAACGTAAGCGCCTCCGGATAGCGCCCACGCAGTGCCGGCTCCAGAAACCACGTGTTCGTAATGGCGTGCGCCCGCTCGGTCGCCAGCTTGTCTTCCTCGGAATCCGTTGCCGGCTCGCACGCCGACATATTGAAAGCGGTTCCCACGCGCGCTTGAGGTCTCGCTGCCTTCAGCGCCCGAAACCCAGCGCCCTGCGCCAGATTCACCACATGCGTGGCCCGCAGAAAATCCAGCAGACTCTTGTGTCCCGGCGCGTGCTCGCCGTCAAGGTATCCGCTGTAGGTGAAGACGGAAGGTTCGTTGAACAATATCCAGTCGTTGACGCGGTCGCCCAAGGCGCGCGCGGCAAGGTCCACGTAATCTGCGAAACGGGCAGCCGTGTCCCGATTAAGCCACCCTCCCGCATCGTCGAGCGCCTGCGGCAGATCCCAGTGGTAGAGCGTGACCAGCGGCCGGATACGCGCCTCCAGCAGCGCATCCACGAGCCGGCTGTAATACCCAACGCCCTGGGCGTTCGCGGCTCCCGACCCGGACGGCTGAATCCGCGGCCACGCAATCGAAAACCGGTAGCTGTTCAAATGCATCGCCCGCATCAGCGCAATGTCTTCGCGCCAGCGATGATACGAATCGCAAGCCACATCGCCCGTGTCGCCATTTTTGATTTTGCCGGGAGTATGCGCGAAGCGGTCCCAGATGGACTCGCCCTTGCCGTCTTCATTCCACCCGCCTTCAATCTGGTAAGCAGACGTAGCCGTGCCCCAGAAGAATCCCTTGGGAAACACAGTCTCGGCGGAGGAACTGAATTGCCGCACCGCGCTGCCAGCCTTGGCCGCCGTGATCGCTTTGGAAGATCCGCTGCACCCCGAGAATAAAACTGGCAGTCCCGCGGCCGCTCCGGCCCCGAGCATCGATTGCACAAACTTGCGCCGTGTCAAACGCAACTCGACTGAATCTCCTTCAGGGACTGCATTGCCGCAGCGATGTACGTACAGCATCCAAGGCCGCCGGCCCCCGACGAGGCATCATCCTGACCGGAGCCGTTTTTCAGGCGAAGGGAAGAGCCCGCCCTGAGCGAAGCCGAAGGGATCTCTCGCCAGACCAGCATGCCCGTACCGACCGACATTCTAAACTGCGGAATGCGCCGTGAATAGCATCGCCAAAGGTCCGGGAAACGTACTCGCCATCACAAAAAAGCGGCCCCGCACTCATTCCGGCTTCAAACTATCAAACATCTTCCACAACTTGTCCGCCGTCGGCCGATAAATCACCCAGCCCGTGCCCGCATCCGAAATCTCGCGGAATAACAGTTCCCCCCGCCCATCGCCATCCGCATCCACCGCGTCAATCAACTCCAAACGAGGTGTCAGGTCGAGATGGAACTTATCCGTAACTCCCGCATAAACCTTATGCAGGTTGTTATAGATGTCGGGATAAACCACCAGCAGGATCGAATACCGCAGCTCAGCGTCCACGTCCGCGTGCGGACTGCCCGCAGCCGGCGGCGGCATATGCGCTTCGGCGCTGAACACGATCATCGGCTGGTTGGAGACCCAAACGTCGAACGTGGTCATCTGCTCGTTCTCCAGAATCGGGTCCTTGAGCTTTAAACTAGTTTTCGCGGACGCTCCCACAGCCGTTTTCCCGGCTGAAGTCTGCCGCGCCCCCGCCGCGCCTGCCGGTTTCGGCAAGATGCGAGCCCGCGCCCGAGCCTCAACATACGCACGCACTTGTTCCTTGGCCAATGCCACCACCTGCTGCCGTCGCTCTCCCTCTTCGTCCTTCAGCCACTCGTACGCGAACGACTTGGGCGTGGGGCCGCTTGCATCCGAAATTGCAGGAACCGTCTCCACCGGCGCCGTGTCGGTCGCGGCCGCAGTCTTTCCTGCATCCGCCGTCGCTGATGCACTCGGCACTCCGGCGCCCGGCTTGCTATAACCCGGCACGTCATCCTCGGGCAGCGGGTCGACCGGCTTTCCGCGCCGCAGCCGCGGCCGGCTGCCTTCATCCGCTCCACTGTCGGAAGTTGGCACGTTCGCCGCCACCTTTGAACGATCGGCAGCCTTGGCATCCGGCGCCTTGGAGTCGCCGCCCTTCGCTGCTCCCGCCGCCGTCGTCGTCGAGCCCGTCCCGGCTTGCCCTTGACCTGTCTGCCCCGAACCTGCCTGCGTCGACCCCACCTGCGTCGACCCCGCTGGACTCGATCCGGCCGACGGCGCCGACTCCGGCGCCGGATCGCTCCTCTTCAAGCGCGGCGGTTCATCCCCTGAGCCAGATGTACCCGTCTGGGGTGTAGAAGAAGTTGTAGAAGAAGGCCCAGAAGAAGGTGTAGTCGAAGCCGGCGCAGAAGCCGCGGCAGCCGGCGCGTTTACTTTCGTCGGATCCCGCGTCAGCCGCGGCGGCGCATCGCTGGTATCGATTCCCACCGGCACCGTCCCCGCCTTGTTCGCGGTCTTCACCGGCTCGCTCCCCGCCGGAACCCACCTCCCGGTCGCGATCCACGGACTCACCACATTCACCGCCTTACTATGCAGCGCGGTGTTCACCGTGAACAGCCCCAGCGAACTCCCGCTTCGTTCCGCCTCGTAGACCGTCCCCGGCTCCAGCGCCATCGGAACGGGATCAGCCTTGTACTCGGTTGCGTCCCAGAACTTGCCGTCGATCAGAATCGCGATCGGCACCAGCGTCGTCTTGCCGCTCGCCGTCATTTGCAGCACGCCTATCGCCCGCGGCCCCGTCTCTTTCTTCTTGGCAACTTTCCGCTCTCCGGGCGTGATCTGCGGCCGCTCTTCCTGCGCCGATACGAACCCGCTGCAGCAAACCACACTGCCAAGCAGCGCGACGGCTAACGCCCCGCGCCGAAAAATCCGGTTGTTGCGCAGTTTGGGCTGCTGGACAGCCTGGTCATCCCGAGCGGAGCCGCTTTCCAGGCGGAGAGAGGGATCTCCCGTTTCTCTGGCCTCGCGCGAAAGCCAAACTGCACCACTACCAAACATCCCGCAATCTGAAATGAAGCCCAAAATGAAGTGTAAAATCTTGATGGAACCCAACTGCCCGGATGCCGTGGCCACGGCATTCCCCGCGTTTGACTTCGATCCCGGAGAAACTCCCATGAACATCGCCATGAACATCAATGATAAGGCTCCCGACTTCACTTTGCAGGACGAGAACGGAAAAGAAATCGCGTTGAAAGACCTGCGCGGCAAAACGATTGTTCTCTACTTCTATCCCCGCGCCGACACGCCCGGCTGCACCATCGAGGCCTGCGAATTCCGCGACACCTACAAAAAGATGCAGAAGACTGGCGCCGTGCTGCTCGGCATCTCCCCCGACACCCCGAAAGCGCAAAAGAAATTCCAGGACAAATTCAGCCTCCCTTTCACCCTGCTCGCCGACGCCGACAAGAAAGTCGCCGAAGCCTTCGGCGTCATGAAAGAAAAAAACATGTACGGCAAGAAAGTCTGGGGAGTCGCGCGAACGACTTTCATCATCGGACCCACCGGCAAGATTCAACACATCTTCGAAAAAGTGAAGCCCGAAGGCCACGCCGAAGAAGTCCTGGCCTACCTGAAAGAATCCGCCAAAGGCGCCGCCTAAGCCAGCACAACGGAAGCGGCCGCCTCTGCATCATCTCTCCGAAGGAGGAATCGCCATGCTGAACCTGGTCGGAACGATTTTCGCCGTCACACTGCTGACCGTAGCTGCACTCGCCGCCAGCCCCAAACCACCCCAGGCCCCATCCGATGCCCAGGTCTCAATCGTGATCATCTTCAAAGACGGCCACCAGCAAACTTTCGCTATGTCGGACGTCGCCCGCATCGAGTTCACAGGCGCCAGCGACTCCACCGTTGGGCCGGATTATTTCCTGGGCAAATGGGAAGTCGGCAACGGGAGTAGCGGAACCTTCTTCATCAAGCTCGAATCGAACGGTGAAGCCAGCCGGTCCTTCGGCGCCAGTCACGGCATCTGGAGCGTGGTCGGCGACGAAGCCCGCATCAGCTGGGACGACGGTTGGCACGACGCGATCCGCAAGATTGGCGAGGCGCACGAAAAATTTGCCTTCGCCCCCGGCGCCACATTCTCGGACAAACCGGACAATGTCGGCGACGCCAGGAAGATCGAACCCTAGTCAGCGTAAGGTCAGCATTAGATCCATACCCGCAGGAACTATTCCTGCCGAGTATTCGTATCATGACATGGGGAGCATGTATCGTAGAGTCCCGTCTGCCCTTTGGAGGAAAACGATGCGCGGTCTAACCCGAGGAGTGATCGCTGCTGTAACCCTGTTTGTTGCTTTTGCCGCCGCTGCCAAACCTGCGCTCGCCGACGATCGCCAATCCATCGTCATCGTCTACAAAGACGGTCACCGCCAAAGCCTCTCCATGGCCGAAATCACCCGTATCGACGTCAAGCCCCCGGCTGCGATCGTCTACAAAGACGGCCACCGCGAAAAGCTTCCCGCCGACATCGATCGAATTGAATTCGCCGCATCGGACTTCACCATGATGCCCACCCGCGCGCATTTCGTAGGCAAGTGGCAAGTCGGTGAGGGCGACAATGGCGGCACGTTCTACATCACCCTCGACGCCGACGGAACCGCCAGAAAGACTCTCGGCCCTCCCCACGGCACTTGGACGCTCGTCGATGGAGAAGCCCGCATCGCCTGGGACGACGGCTGGCATGACGCGATCCGCAAAGTCGGCGCCAAGCACGAGAAGGTCGCCTTCGAACCCGGCAAGTCCTTCGACGACACCCCCTCCAACATCACCACCGCAAAAAACACCGACCCCCAGCCGATCTAGCGTCTTTAGGATGCCGCAGTGCTTTTAGCGCCCGCGATCAACGGAGCTTCTATCTCACAAAGTGGGTGCCCCATTTCTCGCGTTTTTGCGAGAAAGCCTGCCCTGAGCTTGTCGAAGGGTGGGGATTGGCCCGGCCACGCCGCCCCATCTCGACTTCGCGGTAAAGACCAACAACGACCGAATCAGCCCCGGGCTCTCGCCCGCCGAGCCGACAACCTCTTCCCCTTGCGTTTAGAATTCCTTCCGCATGCCTAAGTCGCAAACTTCGGCCGTCGCCCCGCAGATCCATCCCCTGCCTCGCGCCTTTTACGGCCGCGATCCGCGCCGCGTCGCTCGCGAACTCCTGGGCAAGGTGCTGGTTCGTAAACGCGGAAAATCCCCTCTCACCGCCCGCATCGTCGAAGTCGAAGCCTACCTCGGCCAAAACGATCCCGCCTCCCACGCCGCCGCCGGCAACACCGCCCGCACTTCCGTCCTGTTCGGACCACCCGGCCACGCCTACGTCTATTTCATCTACGGCACCCACTACTGTCTCAACGTCTCCTGCGAATCGGAAGGCCAAGCCGGAGGCGTTCTGTTCCGCGCCCTCGAACCGCTCTCCGGCGTAGAAGAAATGGCCCGAGCCCGCGACCTCGAAATTCATGATCCCAAGAAACCCAGCATGGAAATCCCAATCAGAGGTCCAATCAAAGACCTGATCAAACTCACCAGCGGTCCCGGACGTCTCTCCGAAGCCTTCTCCATCACCCGCGTCCGCGACAACGGCGGCGATCTCACCTCCTCCGCCAGTAGCCTCTGGATCGGCGACGATGGATACCGAGCCCGCAAAATCAAAATCACCCCCCGCATCGGCATCTCCAAAGCGACCGAAGCCCCCCTGCGCTACCTGATCGCCGGAAACCCCTTCGTCTCAGGTCGAAAGTAAGACGTCGAAAGTAAGACAGGATTATGTGGGGCCCGGTCGGAGCCTGCCCTGAGCTAAAGGCGAAGGGACCCGGTCAGCGGCCGCAGGCCGCCTGCCTTTCCCCGCCAGTGGCCGTATTTGCCTTGCTATCGAAGCAGCGCAGAGAGAGAATTGCGCCAGCAATGCCACTCCGTTCCCTTCTCGCCGCGCTCGTCCTCGCCGTCG
>JBEKRY010000207.1:0-7671 GCA_049517555.1 Candidatus Sulfotelmatobacter sp. | reverse complement strand
CCGTGCAGTTCGACGTGACCAAGGGCCCCAAGGGCTGGCAAGCTGAGAACGTCCAGCCGCTGTAGACCATCCCCTTATTGCAAAAAGGCGATCTCCAACCAGAGATCGCCTTTTTCACGTTTTGATGAAATCTCCCCGCCTTGTCATCCCGACCGAAGCCAGAGCGTCAGCGACGGCGTAGTGGAGGGACCTGCTGTTTCCTGCCGCGAAAATTGCCGATTGCTGATTGAAAGCCCTCGTGCCCGGGGATTTTAATCAACAATCAGCAATCAAAATTCAACAATGTCTTTTAAAGCTTGGTGCCATCGAAGGGACTCGAACCCCCACACCCTTGCGAGTACATGGACCTGAACCATGCGCGTCTGCCAATTCCGCCACGATGGCAAGTGAACCTACATAGCAGCGGCAGCCCGAAAGCCGCCGTGTCAGGAAGATCTACATTTCTATTCTACAGACACGATGTCCCCTGTCAAACTTCCCGTGCGGCTTACTTGGTCTTGGACAGCCGCTCCTGCAACAGCACAGTCACCGTGTCACCCGCTTGTTTGCCGATCACCTTCTGAATCTCCCCCTTGACCGGCAACTTATGCCTGCCGTCGCCCAACGCCATAAAGGAGCTCCTGAACGGATGACCATCAATCGTGCCCCTCACCTTAACCAATCCACGAGTTCTGAAAAAACGGACTGAGTCGGGCCAAACGACAAAAGTCCAACCGCCCTTTGCAGTGCTCTTCTGCAACTTGGCTTTGAACGATTGATTCAGCATTTCTACTCCAGCTTCGCCGTCATCGTAATCTTCGCATTCAGCACCTTCGACACCGGACATCCCTTCTCCGCCGCCTCCGCATACTTCTGAAACGTAGCCGCATCCGCTCCCGGAACTTTCCCCACCACGTCAATGTGGCTCTCGGTAATCGTCCATCCCGAATCCAGCTTCTCCATGGTTAGCGTGATATTGGTCGAAATGCTCTCCGGCGTCAAAGGAGGAGTCGCCCCGCCCAGTTGCGCCGACAGCGCCATCGAAAAACATCCCGCATGCGCCGCCGCAATCAGTTCCTCGGGATTCGTCCCCGCCCCGTTTTCAAATCGCGACGCAAACGAATACTGCGTATTGTTCAGCGCTCCGCCCGGCGCCGAAATCGTTCCCTTCCCATCCTTCAACCCGCCCTTCCAAACTGCGCTAGCCTTGCGTTGCATAATCGTCTCCTAAATTATGATTTCCAACTCGCCCCAATTGTAGACGGAACCCGGCAAACCTGTCAGGCCAGGAAACCAGATGTACTGGGAAAAGATCTGATGCAAGGCGGGCGTGAAACCGATTTTGATCTTGCTGAAAGCTGAGAGCTGACAGCTCGCTCAATAAAAATCCGAGCAACTCAAATAAAACCCGCACTGCGGACACTTCAACTTGCACCGGCTCTCCCGCAATCTCGCCGAACAGTTCGGACAATATTGCCCCGGGTCAGCCAAAATTGGGTCAGCCAAAATTGGGTCACACCGAATTGCATTAGCCTGAATGCGATCCGCCGGAATTGGATCGACCGCCGCTCCCGCCCCACGCCTGAGTTCAGTCGCTCCCGGCGTCGCCGCTCTTTCCTCGCTCATGTCCCCCCGAACCTACGCTGTAGTCCCCGCGCCCGGCAAGTGCAGATCTCGATTCCGCATCGGACGAAACTTGCGCTTCACCTCCCGCGCACGGCAGCTTACGCCGCCCGATCGCTGACCGCCAACGGCGTCCGGCTCCAGCAGTCCGCCACCAGCCGCCACGCTCCCAGCCGCCGCCATACCTTTACATATTTCCCGCGCTCCGGCACGGCAGTTCCGTCCGCCTTCCGCACTACTGCGGAGAAGCGTCCAATCTCCATTGCCATATCGCCGGAATGCTCCACACGAGTAGTCTCCAGGCGCAGATCGCCATAGCCCGCGTCACTCAACTGCCGCAGCAAGCGCTCCACTGCCTTCTGCCCGTTCGCTCCCTCATAGTGCGGCGCCATCAGTACGCCGTCGGTCGCGAACAGACCCGCAGCCTGATCATAGTTTCCTGTGTTGAAGGACATTGCGAAATCTTGCGTCAGGTCGCGGAGTTGGGACTCCACGTCACGGAACGGACGAGGGTCCGCCTCGGAACTCGAATAAGGCCGGTACATCCACAACCTCCTGGGGGAAGGCACACGGAAGACTCACCACGGCCAGTAGGCGAGCCCACCGAAAAGCCCGCCCATTCTAGCGCAAAACTAAGATGTGCCAAGAGAAAAGTTTTCGTCTCCATACATTGAGGAAACGAATTCAAGAATTTGGATTGGGAATGAGTTGGGGAATAAGCTTGGGGAATACGCCTAGGGAATAAGAACCAGAAAATCGTTTTGGCAATTATCGCTAGACAGAGCTGAGGGGCCGCATCGTCCGCAATCCACCACTCGAGTCGCCGCCCGCCGATTTCACCGGAAGCTTCGAAGGTTCGACCATCAGATCCGGGCTTTCGCGCTCGGCGATTTGCCGCTTCACGCGATCCATCAGCACCACAAGCTTCTTCGACTCGTGGTCTCTCTCGGCCTGCTTGCACATCTTCTGGAAATCGTGGGGAGCGTAGGTTACGCGGTTCGTCATGGGGGAGTTGATCCTCGGGCTATCCTTGTATGAGGAGAAGGCATAGCCTACCCTATCCTCCGCGACTTGCCAAGCCCCTGTAGCTTATACCTGACTCTGGGTCAAGTCACTACAGTAAACCGCTGAAAAACCAGCCCTCCGTGAGACTCCGAACCTTTCGGGGTGGAGTAGCGCCTGCAGCACTGCGATAAAGCCTTTCCTTTCAAAGGGGCCCAGCCCCTGAGGTACATGACCTTAGTGACGTTGAGCCGGTGACCCCTTTCGACGAAAATCACTGCAAGGCCGGTTCCGCCTTGCTGGAGAAAGCGTGTGTTCCACCGTCGAACTTTAAGCGTCTGTCTATTTCTCGCGGCCAGCGTCCCACTGGCGGCTGCGCGCGATCTCGCGCTCGTCTCCAACAAGTCCAACTCCGTATCCGCCATGGCCTTGCCCGATCTCGTCAAGGTCTGCAAGGGCCAGACGAACCACTGGCCTGACGGAAAATCCGTCACTTTTGTCATGCGCAACCCCGGCTCGCCCGAAATGAAGTTGTTTCTCGAAAAGGTATACGAACTGTCGGAAGCCAATGTGAAAGAGATCATTGCCTCCGCCAACCAAGGCCGCGCTGGCCATCCCCTCATCATGATCGCCGATTCCGACGAAGATCTGGTCAACAAGGTCGCAGCCATCCCCGGCGCCGTGGGCGTCGTCGATGTCTACGCCATTAACAGCAGCGTGGCGGTCGTCAAGGTCGCCGGCAAGCTCCCACTCGAGCCCGGCTACCTGCTCCACGGCAACTAACCATTGGCGACTAGCGATTACGACCAACTGAGTTGGGTGAATGAGTTGGGACAACGAGTTGGGTGAACGAATGACGCGTGATGCGGAATGAGTAAAGAAAAAAAAGCCCTAGCCGCCGCCGCCGGAGCTTCCGACTCCGGAACCGGCACCCGCGTGCCCGCCAATGCCCCGGCCGCCAAAGTCACCTTCACCCGCCGTTTTCCCCGCTTCACTCTCGACGTTCGCCTGCAAGTTAAAATGTTTCAAGCCGGAGAGTTCCGCAGCTGCTGGGGACGCTCCACCGAAATGGGTCAGGACGGCATCGGCGCCACCCTCACCGGCAGCCTCGAACCCGGCGAAATCGTCACCCTGGAAATCCCTTTACCCCTCACCACCTATCCCATTAAAGTCCGCGCCATCGTCCGCTACCGCCAGGGCCTTCGCTACGGATTCGAATTCCTCACTCTCAACGACGGCCAGCGCGACACCATCCTCCGCGTCTGCGAGTACCTGGCCAGCAGAGTCTAAGAACTAAAGAAACTTATCATTCCGACCCCCGAGCAAACGCGAGGGACAGAGGAATCTGCTTCCCCCCGCGCTATAATCATCTCCATCCAAACTTGCATCGAAAAGTAACGCCCCGTCATCTCAAACCTTGGAGGACCTATCATGGCTCACGAACTACCAGCACTCCCCTACGCCTACGACGCACTCGAACCCATCATCGATAAGCAGACGATGACTCTTCACCACGACATGCACCACGCCGCCTACGTGAAGAATCTGAACGCCGCCCTCGAAAAGCATCCCGAACTCGCCGGCAAGTCCGCCGAAGATCTCATCCGCGACCTCAACGCCATCCCTGAAGACATTCGCGGCGCCGTCCGCAACAATGGCGGAGGCCACGTCAACCACACCATGTTCTGGAAAATCATGAAACCCCAGGGCGGAGGCGATCCCACCGGCCCCATCGCCGAAGCCATCACCAAGACTTTCGGCACCTTCAAAGATTTCCAAACCAAATTCAACGACGCCGGCGTAAAACAATTCGGCAGCGGATGGGTCTGGCTGGCCAGCAAAGGCGGCAGCGACCTTCACATTATGTCGACGCCGAATCAGGACAGTCCCCTCAGCGTGGGCCACTTCCCCATCTTCGGCAACGATGTCTGGGAGCATGCCTACTACCTCAAATACAACAACCGCCGTCCCGAATACTTAGCTGCCTGGTGGAACGCCATCAACTGGGACGAAATCAACAAACGCTACGCCACCTTCAAAGCCAGCAAGACTGCCAACGAACCCGCCTTGGCGCATCGCTAAGAGCGTGTAGATGAAAGTGGGTGCCCCACCCTTGTCGCGCATTCCGCGACAGGGTGGGGATTTTGACTTTCGGCACTGCCGCAAGCCCGCACCGCGGAACTCTCTCCATCCTCCCGCCGTACCATCTCACAGACCATGCTCCTCACCCGCCGCGCCCGCTACTCACTCTTAGCCATAATCCTCTACCTGACCCTCTGCACCATCGGCGGCATCTACCTGGCCGACGGCACTCTCCACCCCGCCCGCCGTTCACTCACTGTTGAGGAAGATATCGCCACGCAGAACATCGCGAGAGAATTGAATGCCACCATCGTCGATGTCTCCATCTCCACTCACGACGCCGTCACCCTGCGCGCCTGGCTCATCCTTCCGCGCCACCCCAACCACGACGCCGTCCTCCTGCTCCACGGTCTCGGCGACAATCGCCTCGGCATGACCAGCTATGCGCAACTCTTCCTCGCTCACGGATACATGGTTCTCATGCCGGACTCCCGCGCCCACGGCACCAGCGGCGGCCAACTCGCGACCTACGGCCTGCTCGAGCGCAACGACATCCACCAATGGGTCGACTTCCTCGGAAACCAGTTCCGCCCTCACGATGAGCTCCATCCCCGCTGCATCTTCGCCCTCGGAGAGTCCATGGGCGCAGCCCAACTGCTTCAATCCCTCGACACGCACCCCGACTTCTGCGCCGTAGCGGCCGAATCCTCGTTTGCCAATTTTCGCGAGATCGCCTACGACCGCATGGGACAGCCCTTCCACCTCGGTCCTTGGGTAGGACGCACCATCCTCCGACCCCTGGTAGAAATCGCCTTCCTCCGCGCCCGCCTGAAATACCACCTCAACATGCAAGAAGTCTCCCCCGAAGATTCCGTCGGCAGAACCGACATTCCAGTTCTCCTGATTCACGGCGAAATCGATAGCAATATCCCAGTCCGCCATTCGCAAGTCATCCACGCCCGCAATCCCCACACTCAGCTCTGGGAAGTCCCCCACGCCGACCACTGCGGCGCCTACAGCACTTCCCCGCAAGAATTCGAACGTCGTCTCTTAGCCTGGTTCAAACAGCACTAATCCCTCTGCGTCCTCTGTGGTTAAAACTTCTTGCGCGAGCGCTCGGAGAAACTCGCCACGGATCGCTGCTGATTCTCTCCCGCCTTTCTGCATTTCCTGTGCACGCCCTGTGGACATTCCTCCCGATACTTCCACCCGATTTCCACCGCGTCGCACTTCTCACACGAGAATGGAGCCATCCAATGCTCCCACGACTTCTCTCTTACTCCTTTGCCCACGCTTGCCGCCCCGCGAAAATCCGCCGCCACCTTTTTCCTCAACTGCACCAAAAATACTGAATTGACCCGCGCCCGTTTCCCTCGTACAGTCACCCTCGCTCTCACAAAACATTCGAATCAGTTCAACCGTCACGCAGCACACACGCTCTCGGGTCGCACGCCATGAAACCAGTGGAATGGAAGACGTATCGCACACGCTTCTTGATCAAAGCCAAACAACTCAGTTCCTCTCTCAGCTTCGTCGATCACCTCGGCCGCCAGCACTGCGGACGCAAAGGCGACTACCTCGTCGAATCCTCCGACGGCGTCCTCAGCATCGCCCCGCGCCGCATCTTTGAGGACATCTATGTCCCGATGTCCCTCTCAACGCCCCTGTCGGCCGAATCCACCAGCACCGAATCCGGCCATAACGAACCAACGCCGAGCCGCCTGAACTTCGAGCCCCTCGAAATCGAAGAAGTTAAACTCGGCAAACCACCGCTCCCCAGCCAGCAACGCGAGAGCCAGCTCATCGCCCGTCAAGAAAACGCCCGTCCTGACGAGCCCTCCCGTGTCCGACGCAAACTTCCGCAACCCTGTCGCGTGCGCCCCTCTGCCTCCGCCTTTCGTCTGATGTGAGCCCGAACGGGGCGGTAGTGCGGTCCCCGGTACGACTGAAACACCCGCGGCAAACCAAGCCCCCGCCGTGAAAATACGTCCCAAAAGGGGAATCTTTTGACCACTATCCACTCACGCCAACCGCCTTCCCTTTTCCATAATGTGGAAAATCAGGCCTTAACCCCGCACCAAGCCCGTCATTGCTAGGGATACAACCTGTAGTGTTTCTTCCTTGACAGGCACAATCCGCGGGAGTAACTTTGCAAATCCAAGGACGAAATTTCCGCCTCACGGGAATGGGACGGAATTTCCAGGCAGTACGCACCACTTGCTAGAAACTGTGCGGTCCGGCTCCCAGCCAGAGGTGACTCGGCGCCCTCCGCAGGCAACAAGGTTCAGGCGCTCGGGCTTCCAGATCCGTAAGCCCGGCGCCCCAAACCTTAACTCAAGAGCAGTTCAGCCTTCAGGTTATTCCGCACCGGAGCCGAACTCCGAAAGCCGGAAGCCGGAAGCCGATTCAGCAAGCCGAATAAAGTGCGGTGACCGTTCCCCGACCCTCCCCCGGGGAACAACATTTCACGGCAGCAGGATCCGGCAACAGATTTAGGAGTCTCGTAATGGAAGGCCTAACTCGTCTCGTCACAGAGTCGCTAGCGCGCCACGGTTTCGATCGTCCCTTGGACTATCGCCGCCTCCACTGGTCGCGCTGGTTCCGCTGCGACTCCCATCACAGCCTCCTGATCGTCCCCAGCAAGCCCGGCGTCTTCGCCGTAGCCGAAGAAATCATGGATTTACGGTCAAAGGTGGAAGAGCAGCGTTCAAAGGTGCAGGAGCGGCGTTCGGATGTGGAAGAGCGGCGCTTTAGCGCCGCGTCACGCGACCTCTCTGTTGCGGCTTTAGCCGCCGAGACAATCCCCTCGGAAGCCGAAAGCTCGAAGCCCGAAGCCGCAAAACGCATGCTCGCCGTCAACCAATTCTTCGAAGACGACGACATGGCCTTCGTCCTCGACCGCATGCTCTCGCGCCACAATCTCATGAGCTCGCGCCTCGCCTCCGGCCGCTACTTCGTCCGCTTCGTCGTCGTCGAAGACCAGAC
>JBEKRY010000206.1:0-7742 GCA_049517555.1 Candidatus Sulfotelmatobacter sp. | reverse complement strand
TTCGCTCGTGCCAGTGGGCAGGTGGGGGTCGCGGTCGCGACCTCTGGTCCGGGTGCGACCAACATGGTCACGGGAATCGCTACGGCCATGCTCGATTCGTCGCCGATTGTGTGCATCACCGGACAAGTGGGGAGCAAACTGATCGGGTCGGATGCGTTTCAGGAAACTGATATCACTGGTGTCACGCTGCCAATCACCAAGCACAATTATCTGGTGACCCATGCGAGCGAAGTGGCGCGGACGGTTCGCGAAGCGTTTTATGTCGCGCGCTCCGGCCGGCCGGGACCCGTTTTGATCGATATCACCAAAGACGCGCAGCAGACCACCTGCGAGTTCGACTGGGAAGCGGCCAGGCCGCAACTGCCGGGCTATCGGCCGGATCTGTCGCCGGAGTTGAAAGAATATGAGCAGGCTCTCGAATTAATTCACAACTCGAAGCGGCCCGTGATTCTGGCCGGGCACGGCATCATCATTTCCGGAGCCATGGCGGAAGTGCGCGAATTCGCCGAGAAGGCGGGCATTCCAGTTGCGCTCACGTTGCTAGGTCTCGGCGCGTTCCCGGCGTCTCATCCGCTCAATCTCGGCATGATGGGCATGCACGGCGAGGCCTGGGTGAACCACACCATTCAAGAGGCTGACCTGCTGCTGGCTTTCGGCATGCGATTCGACGATCGCGTGACCGGCAATCTGAAGACCTACGCGGCCAATGCCAAAAAGATTCATATCGAAATTGATCCGGCGGAGATCAACAAGAACGTCAAGGTCGATGTGCCGCTGGTGGGCGATCTGCGGGAAGTGCTGCATGAGCTGTTGCCGAAGGTCGAAACCATCGACCGCAGCGAGTGGCTCGACTCCATCGACAAACTGAAGGGTGATGCCGCGGTGCGCGACATTCAGAACCTGCCCGACAGCGGACACCTCTATGCGGCGCACGTGATCAACGATCTGTGGCGCGAGACTCGCGACGGAGAGACCGTAGTAGTGACGGACGTGGGCCAGCATCAGATGTGGGAAGCGCAATATTACAAACATGAAAAGGCGCGCAGCCTGATCACCTCCGGAGGCCTGGGAACGATGGGCTTCGCCTTGCCCGCGGCGATTGGGGCTAAAGTCGCGCGGCCCGAAGCGGAGGTGTGGGTGGTAGTTGGCGACGGCGGCTTCCAGATGACTTTGTGCGAGCTTGCGACCATTGTGCAGGAGAAATTAAAGATTAATATCGCCATCATCAACAATGGTTTCCTCGGAATGGTGCGGCAGTGGCAGGAATTTTTCTACGAGCGCAACTACGCGGCCACACCTCTGCTGAATCCGGACTTCGCGAAACTCGGCGAGGCTTATGGCATTCACAGTATTACCGTCACGGAGCGATCCCAGGTGGTGCCGGCAGTGCGGGCGGCGCGCCAGCATGATGGGCCGGTGCTAATCAACTTCCGCGTGGAGCAGGAAGACACGGTTTATCCCATGGTGGCCGCGGGAGCCTCGTTGCACGAGATGATCCGGCGGCCCAGCAAGATCGTCGAGACCGCGGAGGATGAATAGCTGTATCGAATAGAAATGACGAATAGCAGCAGCCGGCAGGGAAAACGAATAGAGAAAACATGCTGAACACATACGTGGTATACGTGGAAAATAAACCGGGCGTGCTGACGCGCGTGGCTTCGCTCTTTCGCCGTCGCGCTTTCAACATCGATTCGTTGACGGTGGGCCGCACGGAAAAGCCCGAGGTCTCGCGCATGACGATCACGGCCGAGGCCGACCATGACCAGGCGCGCCGCATCGAGGCCAATCTCTATAAGCTGGTCAACGTCCTGCTGGTCGAAAACATCACGAACCAGCCCGCGATCGTGCGCGACCTGGCGATGATTAAAGTTGCCGCTACCCACGAGGCGCGGTCGCACGTGCTGGAACTGGCCAGCGTATTTCGTGCCCGCGTCGTAGACGTTGCCCCCGACTCGCTAACCATTGAGATCACTGGCGCGGAAGATAAGATTGACGGCCTGCTCGAAGTGCTGCGTCCGTATGGAGTGCTCGAGATGGTGCGGACCGGGATTGTCGCCATGCGGCGAGGCAAAGGATCAGTTCCAGTCTCGGTCGTCGACAGTTCGGATCACGACGCGGCCGAGGAAGACGTATCGCATTCAGTCTAGGATTCTCACTGAACGTGCAGGTTATGCACCGGCGCTTTTTTCGCCGCCCTTGCCAGCTCGCGAATCTGATTCAAATATTCGATGTAAATCGGAATCGGAATATCCGGCGAGTCGCCGTCATTGAGGAAGTGCGACAGCCGGATCTCGATCGGAATGGAGCGGATTACCTCGCCGAATCGTAGCATCTCAAGATATTTCACCTTCCAGATCTCAAGCATCAGCGAGCGAAAATCTTCGCTGATGAATTCCATTTTTCGTTCGCCCAGGTAGATGCCATCAAAGTGTTGAGCCTGAAGCATCTTTCGAATGGGATCGTCAGACGGAGAAAAAAGATATACGAGATGAAATAAATCCGCCAGGTCGCCCCACAATACCTTCTCCTGATAAGCCGTGAAGCGGAACGGTGTCGTCCCACGCTGCTGGATCATGCGCGCGTGGTCGCTGGCCTGCACTCCCTGACGCCCAAATTCTTCGCCAAACCAGCGCAGCCGTTCCGGCGTTAGATTGTGGCGCAGAAACTCGACCGCGTACGCATTCGGCAAATACAGCTTATTATCGTCATCCAACCGCTTCAGCCACGGCCTCCAATCCCTGTCCTCCATCACCTTCAGCAACCCCGTCAGCCCCGCTGCCGTAACGTCCGGGTGATATTTCACGCTCTGCCAGAAATGTTCTGTCGAATCGTAAGTCGCGCCGTACAAACGAATGCCCTCCTCAATCGGATACCAGTTCGAAAGCACGCGCGCCGCAATCGAAGGAGCAGCGCTCCAACAATTCAGCGAGTGTTTCCATTTTTCCTGCACTGCAAGAAAGTCCTCGGCATAGCCGGGCGGCGTCGCTTCCTTTACTTGCGCGAGCGCCTGCTCGAGTTCTTCGCGGGTATGAGTGATCAGCGTTTCCAGCGGACGCTCGTCAGCCATCGAAATCGCGCGGCTCTCGATTCCACGCCGCAGCAAATCGCGGCCCAGACTCCGGCCCGCCGCCTCGTCGAAGTCCCCGCTAGTTTTCCAGCGCCGGGTCTGCGATTCAATGTACGGAAACAGTTCCGCCAGCGATTTGAACTCGATGAAGCCGTGCACCGCAAAAGTGACCGGCTGCCCGTCTTTCATAATGACGGTCGAAGGCGTCACAAGCGCTTGAAGGGAAACGGGTTCCCCCTGCATGCGGGATAGCAAAAGAAGGCCCCCCACACCCAGAAACACCCACCACCGCACCGGATGACCACTTCCAAGCGACGAGTCCATTTGGTTTCGCCTCCGCCGAGCCTCATGATCCCATGGTTGTCAACCACTAACAGTTCCGAAAAAGGTTACCGAAGTTTTTCAATAATCCCCCAAGATGTTGTTTCTAAATGTGTTAGCTGGTATCTATGAGAAGGGCTAGGCATCCTCTGGCCTTGGTGTGTTTGCGCGAAGCTTTTTTTATTCAAGCTTTTTTATTCAAATGACTGGAGCATCCAGCGGCGCTATAGGTCTGCCCGAGCACTCACGCTCGTGGAGAGGACTCTCCGGACCGGCCAAGCTATTCATCACGCTGGTGGTGATGGCGGGACTGGGCACGCTCATCTACGGCGGAGTGCACCAGAGCAGCAAGAACATTGCCGAGTTCATCTGCTACCTCGGAATCGCAATTCTGGCGTCGCGGCTCAAGGTGAACCTGCCCGGCATCACCGGCACTCTGTCGGTGAATTTCCTGTTCATCCTGATTGGAGTTCTGGAACTCAGCTTTACTGAAACTTTGATTCTGGGTTCGGTCTCCATGCTGGCCCAGTGCCTGTATCCAGAACGCCCCAAGGCGCTGCAGGTCACCTTCAACGTCTGCGCAGGAGCGGTGTCGACGGCGCTGGCGTACCTGGTCTATCACCACCCGCTGGCGAACTTGCTGATCTCGAACCGCCCGATCCTGCTGGGCGTGTCGGCGACGGTTTACTTCATCGCCAACGCGGGCTCGATTGCGACCGTTATCTCGCTAACCGAGCGCCGGCCGCTTACCCGGATTCTGGTGGACTGCTATTTCTGGTCGTTCCCCTACTACCTCGTGGGAGCCGGGATCGCAGGGACGGTCGCGTGGCTCAACCAGACCGTCAACTGGGAAACGTCGCTGCTCATGGTGCCGGCGGTTTATCTGATCTACCGGTCCTATCGCCTGTACCTCGGCAAACTGGAAGACGAAAAACGCCATGTCGAGGAAATGGCGAACCTGCATCTGCGCACAATCGAAGCTCTGGCTCTGGCCATTGAAGCCAAGGACCACACCACGCACGAGCACCTGCAGCGCGTCCGCGTATATGCCATCGAAGTAGCAAAAGAATTGGGCGTGAAAGGTCCGGAGTTGGAAGCCCTGCACGCCGCCGCGCTGCTGCACGATATCGGCAAACTTGCGGTCCCGGAACACATCATCTCGAAGCCCGGCCGCCTTACCCCGGAAGAATTCGAGAAGATGAAGATTCACACTCTCGTCGGCGCCGAGATTCTGGAACGCGTGCGCTTCCCCTATCCAGTGGTGCCCATTGTTCGCGCCCACCACGAAAAGTGGGATGGTTCCGGCTACCCCATGGGATTGAAGGGAGCAGAAATTCCCATCGGAGCGCGCATCCTCTCGGCGGTCGATTATCTCGATGCCCTGGCCTCCGATCGCCAGTACCGGCGGGCCTTGCCGCTGAAGGATGTCATGCAGAAGCTGTCCGCCGAGTCGGGCAAGTCGTTCGACCCGAGGGTCGTCGACGTTTTGCAGAAGCGCTACCAGCACCTCGAAAGGCTCGCTGTGGCCAAGTCGGTGTCGGACCCCAGCGGTCCGCTCTCCACTGCCATCAAGATCGAGCGTGGACTGGAGCCGGCCGCCGGTTTCGAAAACGCCACCGCCCAAGATTACGCGGGACGCGAAAACACATTCCTGTCTTCGATCGCTGCGGCGCGGCAGGAAGCGCAATCGCTCTTCGAGCTGAGCCAGGATCTGGGCGCTTCCCTTAGCTTGACCGAAACTCTTTCCGTATTCTCAGTGAAACTCAAGCCGATGGTGCCTTACGACGCCATCGCCATTTACATCAAACGCGAGGCCGAACTTGTCCCCGAATATGTGAATGGCGATAACTATCGATTATTTTCTTCGTTGCGGATTCCGCTCGGGCAGGGGCTCTCGGGCTGGGTAGCACACAATCGAAAACCAATTATCAACGGCAACCCTTCGGTGGAGCCGGGATACCTGAACGATCCTTCGAAGTTCAGCACGCTGCGCTCGGCGCTGGCCGTGCCGCTGGAAGGCGTCTCCGGCGTGATTGGCGTGCTCGCGCTCTACCGCGGGGAACGGGACGCCTTCACCACCGATCACCTGCGCATCCTGCTGGCGGTCAGCGGCAAAATGGCGCTGTCCATCGAGAACGCACTCAAGTACGAGCAGGCAGAAAATTCAGCAGTGACCGATTACCTCACAGGTCTGCCCAACGCGCGCTCTCTCTTCCTGCAACTCGATCGCGAACTGGCCCGCTGCAAACGCGACAACTCAACGTTGACCGTCATGGTTTCCGATATGGACGGTTTCAAACAGGTAAACGATCGCTTCGGGCATCTGGAGGGCAATCGTGTGCTGCGCCTCTTTGCCCAGGCGTTAAAAGATACTTCCCGCGAATATGATTACGTCGCGCGCATGGGCGGAGACGAATTCGTGGTGATCGCGGTTGGCCTGTCGGCCGATGCCGCGGGCAAGAAGGCCGAACAAATGCGGGCTCTGGCCCGGCAGGCAGGCACCGAAGTTTGCGGGGAAGATATTCTCTCGCTCAGCGTGGGACGCGCGCTTTATCCGGAAGACGGCCAGGATGCCGAACAACTGCTGGCCCAGGCCGACCGCCGCATGTATCTGGAAAAGCAGAAGGAACTCTCCTACAAGGACCGCCGTTCGCATCCGCGCATGAAGTGCCGGGTTACGATCGAACTGCAGACTGAGACGGGCGGAGCCCCATTGTTTGCCAACATCACAGACGTGAGCCTGGGTGGCTGCTACGTAGAAACCAGCACCATTCTTGCGCCCGGGAGCAAAATCAAACTGGGTTTCTCGATGGATGACCCCAGCCTGTCGGCGGAGGGTGTGGTGGCCAGACTCGATCCCGGCTCAGGCGTCGCCGTCCAGTTCCGCGAGATGAACCGCGAAGGCCGCGAGCGCATGTTCAAGATTCTTGAATTCGTGCAGAAGACCACCACGTTTTACAACAACCGCTATCTCAATAGCCTGACAAAGAGTTAAGGAAATAAAGAGCTAACCGGTGAGGTAGCGGTTTGGGCGCTTGAAGCCTGCGCCGTACGCCCTTACACTGGAAATATGCACGTGCACGTTCATGGCGCGGGCGGACCCACGCGGGTATTGAAGATCTCGCTCGCCGTGACCCTGGCCTACATCGCGCTGCTGGTCGTGGCGGGCATACGCGCGCATTCTCTGGCCTTGCTCTCCGAGGCCGGACATAATCTCTCCGACTTTCTCGCGCTGCTGCTGTCGCTGGTCGCGGTTTATTTCCAGTCGCGCCCGGCCAACTCCACCAAGACTTACGGCTACCATCGCGCCGGAGTGCTGGCCGCGCTGGTCAATGCTACGTCGCTGGTCGCGGTTTCGTTCTTCATTTTCTACGAGGCCTTTCGCCGCCTGCAGCATCCCGAGCCGGTTCAGGCCCGTTTGATGATGTGGGTCGCGGCCGCGGGCGTGGTGATGAATGGAGCGATTTCATTGCTGCTGTACCGTTCGGTCGCCGGTTCGAACCGCGGCTCGGGCGGCGACGTCAACATCCGCAGCGCCCTGCTGCATGAAGTCGGAGACACGCTTTCGACCGCGGCCGTGATCGCCGGCGGCTGGGCCATCCTGGTCACGGGAAATTACTGGATCGATTCCGCGCTCTCGTTCGGCATCGCCGCGCTGATCCTGTGGTCAGGCCTCGGCATTGTGCGCGAGACCCTCAACATCCTGCTGGAAGGCACGCCGCGCGGCATGCAACTCTCGAAGATTGAGACCTGCATTTGTTCGGTCGAGGGCGTCAACGACGTGCATGATCTTCATGTCTGGAGCATCGGATCAGAAACCCACGCGCTCTCCTGCCACGTCTCCATCGCCGACATCCCCCCGTCAGTCAGCGAGCGCATTCTCCGCGACGTGAAAGACCGCCTTCTGCACGATTTCCGCATCGTTCATACGACGATTCAGTTCGAGCACGTAGTGTGCGAAGTGGCGCACGGCTGCGTGATCCCGGTGAGCGAGAGCGAAGAGCACCATCATCACCACAGCCATTGAGCGGTGCACGATCACGGGCAGGATCGCAAGCTTCCCCGCGACTCGCGCCGCGGCCTATTCCGGCCAATCCTGCGCTCCGTGAAGAATGCGCACGATCTCAACCGCGTCTTCATGGATGCGGTACACGGCAAGGTAAGGAAGTCCACTGAAAACAAGTTCGCGCGTGTCGGGCTTTCGGCCCGTCCGCCCATACTCGGGAAACTCGGCAAGAAGATCGATCTGGTGGTGAATGGCGAGCGCAACACGCCGCGCAGTGGCCGGGGTGCCGTGGTCACTGATGTAATCGCAGATATGAGTAAAATCGCGAACGGCGGAATCCGTCCAGCG
>JBEKRY010000205.1:0-8039 GCA_049517555.1 Candidatus Sulfotelmatobacter sp. | reverse complement strand
ACCCTGGCTCTCGGCATCGGCGCGACCACTGCGATCTTCTCGCTGGTCGAAGGCATCCTCCTACGCCCGCTCCCGTTCACCAATCCCGACCGCCTCGTTCTCTTGGGAGATCACATCGGAGGCGGCCCCAACACTCCCGTCACCGCCCGTGAGATCGCCACCTACTCGAATGCCACCAGCGCCTTTTCCTCAATGGGCGCCTACATCGGCGCCAGCTATGAGCTTTCCGGCAGTGCAACTCCCGAGGAAATCGACGGCGCGCGTTTCACCGCGGGCGTGTTCCCAACTCTCGGCGTTCGTCCGATCCTGGGCCGCGTCTTCACCCAACAAGAAGAGGACGCTCACCAGCCCCTCGCCGTCATCAGTTATGCCCTATGGCTGAACCGCTATCACCGCGATCCCCACGTCCTCGGCAGTCCCATCGACCTCGACCGCAAACCGTACACCATCATCGGCGTCATGCCGCGCAGTTTCGATTTTCCTTTGGCGGACGGCCTACTCGACCAGACGCAGCTCTGGGTGCCCATGAGCCTGACGCCCGCCGAGTTGTCCGATGAAAACGAAGGCTATTGGGGATACCGCATGGTCGGCCGTCTCAAAAATAAAGATGGCGTCACTCTGGAGCAGGCCGCGCAAGATGTCGACCGCGTCACCCGCCAAGTCATGCGCAATTTCCCCGCGCGCATGGCCGCAATCCACATTCAGGGCGATGTCACGCTGCTGCGCGAGTCCGCCGTCGGAGATGTCCGCCCCCTGCTGCGCACGTTGTTCCTGGCCGTCTCGATTGTCCTCTTGATCGCATGCGTCAATGTCGCAGGATTGCTTTTGGTCCGTGCCATCCGCCGCCGCCGCGAATACGCCGTCCGCCTCGCCCTGGGTGCGCGTTCCAGCGTCATTATCCGCGAATCGGTCGTCGAAGGCCTGCTGCTCAGCCTGGCCGGTGGCCTGCTGGGCCTGGCATTCGCGGCAGCCGCCATCCGCACCACCCTGCATCTTCTGCCCGACTCCATGCCCCGCGTCGACTCCATCTCTATCGATGCCACCGTCGCCGCCTTCGCCTTGTTGCTCTCTTTAGCCACCGGCGCGCTGTGCAGCCTAGCCCCAGCCTTCGCTGCCTTGCGCACGAACCTGACAGAAAGCCTCAAAGAAGGCGTCAGAACCGGCACCGGCGCTTCCACCCACACCTGGCTGCGGTCCGCCCTCGTCGTCTCCGAGATCGCCATCGCCCTCGTCCTGCTCACCATCTCCGGAGCATTCCTACGCAGCTTCCAGAAGATGCGCGCTGTCGACCCCGGCTTCCGTCCCGACCACGTCCTCGTCGCCGAATATCAACTGCCGCTCAGCCAATATCCCACCCACGCTTCCGCCGATTCCTTCGACCATGCGGTGGTCGACCGGCTCGGCAGCCAGCCCGGCATCCTCGCCGTAGGCATCGTCAACCTTCTTCCCGCGACCGGTGGTTACGGAGGCTCTGCCTACACCATCGAAGGCGTGCCCGAAGAAAATTGGAAGCTGAAATTCGCCATGTTCGCGAACCCCTACGGCGACTACTTCCGCGCCCTCGACATCCCCCTGCTCGACGGCCGCTACTTCACTCCTGACGACCGCGCCGACGCGCCCCTGGTCATCATCGTCAATGAATCGATGGCCAAACACTCCTGGCCCGGCCAGCGTGCCGTCGGTAAGCGCATGCACGTCGGCAACCCAAAGAAAGGATTCCCGTGGGCAACGGTGGTGGGCGTCGTGGCCGATACCAAGCTCGGTTCTCCCGACGAAGAGAGCAGCGACCAGTGGTATTCCCCAGCACAACAACCCGCAACGCTCTACGGCTCCGACTCAGCCAGCAAGCTCACAGCCCCCGCTAGTGGATACATCACCCTCCGCTCCGCCCTTCCGCCCGAACAGATGACCCAAACTCTGCGCGCCGCCGTCGCCGCGATCGACCCCCTCCTCGCCCTGCAGCAAGTGCAACCCATGAATGAAGTAGTCTCAAACATCGAAGCGCCACGCCGCTTCAACACCGATCTCATCACCGCCTTCGCCGCCGGCGCTCTCCTGCTGGCCATCACCGGCATCTACGCCGTGGTCGCCTTCTCTGTCTCGCTGCGCACTCAGGAGATCGCCATCCGCATGGCGCTCGGCGCCCAGCGCACCGGCATCGCTCGCCTCGTGCTCAAGTCGAGCGCGAAACTGGCGCTTCTCGGATGTGTTCTTGGAGTGATCGGATCGCTGGCCGTGTCCCGCCTGGTCAGCTCGTTCCTCTTCGACGTAAGCGCGACCGACCCGCTGATCTACCTGGCAGGCGTCCTCGTCATGATGCTGATGGCGCTGCTGGCCTCGGCCCTACCCGCAACCCGCGCCGCTTCCGCCGATCCCATAAAAGCTCTGCGCACAATTTAGGGAATCCCTGGAACATGGGTTCCCTCTGTGTCCTCCGTGTCCTCTGTGGTTTCAGCTTTTTTTCGGACACTGAATCAGCACGTCTTAGGAAATCAGCCTAGGAAATCAGCGTAAAAACTCACCCTTCCCCAAACTCCCGGTACCGTTCCAGCACATCGCGCTGCGTAATCACGCCTTCCAACTGCCTCACGTCGGCGCGGCTCACCACCGGCACCACTGGCCAGCGATCCACGTACCGCAACGCCATCTCCAGCGGATTATCGGGATGCAACTCGGGCACGCGCCGAATGGGCAACAGCGAACCCAGGCTCGCCCCGCCTTTTTCTTCATCCGCCATCTTTCGTAGTTCCGCCCTTGTCACGCTATTCCAACCAATCGGGCTTAGCCGCACCAACAAATCCTCACTCGCAGCCCCATCCGCCTTCAGCAGCGCCTGATCCACCGTTTCTTGCCCATCCAGCACCGCATCTTCCACCGGACGCATCGCGTCCTCCACATGCAGCACGCCCTCTTCCCGCTGTTCCTCCATCGACGGCAATTCCAGCCCATCCTGCCGCGTCAGCAAATCAAAAATCGCAATCGGCTGCAGCCCGCGCGAAATCACATACGCAAACGTATTCGCCACAATCACCGGCACGATGATCGAATAATTCCCGCTCACCTCCAGCACCATGAACACCGACGTCATCGGCGCCCGCAGAAATCCCGCGAACAAAACTCCCATCCCCACCAGCGCATAAGTTCCCGGCGACACGCTCAGATGCGGCAGCAGCGCGTGCTCCGCCCCACCCACCGCCGCGCCCAGCATCGCCCCAATAAACAATGTCGGCGCGAACATCCCGCCCGGCGTTCCGCTCACGAACGAAAGCAGCGTCGCTACAATCTTCAGCCCCGCCAGCAAAGCCAGAAATTGCCACGTAAATCGCCCGTGCATGGCCTCATCCATGGCCTCGTAGCCCGCACCCATGATCTGCGGTGCGCCCAGCATCGCGATAATCCCAATCAGCAGCCCCGCCAGCGCCGGCTGAAAATACTGCGTCCACAGCGGCAGTGCCTTGCACCGGGGACGCAGCGTTGCAATGCCCACCGAAAAAATCACCGAAGCCAGTCCGCCCACCACTCCCAACACCGAATACGCGATCAATTCCGAAGGCCGCTGCAACTGCACCGCCGGAATTCGAAACAGCGACTCCGACCCCAGAAACCACCGCATCACCACTACGCTCGATACCGCCGACAACACAACCGACCCCAGAATCCCCGCCGTCCATCTTCCAATGACTTCTTCAATCACAAACAGCACCGCCGAAATCGGAGCGTTGAACGCCGCCGCCAGTCCCGCTGCCGCGCCCACCGGCGCGATCAGACGCATCCGGTCCCGCGACAGCCGCATCTTCCGCCCCAGCACCGAAGCCAGCGTCGCCCCAATTTGCAGCGACGGATCTTCCGGCCCCAACGATTGTCCCGATCCAATCGCCAGTGCCGCCGTAATAAACTTCCCGATCGCCGTGCGCACCGGAATCTGCCCGTTGTAGATGAACAGCGCCGCCTTGGTCTGGTTCACCCCGCTGCCCCGCGTCCGCGGGAAGAAATGAATCACCAGCACCGCGATCACCAGCCCCGCCAGCGTCGGCGCCAGCAGCAACCGCGACCGCGACAGCAGGACTCCCGATCCCAACAAATAAAGCCGGCACCACCCAATCGCGAACCGGAAGCACACCACCGCCAGCCCCGAAAACACTCCAATAAACACCGACAGCACCAGAAAAAACCGGTCCTCCCGAAACACCGACTGCAAAAGCGCCTTCGGCGAATGCCCGTTGATAGTTCTAACCACCACGGGAGCCCCGTTCTCCATCGCAACCCCAGCCACCGAATTATTCTGCAAATCCAAAATGTTCCCTCTTACTTAATTTGTCATCCTGAGCGAAGGAACCCGATTCGCAAAGCGAATCGGGTTACGCAGTCGAAGGACCCCTTGCATCTCAGCGCGACCTGCGGCTCCCGAAAGAGTTCCCGTCACCGGAATAAGCCCCTAGTTTCCCTCATGCAACTTCGCAATCAAAAGTAACGCCGCATCCGCTCCGCTCGGAGTCCCGCACGTCGCGCTGGTCTCCCGCTCAATCTCAAACACCAAATCCATCCCCGCCTCCACCAAATCCGGATCCCGCCGCAACTCCCCCTCCGTCATCCGCGGTTTCAACTTCGCCCAGCTTCCCGACAGACTGGTCTGCGACGCGGTCGGCAGCGCCGGACTTCTCGCCGCGCCGCACGCCTGCAACCGTCGTCCCGCCGTCTCAAAGGCTTCCACCGCAACCTTGTGCCGCTGCGCCACCGAAATCTGCCGCCGGAACGGATCCATCTCCAATACCAGGTCCGTGGTCTTCAGCCGATCCGCAATGAGCGCATTCCCGGCGTTTTCCGCCACCGCCGCCTGCAAATAGTGCTGCGCCTGCGGATAGCGCCCCAGCTGAAACGCCGCCAACCCCGCACCCGCCAGCGCTGCACCGTTATCGCGCTCCGCCTTCAGACTCAGCCGGTACGCGCCCAGCGCATGCTCATAATCCTGCGCCCGCAGAAATAAATCGCCCACGCGTTGCTGCTGCGACGGATCGTCTCCCAGATTTTCCTCCAGCGCGATCAACTCGGCTTGCGCCTGCGCCTTGGTGTTCGTACTCAGCAGAAATTCGATCAGCTCCAACCGCGCTTCCCGACGATTGTCTTCCTGATCCGTCGACCACGCCGAGTAGATCGCATTGTGGTAATAGCGCAGCGCCTGCTCGGTCTGTCCCCTCTGCACAGCGATGCGCGCCAGTTCCAGATTCACTACGCCATCCTCAGGCTGCCGGTCCCACAGATTGACCAGATAACTTGATGCCTCACCCGTGCGCTTCACACCGATGAGAGCCTCGGCCAGGTTGAGCTGATAAGCGTAGTTGTCCCGCGAATACAGTAGCGCCGAACGAAATTCCGTGACCGCGCTGTCAAAGCGCCGCGCCTGCAAGTCCACCATGCCCCGGCTGAACCACCGGCTCCCCAGAGATTGCCGCTGCGCCTGATACGCCCGCGACAACCCCGTCACCGCCGTGAAAAAGATCACCGCCAGTACCGCGAGCAAAGCCAGCATCACCGGCTGCTGCCGGAGATATTGCCGCACTTCCTCCAGTTTCCCTCCCGCCATTCGGTCTCCCCGCGTTTCAAGCATCTCAAATCCCGTGCCAGCATCACCGTGGAAGAGCGGCCCTTTAGGGCCGCGTAAGCCCCAAAATCCCGCCGGCTTTAGCCGCTGAGGAATTCTTCCCCTTCGCCTTCCTGACGCCCTTCTCCGGCATCAGCCGCCGCAGCGCTCCCACCAGATCCGGCGCCGCGCTGCGCAACTCATCCTGATGATGCAGCGCCAACTCCGCCAGCACCCGCTCTCCCTTCGGTGTCAGCGCCAGCAATACCTCGCGCCGGTCGTCCTGCGCGCGCTCCCGGCGTACATATCCCCCAACCTCCAGCCGGTTGATCAACTCCACCGCGCTGTGATGCTGAATCTGCATCCGGTTCGCCAGTTCCCGAATCCGTGGCCGCACTCCCTCCGGCATTCCTTTGATGGCCAGCATGAGCTGGTACTGCCCCCGCTCCAGCCCTGCCGCATGTACGGCGCGCTCGCTGAAGTGCAAAAACTTCCGTATCTGGTACCGGAACTCGGCCAGAGCCTGATAATCCGGCAGCGTAAGCTTCTTCATTCCGCTTCGATTGTATCGTCTCGCGATAGTTAGCATTCCAGTATATCGTGACACGACATGACGCACCCGATGGTTCCTGTGGCCGACCAAGATTCAGCCGCCACTGTCCGTCGAGCCGACGGTTCCCCCCACCCGTCAAAAAACCGCAGGTCGCGGCCTGATCGCGAAAACTGGCCCCGCCCACTGCTCACTAGCCACTGCTTCGGCCCTCCCGCATTTCCTGGACGCCCCTACCCTCTTTCCCTCAACCCATTTAGAATCCTTAGTCCGAAAATTCACAGCACCCCCAGGAGCCACCGTGATCCCGCGCTACACCCGCCCCGACATGGCCCGCATCTGGAGCGACGAAAACCGCTTCCGCACCTGGCTGGCCGTCGAAGTCGCCGCCACCGAGACCCTCGCCGAAGCCGGACAGGTCCCCAAAGCCGCCGCCAAAGCCATCCGCGAACGCGCCAACTTCAAAGTCGAACGCATCCACGAGATCGAAGCCGAAGTTCGCCACGACGTCATCGCCTTCACTACGGCGGTAGCCGAATTCGTCGGCCCCGACTCGCGATGGTTCCACTACGGCCTGACCTCCAACGACGTAGTCGACACCGCGCAAGCCCTGCTCATCAAACAAGCGTCCGAGGTCATAGAAAAAGATCTCGAGCGCCTCGCCGAAGTCCTCGAACGCCGCGCCTGGGAGTTCAAAGACACGCCCATGGTCGGCCGCACTCACGGCATCCACGCCGAGCCCATCACCTTCGGATTCAAAATCGCCAACTGGTATTCCGAAACCCAGCGCAACCTCGCCCGCTTCAAAGCCGCCGCCGAAGATATGCGCGTAGGAAAATTCTCCGGCGCAGTCGGCATCTTCGCCCACCTCACGCCTGAGCTCGAAGAAAAAGTCTGCGCCCGCCTAGGCCTCAAGCCAGCAGCGGTTTCCAGCCAGGTAATCCAGCGCGACCGCCACGCCGCCTATCTCGCCACGCTCGCCGTGATCGCTTCCACGCTCGACAAAATCGCCACCGAAATCCGCCACCTGCAGCGCACCGAAGTCCGCGAGGCCGAGGAGTTCTTCAGCGAAAAACAAAAAGGCTCCTCCGCCATGCCCCACAAGCGCAATCCCGTAACCGCCGAGCAGATCAGCGGCCTGGCCCGCGTAGTCCGCGGCAACGCGCAAGCGGGTTTCGAGAACGTAGCCCTGTGGCACGAGCGCGACATCTCGCACTCCTCTGCCGAGCGCGTCATCCTGCCTGACTCGACCACGCTCGCCGACTACCTCCTCAACAAGACTGCCAACCTGATCGACACGCTGATCGTCTATCCCGAGCGCATGCGCGCCAACCTCGACAGCACCCGCGGCCTGATCTTCAGCGGACAACTTCTCCTCGACCTGGTCGAACACGGCGTCAGCCGCGAGGACGCCTATCGCCTGGTCCAAGCCCACGCCATGCGCGCCTGGAAAGAGAATCTGAATTTTCGCGAAGAAATCCTCGCCGACAAAGAAATCGCCTCCAAAGTTCCGCGCCAGCAAATCGAACGCGCCTTCAACCTGCAACGCCAACTGAAAAACGTAGACAAGATTTTTGCCCGCGTCTTCGGCAAGAAGAAAGCTGAGAAGAAAAGCAGCAAGAAGAAAAGCGTCCAGAAAAAATAACCCGGGTGCCCCACCCTTCTCGCGCCCTTCGCGAGAGGGTGGGGATTTTGACCTCCGACTTCGACCTCCGTCACCCTCCGAGCTCACCCAACAACTCCCACCTCCTCAAACTCCGGATCCACACAAGCCTGAATCTCCACCCCCCGCAACCCCTCCCACGCCTCCCGATACTGCTCCCACCGCGCCCGCTTGCTCCCCGGCGTAAAATGCAAAGTCAGCCGCTTCCCCACCGCCCAATACGGAATGATGTACCACTCCTCCTCCGG
>JBEKRY010000204.1:0-8154 GCA_049517555.1 Candidatus Sulfotelmatobacter sp. | reverse complement strand
TGGCGTTGTAGACGACCTCGACGTGGTTGGACGGAATCTCAAACAACTTCTCGATTTCATTGCGGGTGAAATTCGATACGGCAAAAATACGCGCCGCTCCGGCCAGCACGCGTTTGGTCATTTGAAAGTGGAAAGACCGCCAGAACCCGCTCTGCTCCCGCGCTCGCGACATATGCTCCAACATGTCGTGCACGGTCATGACGTAGGGGCACGGCAGCATCCGAGGCACGGAAAAAAGATTTGGAATATGCACCAGATCGCAGTGCAATCCTTGAAGGGCCGTCCGGAACTCGCGGTATCCCGCGACCGAGCGGTCCGACGCGAGCAGCGGGACGCTACGAAAGTTAGGAGGAAGCGCGCCGATCTCCTCGACCTTGGCCGGAGACCCGACCAACAGAAACTCGTTCTCGCAGTCCAACCGGCCCAGCGTGCGCACCACATTGCGGATGTAGGTGCCCACACCAAACTCGGTCATCCGACGAATGTCGATGGCGATCTTCACCGCTGGCATTTAACCACAGAGGGTTGGCAGGAACACAGTGGAATTACGCTCGCACTTCCGCCTGCGCCCGGCGATCCGCATACAGCGGGAACGCCTCGCACAGATCCAGCACCTGCTTGCGGACCTTACTCAGCACGGCAGCCTCCGTGCGCTGTAGAAGCGCTTCAGCGATCCAGCGGCCGATCTGGGTCATCTCTGGTTCTTTCATCCCGCGCGTGGTCAAGGCCGGTGTGCCGATGCGGACGCCGCTCGGCTTCATCGGCGGGTTGGTGTCGAAGGGGATCGCGTTTTTGTTGACCGTGATGCCTGCCTCGCCCAGCGCTTTTTCAGCTTCGCTCCCCAGCATCCCTTTCGAAAACACATCGACCAGCATCAGGTGGGTATCGGTGCCACCGGAGATGATGCGGAAGCCTTCGTCGGCGAGCGATTGCGCCAGCACCTTCGCGTTCGCGACTACCTGCCGCGCGTAGTCACGGAACTCGGGCTGCATCGCTTCCTGAAAGCACACCGCTTTCGCCGCCATGATGTGCACCAGCGGGCCGCCTTGCATTCCCGGGAACACGACTTTGTCGATGGCTTGCGCAAATTCGGCTTTGGAAAGAATCATCCCGGAGCGCGGACCGCGAAGAGTCTTATGAGTCGTCGAAGTAACGACGTGCGCGTGCGGCACCGGCGAAGGATGCGCGCCGCCGGCCACGAGTCCGGCGAAGTGCGCCATATCGACCAGGAAGAGCGCTCCGACTTTGTCGGCAATCTGGCGCATGCGCGCGAAGTCAATCGTGCGCGGATACGCGCTCCCGCCGCCGATGATCAGCTTCGGATGTTCTGCCTCGGCGATTTTCTCCAGCGCGTCATAGTCAATCGTTTCGGTCTCTTTGGTAACACCGTAGGGAACAATCTTGTACGTCTTACCCGAGAAATTCAGATGATGGCCGTGCGTCAGATGACCGCCGTGCGCCAGGTTCAGGCCAAGAATCGTGTCACCAGGTTGCAGAATGGCGGCGTACGCTTCCATGTTTGCCTGCGAGCCGGCATGGGGCTGGACGTTGGCGTGCTCAGCGCCGAACAATTGCTTCGCCCGGTCACGCGCCAGGTTCTCGACCACATCGGCGAACTCGCAGCCGCCGTAGTAACGCTTGCCGGGATATCCTTCAGCATACTTATTCGTGAACACCGAGCCGGCGGCTTCGAGCACGGCTTCGCTCACGAAGTTTTCCGAGGCGATCAGTTCCAGGCCTTCGTGCTGGCGGCGGGTTTCGTTGTCAATGGCCGCGGCAACCTGCGGATCGTTTTCGTAAAGCGGAAGATACATTTTGGAGGTTTTCATTTCGTTTCCCTGATCTCTGCGGCCGAGGTCGCATAAACGTGCGGATCGTGCCGTTCCATATAGCGCTCCGGAAACTTCACCGGGGTAAAGCCCACCTGCGCATAAAGCCCATGAGCGTCGCGGGTAGTGAGCATCCAGCGCCGCAAGCCCTGCAGCGCAGAATGTTGTGTGATGCACTCCATCAGCCACTTGCCCAGCCCGCGCCCGCGGTGCGACTCGAGCACGAACACATCCCCGACGTAGGCGATCGTCGCGAAATCGCTGATCACCCGCGCAAAGGCTACCTGCTTGCCGCTACTATCATAAACGCCAAAGCACAGCGCACGGTCAATCGATCGCGCCACGACCTCCCGCGGAATTCCCTTGGCCCAATAACAATTCGTCAGGAACCCGTGAATCACATCGAGATCGAGGCGCGCGGGGTCGGTGCTGATCAGAAACTCGCCACGGCGGTGCTCAACGATTGTGTCGGGATTCGCAGACTGCATGGTCACATTTTAATCGGGCGGTGGTTTCAGCATGTAGCGCGTAGCACTTAGCGTTTGGCATTTAGCATTTAGCCGCCGTGCGAGGCCGCGAAAAACCCGCCGCGCGGCCAAATGCCAAGTGCTAATTGCTAAATGCTCGCTTCAAAACGCCGTCCGCAGAAAGCTCGCCAGCTGCCAGCCGTCCATATATTTGTAGGGTGTCTCGCCCATTGTGTAATGGCCGCAGGGAAGCACGGCGACTTTGTGGTCAAGTCCGTGCCGCTCGAATTCCTCAACCACCTGGCGCGACAGTTCCGGTAAAAACGTCAGATCGTATTTCGCATAGATGATCAGCGACTTGCGCGGCCAGCGCGCGAATTGTGTGAAATACGACATGGGGCTGACCGCCAACCAGGCTTTCCGCAGTCGATCGAGATCAATCTGCTGCTCAATCCCTTGCCGGATATGCCTAGTCGACTGGCCGTGCCAAACCACATCGGCGACATAAGTCGACGCGTGATTGAACGCCGCCACGCGAATGCGCGGATCGTGCGCGGTGGCAATGAACGCGTAGCAGGAACCAAGACTCGTGCCCACAATGCCGAGCTGGTTGTAGCCCTGCTGTTCGAGCCAGTCGAGGCAACTGCGAATATCGACCACTCCCTGGCGTACGGCGTCGAGGGTGCGGCCGATGTTGGCGGAGACGGCGTAGTCGGCTCGGCTGATTTCGGCGGGCATGCGAATGTCGTGATACGGCATGGTCAGCCGCAACACGGCAATGCCCAACATGTTAAGCAGCTTGCATAGGGAAACGTAGGCGACGGCGTCGGCATTCCAGTGCGGCAGCAGAATTACGGCGCGCCGTCCGCGCGCCGGGAACCAGCGGGCATTCACCAGATTATTTTCCGGATACGGCGACTTCACGGGCGAAGTGAAGCGCAGGAACTCTCCAAAAGTTCCTTTTACTTTGGCCTCGAGCTTCGGATCGGGAACTTCGCGGGTGGAGAACACCTGAATTTCGCGCGTCTCCAGGCGGAAGTCCGTGGCCCGCACGTAGGAATAGAATTCATCGCTCGCCGCCAGGATGCGGCGGTTGTAATCGAGGATGAACTTCTCAGACTCAACCTGACTGAGATCGGCCGAGTGGCCGGGGCGGTAACCGTTACGGCAGGGCCAGTCCCGCGTCCATTCCAAACCCCACTCCAGCGGACGCACCACGCGGTTGTTGTCCACCGAAGTGAGCCGGTGTTCCCAGTCGTACATCCACTGTGCGTAGCGCGAGGGCATGGCTAATTTTAAGTGTAACAAGCGCCCATGAGCCTTCTCAGGGGGCAATCACGGAACCGTAGATATCAGCGGTGGGCGCTACATATTTCGCCTGTGAGCGGAGAGGAATTTGAGGAATCCTCGCGCGCGCGAAAAGAGTATACGTTTAGCGCCTCTGGTTCGGCGTCCGCGCCAGAGGCGCTTCATGCCCCCGCGCCGAAACTTTTTCCACCGTCTCGATCTTACCGTTCCGTACCAGCAGCGCATCATCGAAATTGTTCACCGCGGGGCAAATGTGCCGTGGCAGCAGGAACAGCGCATCCCCAATCTGCGGACCGGCTGCACCTTCTGCCACCGCCATCGGCAAATGCTCTTCGCTGGGACTTAGCGGCGTAAGTTCCGGATGCCCAACCACCACGCAGGTCGGAACACCGGCATCGGCCGAGACTGTCTTGTGGCCAGCATCGCAAGTCACGATCCCGGCCCGCGGACGGCTCACCGCCCGCGCCATGACCAGCACTGCGGGCTGGTAGCCGTATTCTTGCGGAAGTTCCTGCAGGCTGGTGGCATCGCAATAAACGACCGTTCCGGGCGAGACGCGATGCACGAAATTGCCGAGGCGAAAATCGTCATAGCTAAGCGAGCACGGAAATGTCGGCGTCCCTGACGTGATCACTTCCGGCACGCGCACGCCAGAGCGATCGAGTTCGCTCACAATTCCGAGCAGACGATCATAGCCGCGGTGCGCCGACTGCGTCCGTTGCGGTTCTGCAACAGAGCCATATTGACCGTCATAATAATGCAGCCCGCGGAACTCGAGGCCCGCATCGGCAATCGCGCGCGCCATAGCAAGCACTTTGTGGCCATCGTTCTGCTCGATGCCGGTACGATTCATGCCAGGATTCACATCAAGAAAAATTCCCACGCGGCTCTCGCGCCATTGCTGCAGCTGCTCTTCGTTTTCGGCCAGAACAGAAATGCGGACCGCCGGGAACTGTTCCGCGATTTCCCGTGCCCGGCGCGCATTCGCTCCCATCGTCGGATATGCGAGCAGCACATCGGCAGCGCCGTTCTGGCAGGCGGTCAATAGCTCCAACGTGGTCGCACACTTGAAATTGCGAACGCCGCGCTCCACCAGCAGGCGCAGAGTGTAGCCGAGCTTGGCTGTCTTGATGTGCACCCGCCAGCGGCCGGCGTCGCCGCCCAGCAACTCCAGCGTCCGCTCGATGTTCGCAGCAACGATATCGGGATAAATCACCAACGCCGGTGTCAGCACGTCGTCGGCGCCGGACATACCGTAACTCTCGTTCCAGGGAAAATCTCTCAGCATGGTTCGTGCTTCGCTCAATCAGACCTGAAGATTGTGCAGGTAAGGAACGCTGGCTTTCATCATTGCCAGATCCATTTCGACGAAGTAATTCTTGATGCCGCCGGTTTTCGCCGCGGTAAAGATTTTCTTCCAATCCAGAGAATCCTGTCCCACCGCCATCACTTTCTTGGTTTGCACTGACCATCCCTGCACGTGCATGGAAATGAAGCGGCCGGGATACTTCGTGAAATACTCGGCGGCATCGTAGCCACGGCTGATGGTAGAAACCTGAAACTGGAACTTCACTAACTTCGGATCGAGAAGCCCAAACAACAGGTCATAAGTCCGCTTGCCGTCGACCGTGGTGAGTTCAAAGTCTTCGTTGTGAAGTCCTTGCTGGATCCCCGCTTTAGCCGCTCGTTCCCCCATCCGGTTGTACTCATCGGCGGCCCGCTTCACATCATCCATCGTGGGATTCTTCGGCCCATCCAGGCTCGGAACCAGCATCTGCGTGAGCCCGACATCTTTGGCCCAGTCAATGGCGCGCTGCTGATTCGATCTGAGTTCGTCGATACCGAAATGAGAGCTCACGCAACTCACCCCGGAATCGCCCAGAATCTTCCGCAGTTCCGTTCCCTTGTATTTCGCTAGGCCGGCGAAGCCTGAATCGGCGTAGCCCACCGGCGAGCAAAGCTCAATCGTCTGAAATCCGGCCGCAGAGAGCTGTTTGATCGTCCCCGGAAAATCTTTGGCGATCATTTCCCGAACCGGCCATGTTTGGCATCCAATAGGCATGCCCAGCGGATTGGCGCGCAGTTCCAGCGCACCAACGGAAAGAAACCCGGCCGCGGCGGTGTACGTCGCCGCGCTCTTCAGAAATTCTCTTCTTGATGTTGCCGACATGATTTCTCCTCTGGGGCTAAAGCCCCGTCATCCTTTAGTGCTCGGTGCGGCTGAAGCCACGCCCTTTCAAATCGTCGCGGGCTGCTTACAGCTCCCATCCACTCCGCCGTTCCGGCCGAACCCACTTCTGCGCAACTTCCGAATTCACCTTCAGGTTCGAACGATCCCATGTGAGGCTTTGTCCCAGGCGAGACGCAACATTTCCCAGCAGGAGCGTTTCGGTGACCATACCCTCGAATTCGAAATTCCCGCCGGGCTTCACCTTGCCACCTTTGCAGGCGTCGAGCCATTCCCGCTCGTTGCCGGGCGAACGGGGCAGCGTTTTTGGCGGCTGCTTGTAGCTGTCCATTTTTGATTGTGGAATCAGCTTGGGGCTCCCGCCGTTGAAGGTGCAGAGAATCTTGCCGCGGTCGCCGATGAAGAGCATCCCTTCGCCCTCTTCCCCTTCGTCCTCGGACTTGAAAGGACGATTCTCTTCCAGTTCATCCGGGCGCGCCGGCTTGAGTCCACCGTCGTACCAGGTGAATTTCACCGGCGGCATGCCACCCCGCGCGCCAAAGCTGTAGCGGACGATGGATGCTAGCGGATAAGTCTCATCGTAGCGATCGCTCGAACTCGATTCCACACTCACCGGCGCGTCCAGCTTCAACACGCGAAAGATCGTGTCGAAACTGTAGGACCCCATGTCACCCAAAGCGCCGCAACCGAAGTCAGCCCACCCACGCCACACAAACGGCAGATACGCATGGTTGAACGGCCGTTGCGGCGCCGGCCCGAGCCACATATCCCAATCCAAACCTTCCGGTACCGCTTCAGTTTCTTTGGGCCGCTCAATGCCCTGCGGCCAGAAAGGACGGCTCGACCAATTCTTCACTTCGCGCACCGGGCCGATCGCGCCGTCCCAAATCCATTCGCAAAGCTGGCGAGTGGACTCCGACGCCTGGTTAGCCACGGCGATCTGCGTGGCTACGCCCGTCTCTCGCGCGATTTCCGCAATGCGCCGCGCTTCATAGATGGTATGAGTCAGCGGCTTCTGGCAGAAAACATGCTTGCCCTTCTTCATCGCCGCGGCCGACACGGCCGCATGCAGGTTGTCCGTTGTACACACGACGACGGCGTCAACATCTTTCTGCTTTTCCAGCAATTCGCGGAAGTCGCTATAGGCCGCGCACCCGCGATATTGCCCCGAGCGCTGCTGCGTGCCGTAATAGCCGTCGACAATTTTCTGGCAAGGCTCGCGCCCGGCCACTCCGCCAGTAACGGCAAGGGTATGCGACAACTGAATCGGCTGGTCGGGACTGAGCCAATCCCAGCCGCTGTCGACGCCCAGCAACTTGCGCACGGACTTGCAGAACTCATGCGTATCCCACTGCGGATAATTCGCGCCGGACTTATTGACGTCGCAGACTGCAACGCCCTGCACATCAGGCTCTTTCAAGAAGTGAAGCATCACGCGCAAGCCCTGCGCGCCCACGCCGATGAATGCAAGATTCACCTTATCGCTGGGCGCAATATAGCCCGGCCCGCCCAGCACCCGGCGCGGCACAATCGAAAAACCAATCGCCGCCGCCGCAGTTTGTCCTAAGAATTCACGTCGCGAAACCGCGCTCTTCAAGAAGCTGCCGGAACGAATCCGATTCTTCACTGTCCCCTCCGTGATCGCAACCTGAAACGCCGCTCGTTACCCGAGTTGATCGTCCGCCAGCTACAGTAACTAATCCGCCAGCCAATTCAACCCCGGATACTGTAAACGAATCGGGCTTCGCGCTGTGGGAAATTAAGCGTAAGGAATTAGGGTCGGGAAATCGAGGAATTAGGATCAAGAAATCGAGGGGAGACAACTGAGCGTGAACGTGAAGCTGTTAACGCGAACGGAGCACAGGTTCGCACGACTCTTCAACGCAGCAGGAATACAGCAGCAACAGCGGCGGCGATCACGAGAAGCACGCCCACAACATACTTGTTCGTCGCCAGCCATGATTGCGAGGGCTCCAGCCCCGCGCTCAAGATGAACTCTGGAGAGGCAACTGCAGCGGGAACTGAAGATTGAATCGATTGAACTGAAGGCGGAACCGAAGCCGGAATCTCCACGGTCTTGGCAACGAGTTCAGCCGCGGCTACACTCTCGATCCGTTTCGCCGGTACCGCACTCATCTGCCGCCCCACGCCTTCTTTGGGCACTGCAGGCAAGGAGTGCACCTCCGATCCGGAGGCGGCAACCGTTGTGGATGCGCTCCGCGTCGTCGACGCAAAAGTGCTTACTGCACCCGACTGCGCCGCTGCGAACGCCCGCATCTCCGGCAGAACGGGATTGCTGACAGACTTGGAACCCGCCTCCGCCGCCGCACCTGGGATTGCTTCCCGTCGCGACGCCGGTTTC
>JBEKRY010000203.1:0-8174 GCA_049517555.1 Candidatus Sulfotelmatobacter sp. | reverse complement strand
AGCGAAGGACTGCGCGGCACGCTGGTTCCGCAGTTCGCGCATTTGCCGATTGCGGCGGTAATCATCGCGCTGTTTTTCTTTGACGTTCTGCTGCTGGTGGTCGGGCTGCGGCAGTTCGGGAAAAAGGCCGTCACTTAGCCAGGCTTGTTCTCGGAGTCAGTCTCTAGTCGGCTGCAAGATGTAGCCCGGCTGTGCCGCGCGATGGGCGCTGCAGAAACGCGGCGCGCTCCATCTCAAACGATTCCAGATTCGCTCCCAGCGTCTGTTCGTTCCAGCCCAGCACGGCGCCGATGCGTAGGGCCGCCTCGCGGCTGCAGGATTCTGACCAGCACGCGCCCAGCGCTACCGGAACGCGCCGCAGCAGAACGTCGCCCAGCGTAACTGCAAACTCTCTGCGGAAAGCTTCCACAACTTCGGCTACGACGTGCGAGGTGTGAGGACAGATCGGGGCGCGCAGTTCAGCACTGACTAGAGCCATTCTCGCCACATCCATGGCGCGGTGGCCGTGCCACTCCATCATGCCGCGGGCGGTTTCTTCGCTGACCGATCCGGCTCGCGCGATATCCAGAGTTTCCTGATCGAGCATAGGATCGAGCGCGCTGCCGGGCCCCATCGCGACCATGGTCGGCTCCGAGACGGCGATGCCAATTTTGCGCGCGCATTCCCGCGCCAGCGAGGCGGCGGTGGTGAGTTTGCCGCCGATGACTGAGATGAAGCGGGCCGCGCCGTCCGGCGTATGGTCATGCAGGAAATGCCGCCGCGTTACGGCGGAGGCATTTTTCCCCGGCGAGTTGGGCAGCGGACGCACTCCCGCAAAGGCATACTTGATGTCGTGCGCGGAAATCTTCGCCTTAGGGAATAACTTGCTCGCGGAGCGCAACAGGTAGTCAATTTCTTCGCTGGAGGGCGCGGTCTTACTGGGATCGCCCGTGTCCGCAACCTCGGTCGTGCCGACCAGCACCTGCTCATTCCACGGCAAGATGAAAACCGGACGGCCGTCCGCGGCTTCGGTATACAACGCTGCAGTGGGTGCACCGGAGAACCGTGGTAGAACAATGTGCGAACCTCGCACTCCGCCCAGCATGGGCTGGCTGGTGCGAACTGAAGAACGCTGGCAAATGCGGTCGGCCCACGGACCGGTACAGTTGAAGATCCAGTTGGCATCGACGCGTTCGTCTTTCCCGGAGATGCGGTCGCGCAGGAGCACGCCGCGCGCGCGGCCCTGCCCCACATCGACCGCCAGTACTTCACAATGATTGCGGACGACGGCTCCGGCCTCGGCGGCTTCGGTCATCCATTCGGCTACGAGACGCTCGGGGAATTCGCACTGCGCGTCTTCGTAATTGAAGATCGACCATTTGTGGCCCGCGTCGAGCGCGCGCTCCACCCGCTTCAATTCCATCTCGCTCAGGTCGGAGGATTTCCTTCCCGCAAAGCGCTGATACAGCCACAGACCGGCGCGCACGTTCATGGCGCTGCGCTGGCTTTGCTCGTTCAGCAGAAACAGAAAGTGCACCGGATGCACCAGATGAGAGCGTTCGCGCAGCAGGCGCTCCCGCTCACGTACCGACTCGCGCACCAAACCGAGTTCGCCATGTTCGAGGTAACGCAGTCCTCCGTGAATGATGCGGGTCGAGCGGCTGGTCACGCCCGAGGCAAAGTCGTTTTGCTCGACCAGCAGCGTGCGCTTGCCGGCGCGGGCGCATTCGCGCGCCACGGCTACACCGTTGATGCCGCCGCCGATGACTACGACCTGGAAGTGGCCTTCCAGGGGCGGCCGAGGTTTAGTGGCTAAAGTCATAGATCGCTAAGAGGCAAACAAGAGGCGGAGATTATTTCGGGAGGAAATCCCGGTGGACTCCGTCCTCGCGCCCCGCACTTTACCTTCGTTCTATTGTGCGCCTGTCCGGTAAAGAGATTAAGGTGACGATAGTCTAAGCAGATTATGGCCAATTCCTAATGAGTGCTGGGTTGGCATTGGTACCGAAGTAACCGGTGCCAACTTAGATTGCGGTTCTCAGCCGCCCGGCCAGTCTTCAAAATGAGCGGAAGATGATTTCTCATGGCTAGGATGCCATCTGATTCACCGCGGTTGGTGCCGATGGACTTGTGGTTTATGCGAGCGTCCGCGCATTGCCTCCTGCCTCCACCGTCATTTACATTGGTTGCCTCATGCCCTCCACCGGAGAACGTTTCGAGCGGGCCGTCGCAATTATGGCGCGCCTGCGCGCCCCCGGCGGTTGCCCCTGGGACCGCGAACAGACCTTCGATTCCATCAAGCCCTACACTCTTGAAGAGACGTACGAAGTTCTCGAAGCCATCGACAATCGCGACTGGCCCGAACTGGCGGGGGAACTCGGTGATCTGCTGCTGCAGGTGCTCTTCTACGCCGAGATGGCGAAGGAGCAGGCTTCTTTTTCGATCGATGACGTTCTCGACCGGCTCTCCGCCAAGCTGATTAACCGGCATCCGCATGTGTTTGGCGATGTGAAGGCTGATACTTCCGCCGAGGTCAAACGGAACTGGGAGTTGATTAAGGTTGAAGAGAGGAAGGTGGAAGAAAAGAAGAAGCGGCAAGCTGGCGGTGCGGGAGACGATGCGGCTTCGGTCGACGCGAAGCGCTCGATTCTTGCCGGCGTCTCCTCCGCTATGCCTTCGTTGCTGGAAGCTTACAAGCTTAGTTCTCGCGCGGCGCAGGCTGGCTTCGACTGGCCGAATGTCGAGGGACTATTTGACAAGCTGAACGAAGAGACCAGCGAACTTCGCGAGCAACTGCAGGAATTTCCGGCTCCGGGACCGCGTCCGCAGGGCCGTGGCGTGGCCGGGTCGGGGCGAACCGTCGTCGCAGAAGACTTGCAGGCTCGGCTGGAAGACGAAGTCGGCGACTTGTTTTTTGTTCTGGTCAACATTGCGCGCTACCTCTCGCTCGATCCTGAGTCCGCCCTGCGCAAAACGAATCGCAAATTCAAGCGGCGTTTTCAGTGGATGGAGGCGCGCTTGCACGAGTCGGGCCGCACCGCCGATGAGGCGCCGATGGAAGAATTGGAGTCGCTCTGGCAGCAGGCGAAGGCCGCGGAGAGGTCAGTGTGAGCGCCGACTCCATCGTGCTGCGCCGCTGCCAGGGGCTTGAAGAGTTGCGCGCGTGTGTCGCGCTGCAGAAAGAAGTTTGGAATTTTAGCGATGCGGAACTGGTGCCGTTGCGGATGTTTGTGGTTGCCGACAAGGTTGGCGGCCAGGTGATGGGAGCGTTTGACGGCGAGGAGATGGTTGGCTTCGCGCTGTCGGTTCCGGGCACGCGTAGCGGACACGTCTACCTGCACTCGCACATGCTGGCCGTAAGGAACGATCAGCGCAATGGCGGATTGGGACGCCGTTTGAAGTTGCTGCAGCGCGAAGATGCACTCGCGCGCGGCATCGAGTTGATCGAGTGGACGTTCGACCCTCTCGAAATCAAGAATGCTTATCTCAACATCGAGAAGCTGGGCGCTATCGCGCGCCGCTATAACATCAACCAGTACGGAATCACGTCGTCCCCGTTGCAGGGAGGGCTGCCCAGCGACCGGCTGATTGCCGAGTGGTGGCTGAAGTCGAAGCGGGTCGAGACTTTGCTTGCCACGGGGAAGAATCCGCCAATCGTCGGGGAATCCAGCATCGAAGTGCCGGCGCAAATCTATGACTGGAAAGCAGCGCCCGAAACGCGTGGTCTGGCCCAGCAGGTGCAGGAGCGCAATCGCGCAGAGTTTCTGGTTGCATTCACCCGCGGGCTGGCTGTTTTGGGCTATGAGCGCGATGCGGAAGGCAACGGCAAGTTCTTGCTGGGACACTGGGATGAAAATTGGTCGTACGCGTCAGAGTAGTGCCGGCAAGATACCGGCGCTACACTTCGTCGAATTCATATGAAAATTGAAGCCATTACGCTGCGCGAGATTCACATGCCGCTCGTCCACTTTTTTGAGACGAGCTTTGGCCGTACGTACAGCCGCCGCATTTTGCTGGTCACCGTCCACAGCGAGGGTGTCGACGGCTGGGGCGAAAGCGTCGTCGGCGAGGATCCCTTCTATAGCAGCGAATGGATCGACAGCGCGTGGCCGACGCTGATGCAGTATTTGATCCCCGCGCTGCTGGGACAGCAGATCGACTCCGCACGCGAGTGCCCGGCGCTGTTCGCCAAAGTGCGTGCCCACCGCATGGCCAAGGCCGCGCTCGAAAACGCCCTCTGGGACGCCGAAGCCCGGCAGAAGCAGCAGCCGCTGTGGAAGTTGCTGGGCGGGACTCGCCGCGAAATTCCCTGCGGCGTCTCGATTGGCATTCAGGATTCGATTGAGCAACTGCTCGACAAGATTCAGATCGAGCTGACTGCCGGCTACCGCCGCATCAAAATCAAAGTGAAGCCCGGCTGGGATGTGAACGTGCTGGAAAAAATCCGGTCGAGGTGGGCCGATATTACTCTGAGTTGCGACGCAAACTCTGCTTACACGCTCGATCAGGTTGAGCATTTGCGCAAGTTCGACCAGTTCAATCTGCTGATGATCGAGCAGCCGCTGTGGAACGACGACATTTACTATCACGCCCGCTTGCAGAAGGAATTGCGCACCTCGATTTGCCTGGATGAATCAATTGTCAGCGTGCGCAGCGCGGCTTTTGCCGTCGAAACCGGCGCCTGCCGCATCATCAATATCAAAGTAGGCCGGGTCGGCGGATTTTCTGAAGCTCTCAAAATCCACGATCTCTGCCACGCTCACAACATTCCTGTGTGGTGCGGCGGGATGCTTGAGACCGGCATAGGCCGGGCGCATAACATCGCGCTCTCCACGCTTGAAAACTTCCGCCTTCCGGGCGACGTTTCCGCTTCCAAGCGTTACTGGAAAGAAGACATCATTGATCCGGAAGTAGAAGTTTCGCCGCAGGGGATGATTGCGATCAGCGACCAGCCGGGAACTGGCTATCGCGTCAAGGGAGATTTGATTGAGAAGTTGACGGTGCGAAAGGAAACCCTGCGGGCGCGATGAGTCATTCACGGCAAAACGCGTGCGTCATCTGGGACGCGCCTCGTTGGTGAATCCAGGTCAGTGGAGCGCGGTAACCCCGCTTCAGCCGGCGCGCGGGCGAATCAGCGGCTAAAGCCGGCATTCATTTCGCGTGGCCTACGGCACGGCTGAAGCCGTGCCCTGATACGAATCGTGAGATACAAATCGTGAGGTGCAAATCGTGAGGTGCAAATCGTGATACCCAAATCGTGGTGTAGATAGCGGCTACTGCGGAGTCTTCTGCGCCACGGTGGTCTGATCGAGATGCGTGCCGCGCGCCAGCTTTTCCTGCCCGGTTTTTAGCATTTCCACGGCTTGAGCGAAGGTCAAATTGTCCGGCATCTTCTTGAAGTCGCTTAAGACTTCGTCCGAGATCATGCTCAGGTTCTTGACCATCAGGATCTTGCCGGTGATGTTCAGCTTGATCTCGGTAATGCCCCAAACCCCGTCACCCAAGCCGAGGTCGGCTTGCTTGACGATGAAGTGTCCGCCTTGGTCGAGGTGACCGAGGATTCCCCAGCCGAAGGAAATCTCGCGGAAAAGCGTTCCGTCGATCTGGGCGAGGCGCCGGGTTTTGGTGTCGATCAGCAGAAAGCCTTGCATTCCGGACAGCGTCTCCTCTACTCGGGACGGCGCGGAATATGCCGGATTCGGCTTGAAAGCCAGCTTCGCGAGCGGATCGTCGGCTTCGCCCAGTCCCGTGGTGCTCTTCTCTGTCCCAACGTATTCGTAGAGGAAAGCATCGGGCAGGGCCTTCACAATTCGCATCGACCGCTCATCATCATCCTTTTCGCGGGCGCGTTTTTTGCGCAACTGGTCGGGAGTATTGACGAGCCAGTTCAAATGGTCGGTTTCGGTTTTTTGTTGTTCCGCGTTCAATGGCTGATCATTTTGGGCCACGAGCATGGCGGCCAGAGCGTCTGACGTTTCGACGTAGAGGCGGGTCTGCGAGCCCTTTGGAGTTTGCTTGCGCGACCGGAACATGTGCAGAATTTCGGGGTGGTTGTCGGCTGCGATTTCGTTGGCCACGGTAAGCCGAACCAGTTCGTGGGGCGACAGTTCGGGGGTCGTAGTCTCCCGTGCAGACGACTCCTGGGCCGCCAGCGCAGTCGTCGCGCCCGCAAGGGCCATCAAGGCACAGGCACTCAGCAGGCTCGCTGCCAACCGAGTTTTGTTCGCGCTAAGCATCTAGTAATTAGTGTAGCAATCTGGCCGCGGGGTTGGCCGGGGATATGTTGATCTCTATCGCTTCGCTCGAGCGGCGGCTGCACTTCTCAGCGCACCGTCGCTTGCCGCGCGCTCTTGTTGTTGAGTATAGTCGAGGGAAGCGACGCGGCCGTTTCGGTACCTGCCATCCCAGTTACGTTTGGTACTGCAGTATTCCGCTTCCTTTAGGAGAACATTCATGAGTGCTCCGTTGTCGGCAGATTTGGCGCAGATTGGCAAGTCGGTGGTCATCAAGGGCGAATTGTCGGGCAGCGAAGACCTCTATGTCGATGGTCAGGTCGAGGGCAGCATCTCCCTGAAGAACAACAGCTTGACGGTTGGTCCGAACGGCTCTGTGAAAGCCACGGTGGAAGCCAAGGGCATTGTGGTGCAGGGCAAGCTCGAAGGCAACGTGCAGGCCAGCGACCGCGTCGAATTGCGCAAGTCGGCCGTGGTCACCGGCGACATCTCAACCCAGCGGATTTCCATTGAAGAAGGCGCTTACCTGAAGGGTAAGGTAGACATTCAGGGCAAGGACAAGGCGGCTGGGAAGTAATTCGTTAGGGCCCGGCATTTGCTGTAGAGTTGCTTTGGCAAGCGTTGCTTTTATATTTTGATTCGAGATTTCGGAATAGCAGTCGCCATGGGCGAGGCGGCGCGCAGGTTCAATGGCATCAGTCACGCAGAATTTCATGAAGCTCTTTCGCGGCTCATCGGGCGGGACAGAGACGGCAGCTTCACAGCCCGCCGCAAAACTGACTCGCCGTTCGAGCGGTCTCGGCGAACTCTCCCGCCTGTGGGAAGCGGACTCGCCGCTGTGCGTGCTCGATCTCGGTTCGACTTCACCGGCGAATATTCGCTTCTTCACCGAAGGCAGCCACAAGATTTATAGCGAAGACTTGCTGGTCGCCTCGACCGAGCCGCATCTGGTCACCAAAGACGAGCAGGGCACGGTGGTCCTCGACAGCCGGCGGTTTCTAGCCGACAACCTGGTCTATCCCGCGGCGCATTTCGATGTGGTGCTGTGCTGGAATCTGCCGGATTATCTAGATGAAAGCCTGGTGCGTCCGGTCATGGGACGGCTGTGGTCGGTGCTGAAACCCGGCGGCATGCTGCTGGCGTTCTTTCACACCAAAGATGCCGGACCCGATTCGCCCTGCTACCGTTTTCACATCATCGGAAATGACACGCTCGAAATGCAGCGCATCGTGCTGAAGCGCGAAGCGCGCCGCGGTCCGACCGGGGCGGTTCATACTGCGATCAATGAAGGCTTCCGGCTGCAGCGCGTGTTTAACAACCGGCATATTGAAACTTTGTTTCGGGATTTTGCCTCGATCAAGTTCTTCCTCGCGCGGGATAATGTTAGGGAAGTGCTCGTCGTGCGGTAGTGGCTCGAGGTCCGCAAGTTCATATGGGACCCCCGCCCGATCACGGCGAGCCAATAAGCGCTAACGGCCCGTTAACATCGGTCATCTTCGGGAACTCGTCTTCGCGCTGTGGTGTCTGACTTAGCATGAGGCGACGCGCATTCATCGGCATCGCGTTAATAGCTGTTCTTGCTCTTGCGGTGGCGCTTCATCTCGCGCGACGATCCCGCCTCGCCATCCTCACACCTTCCGAACTCGCAGCGAAGCGTCCGATGCCGACTGCACCGCCCGATGACGTCTGCGCTCAAATGCAACGCGCTCTTGCTGGGTCCCTGACGAAAAAGCCAGTCAGAAATAAGAATCCTCTTAGCGCAGATGACGTAGCGATATACGAGGAAATTCTGGAACGCTGGAATTCAAAATCTCGCAGCCCGCTGAACGTGTCAAATAGAACTTTCCGACTTGATCGCGGCCTCTCAGATTGCGACTGTTTGAAAGGCATAGAGCCGCAGAGCATTGAGAATGCCGCTAATTCGTTCCACATCCTAACGGGAGATGTATTAGGCCGAAAGAG
>JBEKRY010000202.1:0-8174 GCA_049517555.1 Candidatus Sulfotelmatobacter sp. | reverse complement strand
TGTTCATGTTCTTCATGCTGACGCTCGTCCTGGCCAGCAACTACCTGCTCATGTTCATCGGCTGGGAGGGCGTAGGCCTCGCGTCGTATCTGCTGATCGGCTTCTGGTTCACGAAAGATTCCGCCGCGTCCGCCGGAAAGAAAGCCTTCATCGTCAACCGCATCGGCGACTTCGGATTCCTCATCGCCCTGTTCCTGATCATCCAACACTTCGGCTCGCTGGACTTCACCAAGGTCTTCGCGCAAGTGCAGCCCATCGCCCCGGAATCCGCTGGCGCCGGACTTCTCACCGCGATCGGAATTCTGTTGATGGTCGGCGCCTGCGGCAAATCCGCCCAGATCCCGCTCTACGTCTGGCTGCCCGACGCCATGGAAGGTCCCACGCCAGTCTCCGCGCTCATTCACGCAGCCACCATGGTCACCGCGGGCGTCTACATGGTCTCGCGCTCGCACGTGATCTTCGAGCGCGCGCCCGTGGCCCTGACCGTCGTCGCGGTCATCGGAACTCTGACCGCGATTTTCGCCGCCACGATCGGCATCACTCAAACCGATATCAAGAAAGTTCTCGCCTACTCCACCGTCTCGCAGCTCGGCTACATGTTCATGGCCTGCGGCGTTGGAGCGTTCTCCGCCGGAATCTTCCACCTCATGACGCACGCCTTCTTCAAAGGTCTGCTCTTCCTCGGCGCGGGCTCGGTCATCCACGCCGTCGGCGGCGAGCAGGACATGCGTAAGATGGGCGGCCTTCGCACCTACATCCCGTGGACGTTCGGAACCATGTGCATTGCAACCTTGGCCATCGCCGGAATCCCGCCCTTCGCCGGCTTCTGGAGCAAGGACGAAATTTTGTGGAAAGCGTTCTCCAGCGGACCCGAGGGGAAAGTCTACTGGGTGATCGGCCTCATCACCGCCTTCCTCACCTCGTTCTACATGTTCCGTCTGCTTTTCATGACGTTCTTCGGCGACTATCACGGAGTTCAGGTCGACGAGCACGGGCGCGCACACCTCGCTCACGCCCACGCTGGCACAGATGACGTTGACGCTCACGGCGAACACCACGGCGAGCCTCACGAAAGTCCGATGGTCATGCTGGTTCCGCTGATGATTCTCGCTTTGCTTGCGACGGTCGGAGGCCTGGTGGGAATCGGCAACCGCTTCGAACATTTTCTTGAGCCTGTATTCGGCTCAGGCTTCGTGGAAGCGGCTGGTGAAGCCGCAAGTAGCGTGCAGGAATATGTGCTGATGGGTATTTCGATCACTGTCGCGATTCTCGGCTTCGTTCTCGCGTACGTGCTTTACATCAGCAATCCGCTTCTCCCGCAGAAAATCGCCGACAGCCTGAACGGCTTCTACACCGCCGTCCTGAACAAGTACTACGTCGATGAACTCTACTCAAAGCTATTCGTTAAGCCGCTCATCGACGGATCGACCAGCATTCTGTGGCAAGGTGTCGACCGCAAAGTCATCGACGACACAGTGAATAATGCTGCCGATGGCGCGCGCGACGTTTCCAACGAGGTCCGCAAGATGCAGTCCGGCAACCTCCGCTCCTACGCCGGCTGGATCGCCGCCGGTTCGGCAGTGGTGATTGCCTACATGATCTGGATGGGAGTGCGATAAGCATAGAACGATGAGCACCGATAGCTGGAGCCCCTACATCCTCACTCTCGTCACACTGGCGCCGCTCCTCGGAGCCATGCTGCTGGTGCTGTTTCCGCGCCGCGATCGCGACATCCGCATCTTCGCGCTGGTTTTTTCGCTCCTCACGTTTCTTCTGTCCCTGCACTTGCCGGTGCATTTCCATCGCGCCCAGGCCGGATTCCAGTACGAAATCGACAAGCCATGGATCTCCTCTCCCAATATCCACTACCACATGGGCATGGACGGCATCTCCCTCTGGCTAGTGGTTCTCACCACGTTCCTCACGCCGCTGTGCGTGCTGATCTCCTGGAAATCGATCCACGATCGCGTGAAAGAATTCTTCATCCTCCTGCTGATCATGGAAACCGCACTGATCGGCGTCTTCACTTCCCTCGATCTTTTCCTCTTCTATTTCTTTTGGGAGGCCACGCTTATCCCGATGGCCCTGCTCATCGGCGTTTTCGGCCACGAGCGCAAAGTCTATGCCGCAGTGAAGTTCTTCATGTATACGATGATCGCCTCCGTCTTTATGCTGGCAGCGATCCTCTGGCTCTACGCCCACACCGGCAGCTTCGATTTCGTCACCATTCGCGATCAGATCGCGCGCGGCGCAGTCCCGAATTTCCCCGCAGCCGCGCAGTGGCTCTTCCTCGGCTTCTTTCTGGCGTTCGCCGTGAAAGTCCCGCTGTTCCCGTTCCATACCTGGCTGCCCGACGCCCACGTCGAAGCCCCCACTGCCGGCTCCGTCCTGCTGGCCGGCGTTCTGCTCAAGATGGGTACCTACGGCCTGCTGCGCTTCAACCTCGGCCTGTTCCCCGAGCAGGCCCGCCACAACGCTCCCTGGATCATGACGCTAGCCCTGATCGGCATCATCTACGGCGCACTCGTCGCCATGGTGCAGCCCAACATGAAAAAGCTGATCGCCTACTCCTCGGTCAGCCACTTGGGTTTTGTCGTTCTCGGAATCTTCAGCTTCACCACCGCGGGATTAAACGGCGCAATGTTCGTCATGCTGGCTCACGGAATTTCCACCGGTGGCCTCTTCATGCTCACCGGAATCCTCCACGAACGACGCCACACTTACGAAATCTCCGAGTTCGGCGGACTAGCCTCGACCGTGCCCGTCTACTCGGCCACGTATCTTTTTATCGTGCTGGCCTCGCTCGGCCTCCCATTACTCAACGGTTTCATCGGCGAATTCCTCGTCCTGAGCGGCGCATTCCAAGCCAAACCGATCTACGGAATCCTCGGAGCAACCGGTGTGATCTGGAGCGCCGGCTATCTCTTGTGGATGTACCAGCGCGTCTTCTACGGCAAAGTTACCAACCCGGCCAACAATTCTGTTCACGACCTTTTCCTGGTTGAAAAAGCCGCGGTCTGGCCTTGCGCTGCGGCCGCCCTGGTCATGGGCGTGGCTCCCATCCTGTGGCTGACCGCGATTGATCCAGCCGTGCAATCCGCGCTCACGCCCTTCACCCAGGTCGTCAGCAAGGTGGTTGGCCAATGATTCACTTGGCAACGATTCACTTGGCAACGATTCACGTCACCGCCGCTTTTTTGCAATCAATGCCGCAAACGATCTCGCAGGCGATTCCTCAATCCGCCGACTACATCCGCATTCTCCCCGAACTCGTCCTCGCCGCCTTCGGCATCGTGGTCATGCTGCTCGATCCGCTGGTCGACGAGCAAAGAAGCCAGCGACTGCTTGGCCTGATCGCGTTCCTGGGCACCGTCACCGCGCTTGTCGCCACCTCTTATATGGCGCAGTCTCCCGGCCTCGCCTTCTCGAACATGGTGAAGATCGACGGCTTCAGCGTATTCTTCCATTTTCTGATCATCGCGATCGCCGCCGTCGTCATCCTCAGTTCGTTCGAATACATGGCAGTGCAGCGCATTCGTGCCGGCGAATACTACGCCCTCATCCTTTTCGGCGCAGTCGGCATGACGCTGATGTCCTCGGCGGTCGAGCTGGTACTGATTTTCATTGCTCTCGAAATCTCCTCGATCTCCACCTACATCCTCGCCGGATTCCGCCGCAACGAAGCCGCCAGCAGCGAATCATCCCTGAAATATTTCCTGCTCGGCTCCTTCGCCACCGCATTTTTCCTCTACGGCGTAGCCATGATGTTCGGTGCCACTGGATCCGCCAACATCGACGTCATCAGCCAGAAGCTGCAGTCCGGCCCCGTGCAGTTGCTGGTCTACGTCGCCATGGCCCTGATGTTCGTCGGCCTCGGCTTCAAAGTCGCCGCCGCTCCTTTCCACATCTGGACCCCCGACGTCTACGAAGGCGCGCCCGCTCCCATCGTCGGGTTCATGTCGACGGCTCCGAAAGCCGCGGCATTCGCGGTGTTGCTGCGCGTCGTATTCACCATCAACGCGCCCGGCCGTTTCTGGCTCCTCTGGATCGCAGCCGCCCTTTCCATGACCATCGGCAACGTCGGCGCTCTGGTTCAGACCAACATCAAGCGACTGCTGGCTTACTCCTCGATCGCCCACGCCGGATATCTTCTAGTAGCCTTCGCCATGACCACCCCGGCGAATTCGCCCAACGGAATTTCCGCCGCCATGTTCTACACCGCGGCCTACGCCGCCATGAACGTGGGCGCGTTCGCCGTGGTCAGCCACTTCGCCAACGCCGGCGAACGTTACGTCACCCTCGTGGACTACGAAGGTCTGGGCCGCACTTCGCCACTACTGGCCGCGACGCTGACCATTTTTCTGCTATCGCTGATCGGCATCCCCATGACCGGCGGATTCTTCGCCAAGTTTTACGTCTTCAGTGCCGCCATGAAAGCCAACCTGATCTGGCTCACCATCATCGGCGTCATCAACAGCGCCATTGGCGCGTACTACTACCTCCGCATTATTGTCGTCATGTATATGCGCGAATCGCGCCAATCAGTCCCCGTCACCCCGGTTCCGTTTGGCTTGGGCCTGGCGCTCGCCATCAGCCTCGGGGCCACCCTATATCTCGGCATCCTTCCCGATCGCGTTCTGCAATATGCCCAGCAGTCGGCTCAGCAGTTGCTTCCGCAACCGCCCTCTTCAAGCCCCGCGAATACCGCTCAAACTCAGCCCCCAGCAGCCCTTTTGCAGCCCTGATTCCCTCGCTCGAAAATGTCGAATCGCGCATTGACAAGAGCCTTCGCCCCCATGCATCATGTCAGCACCCAGTTTTGAGTTCGGTACTTCCCTCTCGAGGAACTCACAGCGGCCTGGAGGAGAATAAATGTTCAAGTTGATGCAACGTCTTTGGTCGGAAGATGCGGGACAAGACATCGCCGAATACGCCGTCATGCTGGCGGTCATTCTGGTTCTGGTGGTCGGAACGGTTCGCCTGATCGGATCGAATGCCAACAATGCTTTCTCCAGCGTGGCCAGTTCGCTTCAGTAGGCACGCAACTCCGATGGTTGCGCGCTCTTCGTCTGACTTGTTAACCGATTTGCTGATCTGATTCGTATCGCTCTGATTTCGTAATGGAAATGAAGACTTCAACTTTTATGACACGATTTACTCCAGGCGCCGCCTTTACCGCTTACTTCCGATTTACGGAAGCAGCGGCTGCGGAGCAGCTTGGAGTGAGGATGAGCCCCTAAAGGCCACCGAAACGAATCAAGCTTCCACCGCAGCCGCGATCCTGAGATCGCGGCTTTTGTTTTGCGCGCAAGTGAGTACGACGAACCAGCAGAACGAACTTACACAAGGAGAACCAGCCCCATGATCGTCAACATGTCCGAGAAAGCCACCGAGCAGGAAATCAACCATGTCATCGAACGCATCCGCGAGGCCGGCTACAACCCTCACGTCACCCGCGGCACCGAGCGCACCATCGTTGCCGCCGTCGGCAGCGGACGCCGCCATGAAATCGAAGCTCTGCAAGTCGCTCCCGGAGTCGACAACGTCGTCGCCATCGCCCAGCCCTTCAAACTCGTCAGCCGCCAGGTCAAGCCCGAGCGCACCGTCGTCAAGATCAATGGCGTCGCCATCGGCGGCCCCGAAGTCGTTGTCATCGCCGGCCCCTGCTCAGTCGAATCGCGCGCCCAGCTTCTCGACACCGCCCACGCGGTAAAGCGCGCCGGGGCCGCCATGCTTCGCGGCGGAGCCTACAAGCCGCGCACTTCCCCGTATGATTTCCAAGGTCTCGGTCTCGAGGCGCTCAAAATTCTACGCGAAGCCCGCGAAGAAACCGGACTGCCCGTCGTCACCGAAGTCATGAGCACCGAAGATGTCGACGTCATCTGCGAGCACGTCGACATGCTGCAGGTGGGTGCCCGCAACATGCAGAATTTCGCCCTGCTGCGCCGGCTCGCCACCGTCAACAAGCCAATCCTGCTGAAGCGCGGCCCCTCCGCAACGGTGAAAGAGTGGCTGCTCGCCGCCGAGTACCTGCTCTCCGGGGGCAACCAGCAAGTCGTGCTTTGTGAGCGAGGAATCAAGACCTTCGAAACCGAGATGCGCAACACCATCGACCTGGCTGCCGTCGCCCTCGCGCGCGATCTTTCGCACCTGCCCGTGATCGCTGACCCTTCCCACGGAACCGGCAAGCAGAGCTTGATCGCAGCCGTTTCCCGCGCCGCCGTCGCCGTCGGAGCCGATGGCCTCATCATCGAAGTGCATCCCTGTCCCGAACGCGCTCTGTCCGATGGTCCACAGTCGCTTGACTTCGCCGGATTCGGCAAAGTCATGCGCGCCCTCACCGAACCACTACGCCAAACCGCCAGCCTCCCCGCAGCAGTACCGGCAGCGTTGTAGCTTTGAAAGACCGTTGTTTTTAAGGATCGGAGGACTCTTGTTTCGAGGGACTGTTATTTTGAAGGATTGTTTGTTTTGAACGGCTGTTGCTTTGAAAGGGCGCGGCTTCCAGCCTCGCCGCAAGCAGCAGAAAAATAGCAGCGGATTTAGCCGCGGGCAGAGATTACGTCTGCGGAGGCGCAGCGCTTTTGGGGTGCCGAAGTGCTTTTGGGTGGGGCAGCGCTTTCAGCGCTGCGATAAACCCTTTGCTTCGACCGGGGCTTTAGCCCCAGAGCCCGGAGCCTGAGATAACGATTGCTTCACTCGCATCGCCGGATCCCCAAACAGATTAAACGTCCGCCGCACATCCAAATCGGTGATGTGCGACTTTGCCGCCACGATCACATCCCCCAGCCTCGATCCCGTCACATTCCAGCCATTCTTCACCACAAGAGCATCCAGCTGATTTTGCGGCGGAGACTGATTCAGCCCGCTCGATGCCAGCACCGCGACCGCCCCTCCATTCGACGCCAACAACAACGTCACTCCCAGCGGCTCCGCATACACGTCCTGGAAAAATCCATTCAGGCAATCCATGATCAGAAATACCGGCAGCTGCGATCCATTGGTCAGCGAACTCACTGACGTGGTATCAAAAATATCGGATCCCGACCACTGCTCCTCCGACCCGTGCCCCAGATAGTTCACCAGCCCCTGCCCCGAGTTGATCGCATTAATAATGTCGGTCTTCGCCGCCGTCGTCCCCACCACGTCAACGAACACATCAGTCACCGGCATGGTCGATGGCAGCTTCGCCTGCACTGTCAGGCTGTCGCCCGAAAAGTTTTCCGTGTCGTCGGTGTCCGCAACCATAAGCGCGTTCGCACTCCACGATCCATTAGTCGACTGGCCTTCATACCCAGCAATTTTTCCCACCACGGTCGTAGCGTCATCCAGGGTACTCACCGGCAAGCGCCCCGTTGGAATTGTCGGCATGCCCGAGTCGGTGAAATCCGAGAACCAGTCGTCTGACGCCGTCATCAAGCTCGTGGACTGCACGATGCGCGTCGGAACCAGATCCAGATAGCCGAAGCCCAAATAATTCCGCGGGTCCAGCGAAGCCCGCCCGTTCAACAGCAGATAACTCGGCGGCGTCTTCCAGTTTTGCTCCGCCGTCTGCAGGAAAGACCGGATCGCAACCGGCGTGCGCTCGCCAAAATTAAACTCGTCATACAAATCATTGATCGGCACCACCGCAGAATTTTTTCCCTCCGCCTTATGCGCCTGAATCAACGGCGCGAGCGCGCTCGCGAATGGTCCATATGTGATCATGGCAATGTCGGCACCCGCCTGCGCGCTGTGCCAGTGCGACGGATGGTTCGGCCACACGCCCACAGCGGAGGCAATCCGGTCCTGCGCTACCGCCAGCAGCGTATGCTTCAAAGGCGACGCCCCATTCGCCGCGGTAAACGGAACCTGCACTGCAACCTCATACTTTCCGTTCATCGTAATCACTTGCGGCGTCAGCTCCACTGGACGATTCGGATCCGTAATATCCAGCACCACCGGCGCGCTGGTGAAGTCGCTCACCATCAGCTCGTCCCCAGCCCGTCCGGTAAATTTCAGTTCATCGTTGTCCGCCAAATACCGGTGCGGATACGTGATCCGAACGTAGTCGACCAGGCTAGTATCGTATTCCCCGTTTTGCGCAGTCAGCGTAACCGTGTTGCTCCCCGGCTGCAGCACTCCCGCCGGAATGCTCACGCTTAGAGTTCCCTGCGCCTGGCCGGTGAAAACCA
>JBEKRY010000201.1:0-10076 GCA_049517555.1 Candidatus Sulfotelmatobacter sp. | reverse complement strand
GCATCGAACGGGGTGCATCAAGAAATTGAACTCGAGTTTTCCGCTGCCGACGCAGTACTGGTGCGCGAATCTCCCGAAAGAAACTAAAGGAATGACGAATTAATGTTTTCCCGCGCCTACAAAACGGTCGTGACTCTGCCGCCACTGATGTGGGTCACAGTGTTTCTGCTGCTGCCTTACTTGCTGATGTTCTGCTACAGCTTCTGGTCGGTCTCGCCGCAGCAAGTTATTGTGCATTCATGGAATCTCGAGAACTATAAGGATCTGTTGCGGAAGGCGGTCTACTGGCAGACCCTGTTGCGCTCCATGTGGATCGCGGCACGCGTCATGCTGTTCTCTCTGCTGCTCGGCTATCCTCTGGCATATTTTCTTTCGTTTTATGGGGGCAAGAGGAAAGACCTTCTCTATCAGATGGTGATTATTCCGCTCTGGGTCAGTTATCTGGTGCGGGCTTATGCGTGGAAGACGATCCTCGGTTCCGATGGCGTCCTCAACACGCTGCTGCAATATGTCCATCTGACCAAGCATCCACTCGATTTTCTGCTCTACAGCCCGTTCGCCGTGGTGCTTACGCTCACCCATATCTACACACCATTCACGATTCTGCCGATTTACGCGGCGCTGGAGCATATTCCGCGCAATCTGGTCGAGGCCTCGCATGATCTCGGTGCGACCCCGGCACAGACGTTCTGGAAAGTCATTTTCCCGCTGTCGATTCCCGGCGTAGTTGCCGGAGCCACCTTCGCCTTCGTCCTAAGCCTGGGAGACTTCCTCGCGCCGCTGTTGCTCGGCGGCCCGAGCGGCATCATGATTTCCAATATCGTGGTCAGCCTGTTCGGCGCGGCCTACAACTGGCCATTGGGCGCGGCTATTTCTCTGGGGATGCTCGTAATCGTGGTGAGCCTGCTCTTCTTATCGGAGCGACTGGAAAAGAAATGGAGTTTCTCGTGAGCGGGAACGCCGACCACACCGCTCACTCTGGCTGGTTGCTGCTTCACGCCGCCGCGGTGTTTGCATTCCTCTATCTGCCGATTGCGGTGCTAATTCTTTATTCCTTCAACGGACAAGGCGTCGGCGGATTCCCTCCGCATCACCTCACGTTCGACTGGTACCGCATCCTCTTTAACGACGGACCGATCTGGGATTCCGTCCTGAACAGCCTGCAGGTGGCGTTCGCGGCGATGGCAATTTCGTTGATGCTCGGTATCCCGGCAGCGCTCGCACTCGACCGCGCGCAATTTCCTGGCAAGGCGCTGTTCCGCCGCCTGGTGCTGCTGCCGCTGATTCTTCCCGGCATCATCACCGGCCTTTCGCTCTCCATGCTGTTCCACGTGATAAGCCTGAGGCTCAGCCTGATGACGATTATCCTCGGCCATGGCACGGCCTTAATCTCGGTTGCAACCACCGAAGTGTTCGCCGGCCTGCAAAAACTCGACCGCGCACAGGAAGAAGCGTCCCTCGACCTCGGAGCGAACTACTGGCAAACCTTCTGGCGTGTAACTGTGCCGAACCTGAAACTGCCCATCATCGGCGCGGCGCTGCTGATCTTCACGCTCTCGATGGACGAAATCGCGGTCAGTTTCTTCCTGATCGGCCGCGACAACACCCTGCCTCTCGAAATCTGGGGCCGACTCCGCCGCGGCATCACCCCGGAGATCAATGCGGTGTCGACCATCATCTTCGTGTTCTCGCTCGTGGCTATCGTAGTCTGGTACCGGCTGCGCATGAGGGCGGAGGGGACTGCAGACACTCGCGGTCCAAATTGAAGATCAATAACCACAAAGGACACGAAGTACCCCGAAGGAAAACACTTGCTTGGGGCTCCTTGGTGCTACTTCGTGTCCTTCGTGGTTAACGCTCTCCCATTCAGTTTTGAGTTCAGGCATTCGCAACATCGCTATCATCGCCCACGTCGACCACGGCAAAACCACCCTGGTCGACGCCATGCTGCAACAAAGCGGCACTTTCCGCTCCAACGAGCACCACGTCGAGCGCGTGATGGACTCGAACGAACTGGAGCGCGAACGCGGCATCACCATCCTCGCCAAGAACACCGCGATTTTCTATCACGACATAAAAATCAACATCGTCGACACCCCCGGCCACAGCGACTTCGGCGGCGAAGTCGAACGCGCCCTCAAAATGGTCGACGGCGTCATGCTGCTGGTGGATGCCAGCGAAGGTCCACTGCCGCAGACGCGCTACGTGCTGAGCAAGGCGCTGGAAGCCAAGCTGCCGCCGATTGTCGTCATCAACAAGATCGACCGCGCCGACGCGCGCCCGCAGGAAGTGCTGAACGAAATCTACGACCTGTTCATTGATCTCGACGCCAAAGAAGATCAGATCGACTTCCCCGTGCTCTACACCAACGCCAAGATCGGCACGGCGTCGACCGACATCAAAGGCGGAGGCGAAGACCTTCGTCCGCTGTTCGACGCAATCGTCAAGACGATCCCTCACCCCAAGGGCGACCCCGCCGGTCCGCTGCAAATCCTGGTCGCGAATCTCGACTACAGCGACTATCTAGGACGACTCGCGATTGCGCGCGTTTTCAACGGCACCATGCGTACCGGCGAGGAAGTCGGCATCGCCCGCCTCGATGGAACGCTGCACAAAACCAAAATCACCAAGCTATTTTCATTCTCCGGCCTGAAGCGCACCGACATCACCGAAACCACGCTCGGCGACATCATCGCGGTCGCGGGCGTCGAGGGCATCACTATTGGCGAGACCATCACCGACGCGGAGAACCCGTCCCCTCTGCCGCACATCGCCATCGACGAGCCCACCATCGCCATGCTGTTCACGGTGAATACCTCGCCCTTCGCGGGAAAAGACGGCCAGTACGTCACGTCGCGTAACTTGCGCGACCGCCTGCAAAAGGAATTGCTCACCAACGTTTCTCTCCGCGTCGAAGACACCGGCACCACCGATTCATTCAAGGTACTCGGTCGCGGCGAGCTCCAGCTTTCCATCCTGATCGAGATGATGCGCCGCGAAGGTTATGAGCTTATGGTGGGCAAGCCCGAGATCGTCACCAAACGCATCGACGGCAAGCTGATGGAACCGGTCGAGCATCTCACGGTCGACGTGCCCGAAGATTTCGTCGGCGTGGTCATGGAGCAACTCGGATCGCGCAAGGGCGAAGTGACCAACATGCACAACCACGGCTACGGCCGCGTGCGCATCGAGTTCCGCGTACCCAGCCGGGGATTGATTGGCCTGCGCGGCCAGTTGCTCACCGACACGCGCGGAACCATCGTCATGAACGCGCTGTTCGATGGATATACGGAATGGCAGGGCGACATCCCTCATCGGCTCACGGGCGCGCTGATCGCCGATCGCAACGGCGTGTCAACGGCCTATGCGCTCTGGGGATTGCAAGAGCGCGGCGAGCTTTTCGTCGGGCCGGGAATTGACTTATACGAAGGCATGATCATTGGCGAAAACGCCAAAGACACCGACCTCGACGTAAATGCCGTGCGCGAGAAAAAGTTGACCAACATGCGCGCTTCCACCGCGGATGAAGCCATTCGCCTCGTGCCCTTCCGGCCGTTGAATCTGGAGCAGGCCATCGAATTCATTGCCGACGACGAGTTCGTGGAAATCACACCCAAATCACTGCGCCTGCGCAAGAAAACATTGCAATCGAATCAGCGCAAGAAAAGGTCGTTCGCAACTGTCGAAGAATCGTAAAGCCGTTTCGAAAGTACGGTGCAAGCCGGACTCGCTCCCGCCCGGGGGCAAGAAGCGTGCGAAAGCTGAGTCTGCTCTGCGCATGTTCCTGGTTCCCTGCAGCTGCGGCATGACCTTCGCTGTAGCTCAGAACTACGATCATCAAGGAACGGCTTGGGGGCGTTATCTGCCCTGTCCCGGCTGCGGCAAGCGCCACGATCCCAAGAACCGCCTCCTGCAAATGGGATTCCACCCCGAAGGCTACTGGAAAGTGGACGAGTGCTAGAGCGTCCGTGCCTCTCATTTTGAGATCAGTTACAAGCCGTGTTTTAACCAGCCGTTTCCGGAAAACCTGCTATACTGCTGGCCGCATTCGATCTGTTCGCCAGCTCCGGTCTCGATTTTCAGGAACGGCCCTCCCGACCTGCCAAGTCCCGCCGAATTGCTCGCACTTTCGACAGCTCAATGCAGAGGCAGACGCGTGAAGAATATTTTCGTGGGCAACCTGAGCTTCAACACCAACGAAGACGAGCTCCGGCAGCTGTTTGAGCCTTTCGGGCAAGTCGACCGGGTAAGCATCATGACAGACCGCGACACCGGACGCTCCCGCGGTTTCGGTTTCGTGGAAATGGCCAGCAACGAAGACGGCGAGAAAGCGATCACGGCCCTGAACGGCTCTTCCGTCGGCGGACGCACCGTCAACGTGAACGAAGCCCGCCCCAAGACTGAACGCAGCGGCGGAGGCGGCGGTGGTGGTGGACGCGACCGCGGAGATCGCGGCGGCCGGGGCGGCGGTGGTGGCGGCGGCCGACGCGACCGCTACTAGCCAGGAATTCTCCTTAGCTCGTTGGCTGGTTATTCCGAGAGAGCTTTCTTTGCACAAGGCCCGGCAGGATTGGCTTTAATGTGGGGACAGCCGCCCTCGGCTGTCCGTCGAGCAACGCTCGGCATGAGTTTGACTTTCTCGGTTTTGTCGGTGCGGTTTCGAGTCTGCGCGATATCAGAAGACAGTCGATTTCCTGCCATTGAAGCGTTTTCCCCTGCCCGTGTAGACTGTATGCACCCGTGCGCGCCCGTAGCTCAGCTGGATAGAGCGGTTGCCTCCGGAGCAACAGGTCGGGAGTTCGAATCTCTCCGGGCGCACCAGATCCTTCCTTACCACCACGCCAGGAACAATCACTGAGAACTTAAGAGGTCCTCTGCGTGTGCTTCCGCCGAAAGCCATCACGGGGTGAGCTTGCACATTACCCCGCAGCCTGGATTCTGGCGCAGCCGATCTTCGTTGTCGCACTAAACGTTTAACGTACCAGTCGCAACGCTAGGACTTCGCCGTCGGGAATGGTCAAACGTGTCCGAGTGGTAACGCGGCTAACGATGTCTTCAGCGCAATCCCCATACAAGGTGTGTAACGTGCTGCGCCAGCCTGCCAGTTCGCCACGGGCGAACTCCATCTCCATCCCCTTGGGGTCTTTCTGGTGCTCATCATGGAAACTCTTCAGCAGAAATTCGCCCTGTTCTACCAAACGATTGATAGTTTCTGCATTTTGAAGCGCGAGGCGCATGACTGCCCTCCTGGGGCGCGATCAAGCGCATTAGTTGATTAGCCGAGAAGGCGGATGTAACTCCGCCTCCTCGGTCCAAAAGGCTCAGAGTATCCTTTACGCGGTTACGAGTTCGCGCTGGTGCAAGGTCGAGGTGACGACGTCAGAGGTGTGAACCTGGGGCGTTCCCTCGATAAATCTCGCCAGCGTCTTCAACACTTGCGGGTACAGGCTGGCGTTGTAGTTGTCGGCATCTTTCTTGCTTTCCCACAGACTGATCACGGTCACGTCCGCTGCTCCGGGAGTGGCGAGAGTGATTTCGTCCTTGAAGCCATTCTGCTTACGAAGCAAAGGTAGGACGTCTTTTTCAAAAGTTCGCGTGTAATCGGACAACGTATTCGACTTCAGATGGAAAGACACATTGCGTGCAAACATATAGGCAACCTCCTAAGGGTTGTAGTGGCTAAGAGGAAAGAACTTCAGATGGGCTGACTTAGTTTCAGGAAACCTGAAAGAGGAGAAGGATGCTCACTCGCTGCAACACGGTGCATGTCAGTGGCCCTCTGGCTCGACACGCAACTCGTTGCTTGCAAAGCAGATTCGATGCGAGGGAGTCTGGTCCGCCGTGTACCTTTGGCGGAAAACGAGCAAAAACGGGAACCAATGGCGGAGAAGGTCGTTGAACAATTGCTCTTGAACGATTCCTCAAGAATCTCCGCCGGGACCGCTGGGCGCGCCGCATTCTTTCCACAGCTTCTCCCAATTCCAGAGCCCGGACGTCACCGCAATCGGCAACGGGAATCCGAGCTGATGCGCGAGCATACACACTTGGCCGCGATGGTGAGCTTCGTGCGTCACCATATAGCACACCATTTCCGGGCCAACCGGCCAGGGCCGAGCCCAGCCGTCCCGAAGAAATTTATCGACGACAAACTCATTGACGCGGGACTTATCGACGCGGCCCTCACCCTCACCACCACCGAGCGCTTCCGCCAGCATCTCCTCGCAGCGAGCGGCGCTTTCAGCCAATGCCGCGCGGGCCTGTTGCGGCGTGCAGTGCGCGCGGTTGAGCTGGGTTGGAATCTTTAAGTGCGGAGCAGTAAGCCGAACCCACTTGCAGCGCATATTGTGCATGTGCGTGAAAATCGCTCCGATGCTGCGGACATTGTTCGGTGCCTTCGCTTTCCACGCGGCTGAGTCCAGATGTTCGATAAGAATCTGGTTCATGCGCTCATTGGCAGCGAACATTCGGACAGCGGACCGCCCAAGTGGAGTGCGAACTCTCGGTGGGTCAATCTTAAGTTTGGACGGTTTAGGCTGGTGATGCTCGCTTTGACGAACCTTCTCTCGGTGAACCTGTGCTCGACGCGTGGTCACGGATCCACTCCTTGACCTAATAATACTTCGCAGCTTTCAGCAAACGTTGTCGAGGGTAGAGCTTATTGAGAAGCGTGCGAAGTGGGCACGCTGGCGTGCTCATAGTCGGTGGCCTTGGGACGGCCCTCCACCAGGCGCATTGTATCGACGATCGTCTGGATTACCGGTTCGTTTCCGACGGCCGTGTTGAGCATGAGGTGGTAGAGAGAGCGCGTGGGCCAGTCGGCGTTGAAATAATGTTTCACGTAAGCCATGCGTTCGCGATCGATGGAATCTACCAGCTCCGCGGCCTCTTCCTCGGTGTGCCCTTCCGCCATGGTGCGGCGGATTTTCTCGGCGCGCGGAGCGTACAGAAATACATGGAACGCCTCCGGATTCTCACGCAGGAAAAATGGCGCGCCCCGGCCCACCACGACGGCATTGCCTTCGTGTCCAATCTTGTTCATTGTCTCCTGCATCATTTCCATCATGCAGTCGGTGTCGAACACCTGATTGCCCAGAGATCCGGAATTGCGTTCGTAGCTGCCGCGCCAAAAGGATTTCGCCAGCCGATGCAAACGGCTGTCCATCCGTTCGTCACAGCGCCGGACCGTCGATTGATCAACCTTCGCCAGGCGGGCAATTTCTTCGGTGAGCTGCTGGTCCCAGAGCTTCCAGCCGAGATGATCGGCCAGTTGAGCGGCAATGGCGCCTGCGCCGCAGCCGTACTCGCGTTCGATCGTAACCAGATGGAACATACTGAAGGCCCCAAACTAAATTGCCACAAACCGAACTGCCCCTCACCGAATTAGCCAGGCAGGGCGATGCCTAGTGTACTGCCATTCCGCCGCCCGGCTTGGTTTTTTTCATCAAAAAGACCATTGGGACCATGGCCAGAATGGCGACCCCGAGAAACCAGAAGCAATCGATGTAAGACAGCATCGCCGCCTGCCGGGCAATCGCACCCTGCAGAATGGCGTAAGGCACGGCTGAAGTTCCGGGCGGGCCAGCGCCGTGAGCCTGTGCCATTAGGCCAAGCGCTTTTAATCGCGCCTGCAGCGCCGGGCTGGTTGCACTCAAATGGCTCGACAAATAGGTCAGATGGGCCTGGCTGCGCCGGTCGAGCATGGTAGTGACCAGGGAAATCCCGACACTTCCGCCCATGTTGCGCGCCAGATTCATCAGGCCGGAAGCAGCGTTATTCTTGTCGCGCGGCAGGAACGCGTACGCCGCCGTGTTGATGGGGACGAACAGGAACGCCATGCCCACCGCCTGGAAGACGCGTGCCATCACGGCGGTGCGAAAATCGATTTCCAGGTCAAAGTTGGTCATGTGAAACAACGAAGCGGACAGCACGATCAAGCCGAACAGCAGCAACCAGCGCGGGCTATAGCGCGATAAGAGAAATCCCACCAGAGGCAACAGCAGCATGATGGTAAATCCGCCGGGCATGAGAGCCATTCCGGCTTGCTGGGCGCTGTAGCCGAGCAAAGTCTGCATAAATAACGGCAGCAGCAAAGTGCTGCCCAGCAGCGCGAATCCCAGCATGAACATCAGCAGGTTCGAGACCGCGAAGGTGCGGTCGCGAAACAAATGCAGATCGATGATCGGATCCTTGTGTCTCCATTCCCATATGACGACGAAGATCAGCGCAGCCGCGGCAATCGTGGTGAGAATCACAATGAAGTGAGACTCGAACCAGTCGTCCCGCTGGCCTTTGTCGAGCACGATCTGCAGCGCCCCAAGTCCGAGCGCAACGAAGCCCAGCCCTACGTAGTCGATTTTCGTTTCGCTGAGCTTGCGGCGCTTGAAATACGGCGGATCCTGAATCAGGCGCGAAGTCAGCAGGATGGAGAGAATCCCAACTGGAATGTTGATGAAGAAAATCCAGCGCCAGCTGAAATTATCGGTAATCCAACCGCCCAGAGTCGGACCAATCGCTGGCGCTGTGACGACAGCAATGCCGTAGACGGCGAATGCCATTCCACGCTTGGCGGGCGGAAAAGTATCGGCCAGAATGGCTTGCTCGCTGGGCTGCAACCCGCCGCCGCCGGCGCCCTGCAGGATGCGGCAAACAATCAGCGTCGCCAGGTTCGGCGCCAGTCCGCACATAAACGAACTAATGGTGAACAGGGCCACGCAGCCCATGTAGAAATTCTTGCGGCCAATAATCGATGAGAGCCAACCGCTCAGCGGAAGTACGATGGCGTTAGAAACGAGATAAGAAGTCAGCACCCAGGTGCTTTCGTCCTGACCAGCCGAGAGGCTTCCGGCAATGTGCGGCAGAGCAACGTTTGCGATGGAAGTGTCGAGCACCTCCATAAACGTTGCCAGGGTAACCGCGATCGCAATGATCCACGGATTCACTGCGGGACGCCAGACGGCGTCGGCCTGATTCAACGTTGCGGTGGCCGCGCTCATCTAGCGAATCCAGACCTTCGGCGTGACCGACATTCCGGGACGCAATTGATGGTCATTGTTCGAACCGGAATCGAGCACGATCTTGACCGGAAAGCGCTGCACAACTTTCACGTAGTTTCCGGTCGCATTTTCCGGAGGCAAAAGGCTGAACAAGGCGCCACTGCCTGCGGCAAAGCTGTCGACCTTGCCATTGTAAGTACGGCCATTAGCGTCAACATCGACCGTGACGCGCTGGCCAACTTTCATTTCCCGCAATTGCGTCTCTTTAAAGTCGGCGGTAATCCAGATGTCGTCGAGATTGATGTCCTTCATTAATTCCTGGCCGGGAACGACGTTTTGCCCGACTTCCACGGTGCGATTGCTGACGACGCCGTTCACCGGAGCGACAATCTTCGTATATTGCAAATTTAGCGCGGCCTGGTCGAGATCCGCTTTCTTAAGCTGGGCTGCCGCCAAGGCCTGTGCGGCCCGCGAGCGAATGATTTGCATTTGTTTCGGCGCAGTCTCGGCATAGCTCTGGCTGGCTTGCGCCTGAACCAGCTTGCCCTGAGCCTGCGTGACCTGCTGCTGAGCAGCGTCGGCGGTGGCGCGCGCGGCTTCTACTCCGGCTGCACTGGCCTTGGCGGCAGCGATGGCCTGGTCGTACTGCTGCTGGGAAATCTCCTGCTTATCGACTAACTGCTTGTAGCGGACGAGGTCGTTCTGCGCCTTCACATCATTGGCTTCCGCCTCTTGCAGTTGGGCCTTGGCGGCTTCGAATTGCTGTCTGGCAACCTGAATACCCGCGCGCGCGCTGTTTACGTCGGCTACCGTCGAGGAAACCTGGCTCGTGGTGTTGACGTCGGTGATCGGTACGTTCACTCCGGCTGCAACCGCCGCTGCCTGAGCATCTTCAAAGTCCGCTTTGGCGCGATCGTAGGCGACCTGATAGTCCGCGGGATCGATCTCCACCAGCACAGTTCCCGCCGCCACGTATTGATTGTCCTGCACGTTGAGTTTGATGACGTGGCCAGAAATGCGGGCGCTGATGCAATTGACGTGGCCGTCGACCTGCGCGTCGTCAGTCGATTCGTAGCTGGTGAA
>JBEKRY010000200.1:0-8253 GCA_049517555.1 Candidatus Sulfotelmatobacter sp. | reverse complement strand
CACAATCGGAAATCGTGAATGATCTGGATCAAAGCTGGCGTCGGGAGGCCTCGAATCTCCGGTTGTTCCCTGAACTGCGGGGGAACAGCAGACAGCTCAAACCCAATACCAAAGCCACAGGCAGAACAGGGCTTGTGTAGAGCGGGAGCTCCCAAAAACGCAGCAAGCTGTGGGCAGGGAATTTCATCGCCGCCAACACTAGGGCAAAGGCAGCAATCCACGGCCAGGCCAGAAGCGTCCAGGTTCCGGCGAGAACCATCCGGCGGAGCGGACCGGCTGACGACGGCAGGGTTCGATTCTGGAGCAGACACAAGATTCCGGGAAGCAACAGTACCTGCGCGTGGGGAGCTAAGGTCGGAATAATGATCAAAGTCGCTGCCAGCGCGAGACTTGTGACAACCGTAAAATCCCGGGAATCGGAGGGCTGCTGTCGATGTTTCCAGCAGAGAGCCAGGGCAGCCAGTAGAACCAAGGCGGCGACTATCGGTCCCCAGGTTGGAGTGAACCACACATCGAGGAGAGAATGACCATAAGTGTAATGGCGATAGGCGCCAACTACTCTCAGAAAACTGGGTATCCAGTTCGGCAACAGCCATTCGCTGACCGCAACCAGCAGGAACATGCTGGCGAGAAAGCTCATGGCCAGCGGGCGTCGACGGCGCCAATCGCCCAGGGTCCAGAGTGCCAGCCATGGAATCAACACGATCATGAACTGTGGTTTGAAGGTCGAGAGGGCCAACATTGCCCCGGCAAGCACGAGATGGTCGGCGAAGAGCAGAAAAAATGTGATTGCAATGAAAAAGGCGGCGAGGAGGCTCGGGTTCTGTAGTTTGATCCCCTGCAATACGGGGAAGCTACCCAGGGTAAAAACAGTCGCGGCGACGAGGATCAGAGGAGGCTGTCTGGACCGCGTAAGACGGAACCAAACCACAATGCTGAGGAACGTTCCCAGGATCGAGAGCGACAGAAAGACCTTCTGCGCTGCTGAAAACGACAGGTACACGGTCGGCCAAAGGAGGAGGGCAATGTACGGTGGATAGGCAAATCCACCACCGATGCCGGAAGGATCTTGCGAATCAGCGGCAGCCGGTGCGCCGTAGATTACGGTTTGAATTTCGTGGGCGACTTGGGGCGAATATGGGTTGCGAGCGTGCAGCAGCAGTTCGTGCGCTCCCCACCAGGGTGCGTAGAGGTCGTTAAAATGCGCCGGCTGGTTGGCACTCCAGATTTGACTGACATAGTAAGCCATGCTTCCGCTCGCAACGATGCTGAGCAGCAGCCACCAAACCGGCTTGGCAAGGAGTGGCGAATTCTTCATGCCGAGGTCATCCTACGTTGGTCCCGCTAGGTTTGTCCCCGAGCGCTGCCGGGCAGCTCCAGGCACCCCTACCGCGAAACGGGCCGCCGGTGATTGCGATGGCAAGCGCGGCTACCGGCAGGCCGGCGAGGATGTCGATCACATAATGCTGCTCGAGCATAAGGATTGCGGCCACCAGCACCAGATCGTAAGCCGCCAGCGCGACCACCATGCGCTTAAAGCCTCGCAGAAACCAAAGCACGATCAACGGCTGCACAACGTGCATGCACGGCAACGCAATGAAGTAGTCGGTCGAGATGCGCGAGATGGGTTGATGCTGCCAGAGCGCCATCGCGTGCCGGATCAGCGTTTTTTGAAGGGTATAACACTGCAGACTGGCGGGGAAGCGGGAGAAGTGGGCAGGGCAGAGGTAGTAAGGTCCTTGTGCGGGCCAGAAGTAGAAGATAGCCAGAGCGAAGTAGTAGGACAAGAGTAACGTTCCGACGAACTGCAATGCGCGGGCTCTTCCATAGCAGAGCGCGACCACGATAAGGCACGCTCCGATCTGGGGAAACATTCCGAAGTAGATGAATTCCAAAGTGCGAAAAAACGACAGCGGGAAAACCCGCACCGCCCAGTGGGTGAGTTCAGAAACCGAGTGGCCGAGCAGAAGCCACCGGTCGATGGCGGCAAGGGCTGGGTCCGTCGCAAAATTGAAGCGAACCGAAACGATGGCGTAGTTGTAAGCGAGAACCATCGCAAATCCGAAAAACAGATATGCTGCGGGAGCGAAGACCGCGAACGCAGCATGTCGCAATCCCGATGTTTTTTGCCGGTTGACCACCTCGAGGAGGGCGACGGCATCGACGCCCAAGATCAGAGCCTTCATCCAACTGGTCGTCCAAATGAGAATGGCAAGGAACAGAAGTAAGGGAACGATGCGCAGGGGATTCGCGCGATAGGGCGCCAAAAAAGGCCCCAGGGTTTGGTCGCGAGGCAGTCCAATCACGCAGAGGAGGACTGCCACGAATATCGATTGGGCAGCCAAAACCAGCCAGTAAGCAACGGTGATAGTCATCCAATCGAATTTGAGCGGAAGGTGCTGGCTGCGCAGAACGGGAAGCAGCGCTACACCCAGCAGCAGGCTGATCCAATAGTGCCAGTAGAGTGGTTTCAGCGGGCTGTTTTTTGCGATATCCACTTTGAGGCATCAACCCTTTGAGCGATCAACCAAGGGTTCTGGAGTCCAAGCGATCAAACGCTCGCCAGACTGCCAGCAGAATCCGGGGTCGAGACACTGCTTTGCGGTTTTCGCAACAGCACCACGGCCAGCATCGGCAAGTAGAGAAAAACTACGGTGAAGCGTCCGACTTCGGTAAAGCTATGCGGAATGTGATACCAGCGCCAGATGCCGGCTCCCCAGCTGAAGAATACGGTCCAGACGATTTCACGTCGCGATTGGGGAATCAGCCAGAGTATGAAGCTGTCGTAGAACCAGCGCTGGGGCATCAGGGCGGCCAGGACCAGGAGCCGGGCATCGCGGTCCCGGTATCGGAGGAGCGCGAGCAAAAGCAGCGGCCCGGGAAGAACGAGAAAAGGGTAGAAGTGATCGTAGTTGCCGATTTGGTGTAACCAGAGCCGGGGCCAGTTCGGCATCACGGCGAGGCTGATCACCGCCAGGACGATGCAGGCCGCGAGTCCGCGACGGCTCAGCCGCGTCAGGAATATGGGGAGGCCAATCTGAGGTTTCGCCATGGTTGCGGGCAGCAGCAGCGGGAAGAACGCGGCAGCAGAAATGAGGGGCGACCATTGCACCGTGAGAATTCCGGCCCAATAGGGATAGGCGAGGAAGATTAGGAGTTTGCCGTAGCCTTGGCGGGTAAGACCGAAAGCTAAAAGAGAAGAACTGATCCCCCAGAACACTCCAGCCGCAAGTTCCGGAGTTAGACGCAGAAGAGGAAGCGCAAAAAACGCAGCGGTGAGCGGATATAGTTGGGACGGTGTGTCGTACGGATTTTGCCGGCTGACCAAATGCTGCGCCAGACGGATCGCCCAGCTGAAGTCGGCCGCATCCTGGTGGAGGCGCATCATCAGGAACCAGCAGAATGTGCCAGTGAGGAGCCCGATTGCGGCCGAGACTGCGATTCGCCATCGCATGAACAGTTTTGCTCACACAGTTGTAACATGAAGCGAATTCATCCAGAGTGTTTTGAGAAGTGCTTTGAGAAAAGAGAACGCTCCTTTGCCGAAGCGACCGCCGCTTATCGTCGCACTTGTCCTTGCCGTTATTGTTTCAGCGAGTACTTGGTTTTATGTGAACAAGATTCTGATTGTTCAGCAGGTTGCCGATGCTGCGGCCCACGACCGGCCCCGCGGCAATCTGTCGGATCTTTATCCGCGGTGGTTGGGAGCGCGCGAGTTACTGCGGCACGGGCGCAATCCCTACAGCGCGGAAATCACCGGCGAAATTCAGCAGGGCTATTACGGGAGGCCGCTCGATCCCGCGCGCCTCGACGATCCCAAGGACCAGCAGGGGTTCGCCTATCCGGTTTATGTGGTGTTTCTGCTCGCGCCCACCATTGACCTTCCGTTTAGTGCGGTCCAAATGGGCTTCCGCTGGCTGCTGGTCGGGCTGGCCGTGGCCAGTGTTCTGCTCTGGCTGCGCGTTCTGGGTTGGAGGCCGTCATCACGAATAAGATCGGGAACAACTGTGATTTTAGTCGTGCTCATTCTCGGCTGGCTGCCCATGGTGCAGGGACTCAAGCTCCAGCAATTGACGCTTGTGGTCGCAGCCTTGCTCGCAGCCTGTGGAGCATGTCTGGCGGGCGGATGGCTTTTCTGCGCGGGAGCGTTGCTGGCACTGGCAACGATTAAACCGCAACTGACTTGGCCGCTTGTTTTGTGGCTGTTGGTCTGGGCCGGCAGCGACTGGCGGTCTAGGCGGCGCTTCGTATTCGGTTTTGGCTTAATCATGCTGCTTCTACTGGGTGGAGCAGAATTGGTTCTGCCCGGCTGGTGGCGCATGTTCCTTGTGGCCATCGAGCAATATCATCGGTACACCCAGAACCAGTCCGTGCCCACGGTTATGTTTGGTACCGTTGCAGGACGGATTCTTGGCGTGTTGAGCGTGGTGGCCTGCGCCGTCCGCCTCTGGCGTTCGCGAAGAGAATCCGCTTCGACTCGGGCATTTGGGCAGGCCACCAGCCTGGTGATGGCGCTGACAATATTCATCATTCCCATGTCTGCGCTCTACAACCAGGTGCTGCTGGCGCCGGCAATTCTGGCTCTGTTGTGGAGCGAGAGTGCAGGTGAGTCTGTCTTGCCGGCGGTCCGCCTGGCTCGCGCGGTGGGCGGGATTTTGCTGGTTTGGCCGTGGATCGCCACGCTGGGGCTGAGTCTGGCTTACTTCTGGCTCAGGGCGGCGCCCCCGCAGCAGCTTTACTTGATGCCGTTTTACTCCAGCTACATGGTGCCTGTGTTTATCTTTGGATTGGCGCTGCTGAACACGTGGACGAGCCAGCCTGGTCTCTTGCGGGACGGCGCGCCAGCAGAGTAGTCTGTTCAGGCAAGAGATATTGCTGCAAAAGCGCCGTCAGTCGTCCTTTGGCGAAGGCGAACGGCGCGGCGTGTGATAGTTGATCATCGGCGACCGTCCGACGAACGACGACTCGCGACTATTGGATCATCGACTAACGATCATCGACTAACGATCATCGACTAACGACCATCGAACATCGACTAACGACGAATTATCATCCATGGCCCTGACCGCAATCAGTCATCACAGTTCTGGCTCCGGTGTGTTTCCCGCCCTGGTGTTCGTGCAGGGCAGTGAGCAGAAGAACATCGTTCTCAACCGCACCCCGTTCACGGTGGGACGGAAGGTGGATAAAGATCTGGTGATCGCGGACCCGCGCGTGTCACGCGACCATGCCCAGATTACGCAGGAAGGGCAGGATTTCTTTCTCGTCGATCTGAGCAGCAAGCACGGGACGTTCGTTAATGGAGAACGCATCAACCGCCAGAAACTGGAGCGCGGCGACCGGCTGGAGTTTGGGGCGCGCGATTCGGCTTATATTTTGTTCAATCCTTCGCAGCGCACTTCGAATACGGCGCGCGAATTTCTCAGCCAGATTTCTGGCATCCAGATCAAGCAGGAAGCCACCGACCTTGAAAAGCTCACGCTGTTTCTCGAAGCCGCGCGCAAGCTGAATACGGCAGGCGTGCTCGACGAGATTCTGATGACCATGCTGGACGTCACGTTGCAACTGACGCGGGCAGAGCGCGCCTATGTTTTTCTTAAGGATGAAGAAGGGAAGCTGCGCCTGGCCGCCGGCCGCAACTCGAAGAAAGAGCCGCTGCTCGACGATAAGACGATTTCGCATTCGATCCTGGAAGAATCGATGCGGTCGAATTCCGAATTTCTTTTGACCGATACCAGCCAGTCGCTCGATCTGGCTGGGCGGCAGAGCATTGTGGCTTATGATTTGCGAACGGTGGTTTGCATCCCGTTGCGCAAGCTGGTGGTACAGGCGACCCGCGACGCGCAAACTCCGCTGCACGCCGCGAATTCTCCGGATGCAATGGGCGTGCTTTACGTGGACTCGCGCTTCGCTTCCCGGGATATCAGCGGAGTGGGCCAGGAAATTCTGCACGTGATCGCGACGGAAGCGGCGTCGCTCATCGAAAACGCCCGGCTGGTGCAGGCCGAAGAAGAATCGCGGCGCTACCAGCAGGAGCTGAGCATCGCGGCCAGCATTCAGCAACGCTTGATGCAGGTGAAGATTCCCGAAGTGCCGTTTGCCAAGCTGCGCGGCAAGAACCTGTCTTGTAAAGAAATTGGCGGAGACTTCTTCGATGCGGTCAATACCAAAGAAGGTCTGGCGGTGGTGCTGGCCGACGTCAGCGGCAAGGGAGTTTCCGCGGCGCTGCTGGCTTCGACCTTGCAGGGGATGATTTATTCGCATCTGAGCGCCGGCGTGCCGTTGCTCGATGTGGTAACGGCGGTGAACCGATTCTTTACAGAGAAACTGGTGGGCGAAAAATATGCGACCGTGCTGCTGGTGCGTCTGCGCCGCGACGGCGAACTGGAATATGTAAATTGCGGCCACGTGCCGCCGCTGCTGGTGTGCGCGGGAGAAGTGATGCGTCCTCCGCACGGGAATGTGCCGGTGGGTTTGCTGCCGGACGCGACTTTCGAGAGCGCGAAATGTCAGATGAAGTCCGGCGACCGCTTCATTCTGGTGACTGACGGCGTCACCGAGGCGGAAAATGCCATGGGAGATTTTTATGAAGACTTCCGCCTGGAAGCGGCCGCGGCCAAGTCTCCGACGCTCGAAGGAATTTTTTCGTCCGTCACGGAATTCTGCGCTGGCAATCCGCTGAGCGACGATTGCACGGTGGTTGAGTTGTGTTACACCAGCGTGGAGTAAGGCGGAATCGTGACATCACCTGCCACCGAACCTGTCACTGTACCCCAAGCCACGGTACCCCAAGTCTCGCTGTTTCGCCTGTACACCTTGCGGGTCTCGTACTTCATTATGGCCGCCGGGCTCGGCGTGTATGTCTGGCCTGCGGTTCTGCACCACACCAACGAGTTTGCGGCAGCGGCGGGGATTCGTGTCGCTCTGCTGGCTGGCCTGGGTGCGACGGCGGCGTTAGGGCTGCGCTATCCGGTGCAGATGTTGCCCGTGTTGTTGTTCGAGTTAGCCTGGAAGGCGATCTACCTCGTCGCCTTCGCGCTGCCGCTGTGGTCGGCCCATCAGATTACTGCGGCGGTGGCGGAAGATATACAAGCGGTCGCGATGGTGGTTATTCTGATTCCGTTGATTCCCTGGCGCTATGTGTTCGCGCAGTACGTGCTGAAGCGCGGCGACCGGTGGAAGTAGGCGGCGGGGTCGTGTCCCATCGCCTAACCATTCTCGACCGTCACGGTATAGTTCGTGCCTTCCCAGCGATTCTCTTGTGGCCAGAAAAATGTGAAGACTGCCTGAGCTCCGGCTGGGAGGGATGCGGTGGGCAGGTCGAGGATGTGGGTGCCGAGGCCGGTGTCGCGGGTATCGGTGTCGTGTGCCGTGGTCCAGCCGTCCAGGCTCCAGTGCACGCGGGCGGGGGTCAGCAGCACGATGCGCAGCGTTTTGTTGCGGGGGATGGTGCGGGTTTTGTTGTTGAACCTCCAGCCGAAGATCTGCCGCACATGTTTATCGACCAGGTAGCGCTGCACGGTTTGCGGGGGCTGGTCGAAAATCTTGTTGTCGCGAATGGAACGCCGCAGCTTGATGTACTCCGAGTGGGCCCAGACGAGCGGGCAGGCCGAACCGGTGGGCTTGCCGCGGAAAAGTTCGAAGGCGGGAATGTCGGCGGCGTCCCAGACTTGTTCGGGGAGCAGGCGGCTGTGTCCCGCAGTCGAATTCTCGATGACGGTAAGCAGCGCGTCGGCTTCGTCGCGGTGTCCGGCGGCGAGGGCGTAATGGCCGCGTTCTCCGGCGAGCAAGGGCCAGGGGCGGCCAATGCCGGTTCCGTCGAAGGCAGAACCATCTCGGTGTTCGCCGTAGCCGTCGCCGTTGTAGCGATACCAGCATGGGCCCTGGGGCAACTCGACGGCCAGCAGGGCGTCGATGGCGCGCAGCGTATTCAGAATGCGCGGATCATCCGCCGCTCTCAGGCCAAAGCGCACCAGCGCCAGCGCGTCAGGGCTGACCATGTGATAGGCGCGCTGCCCGTCCTCTCCCGGCGGACGATTCTTGATGGGAACGAAACCTTGGGTTGGCGAAGCGGCCCCGGTGATGTCCGTGTCGGGCGGGGCGATGCGCACATAGTAGCCCTCAATTCCGAGCTGCTGCGCCAGGTCGCCGCCGGTGGCGTAGACCCAGCGGTCAATGTTGTCGTTCCAGGCGTCGGCTGTGTCGCGCATGGTTTGGGCCTGTTCGCCGTGCCCGGTCAGGTCGGCGATGTCG
>JBEKRY010000199.1:0-8274 GCA_049517555.1 Candidatus Sulfotelmatobacter sp. | reverse complement strand
CAGCCGGTGAAACCGGCGAGAGTGATCGAGGAACCTGCTTTCGCAGAGGGCCGCACGAAACTCCGCCTTACTTACCCGCATCCGCAATCGCGTTCTCGATTCCCTTCTGCGCATCAGCGGCATGTTGCGGTCCCGCCAAAAACGTAAGCTCCTGAATGATCGGCCCCCGCGAAGCCCCGCCTTCTTGCACGACTTTCTCCGTGCGCGCCGCTCGCAAAAAGCCCCGGATGACCTGCTCCGCCACCTGCCCGGCAGCGGAAGTCGTCACCCCTCCATCGATCACAGTCGGCGCAAAAAACGGACGTGCCACGCCCAGTCGACTAGCCTCGCGATATGCGATCGCGCCCACCAGTTCCATTCTTTCGGGCACAAATGTCTCAGAGTCGCCGAGGCCAATAATCAGCAACCGCCTCGCCGCCAGGCTGCCGCTGGGCGGATCAATCAACAGGGTCTCCCCGAGGTCGCCGCGAAACAGTGTGGGTTTTCGAATGCGATCGAGCAACCCTTTCAGCTTTTCGTTCGCCTCCACCAGCGAACCGTGCAGTGTGTTCGACGGATCCGACCGAAACAGGCAGATGATCTGTAACTCGGTGTCAGTCTCGGCGGGACTCTGCACCAGGATGCGCATCGGAATCGGCGCATCGGTGATCCGTATTTCTCTGGGTTTTGAGGCGGCTGCGCTACCCGCCGCCTGAGAAATAGCCTCCTTCGCGACAGTTTGAGCGGCGGCATTATCGTTCCCGGTCAAGCAGGGAACAAGTGTCGCCATCACGATCAACCTGAGCAGCCGTCTCACCGAAGCAGTTCGCATGACCGGCTATCGCCCCTTCAACTCCCGCTCCATCACCTTCCGCAATGCCTGATTGATGCGAGTCTGATATCGCCGCCCGTCTTTCTTAAACCACGCGATCACGTCGGCATCCAAGCGCAGCGTGACCGGCTTCTTCAGCGGACGATAAAAATCCGCGATCTTCATCGCGTGCAAGGCTCCGGACACCCGTTTTTTCTCGTCCTTTAAAGCGCGTAGATTGATGGGCTTACGCCGACGGGCCGCCGCAGGAGCGCGGCGCCGCTTCAAACGAGAAGATGCAGTCTTCATAACTTATTGTCTCCGTTAGATTTAGCTGCGTACGCATGAGAATGTCTGTACAGCATTGTACCTCAAAATGTTCCTGCAGGAACATTGGATGCATTTTACATCGCTCGCCACTAACCTGCCAGATCCTCAGGACTTATCTCGTCCTGCACTCCCTCAGCCATAAATCCAAACGCCTCCTGCGGCACTGGATTCTGCCACACCGGCGCAAACGACTGCCGGTGCAGCGGCGTCGGCCCCAACTCGCGCAGCGCCGCCAGATGTTTGGGCGTGCAGTATCCCTTGTGCGAGGCCAGGCCGTAAGCAGGAAACACCGCGTCCCATTCGCACATCATGCGGTCGCGCTCCACCTTCGCCAGGATCGACGCGGCCGCAATCGAGGCGGAGAGCGCGTCGCCGTGAATGATCGGCATTTGTGGCTGCTCGCAGTCCAGACGCATGGCGTCGACCAGCAAGTGATCCGCCGCAGGCGCAAGCCGCATCACCGCTTCGCGCATGGCCAGCCGCGACGCATGATAAATGTTGATCTGATCGATGCGCGCCACGTCCACAGCTGCAATGGCCCACGCGACGGCGTGTTCGCGAATGCGTTCGGCCAGCACCTCACGCCGCTCCGCCGGCAGCAGTTTCGAGTCGCGCAACCCACGCACCCGGTACGCCGGGTCGAGGATCACCGCCGCCGCCACGACGCAGCCAAACAGCGAGCCACGGCCCACTTCATCCACCCCTGCCACCAGCCGCGCGCCCGCTGCCCAGGCCTTTTTTTCATAGCGCAACGTGCAGCGCAGCTTCTTCAGCAGCCGCAGCTTGGCCGCGGAGGGCGAGAGCGTTCGTGTCGATGGCGACTTCATGTAAGTGTGGAGTTGCTCACCATCTTCGTCGAGAGCGCGCATTCAGGCAAGCGAAGTTTCCACGAGGGTTCCTGATCCGTTGTCATTCCGACTCTGAGCGGAGCGAAGGCGGAGGAATCTGTTTGTCCTCTGCTATGGCACACGCGTGCCACGCCCCCCACTCGGGTAACGCCAGGCAGTAACCGTGACTTTGATTACGTACGTACATTGTCCGGTCGGACATGCACTGGTAACTTCATTTCACTTGAGCGTCTTAAGTTGAATCGGCCCGAGAAGCATCGTGGAAACCAAACTCAACGTGTCACCCGAGGACGGCCTGCTCACAGGCAAGGCCGTACACCTGGCGCTGCCCGTGCGCTGGAGCCTGGTTGGTCAGCAAGGTCGCGGCCCGTCGGAGATGGCTTGCACCTATGACATTCACCCGCACGGCGCCCGGCTGCTCAGCGCGCGCACGGTGAACTTGGGCGACCTGGTGATGGTCGAGCGCGGACGCAACAAAGCCATCTGCCAGGTGGTATGGGCGGGCGATCCCGAATCGCCGTTGCGCGGGCAGTTCTCGGTGCAGTGCATCGAAGGCAAAACTCCCTGGGACGAAGAGTTGCGGCAGATGCAGGTACAGACAGAGGAACAGTACCAGCCCGTAATCCTCGACAGCTCGCTCAATGGCTCGAAGCGCCGTGCGGGTCGCGGCTTGAGCGGTCAAGACAACTGCAACCGGCGGCGGCGTCCGCGATTCTACGTCGAAGGGCAGGCGGAAGTGATCGACGGCGTGCAGCGCGTGGAAGGCGAGGTCCAGCAGATTTCAGAATATGGCGCGCGCATCGCGGCCACCGAAATCCTGCGGCCTGGTACCGACTTCCGGCTCATGCTGAATATGTTCGACATCAGCGTGGCGGTGAAGGCACAAGTGAAATATCTGGTCGACAATCTTGGCATGGGCGTTGAGTTTCAACAGATTCGCCGCGGCGACCGTCCGCTGCTCAGCTATGTATTGAGCAAGCTGCGGAGCAGGCGGGTCGAAGAGTTCGTTGAAGTGGAAGTGGTGCGCGAACCGCTCGCGGTGGCGGGATAAGCTGAGCTAGATCGGCAGCCGCGCCAGAAACAACGCTGTGCCTTGGTGGGGCAGCTGCACTCTTTCGCCCCTTCGGGGCTGATTGCTCCTCGGTGGCTGACCCACGGCTTGCGCCGTGGGCTGCATTCTTTCGCCGCTTCGCGGCTGGAACTCATTTCTCCAACGCTAGGTTTTTTCCACGTCGCGCAGGCGGGCGGCCTTGCCTCGCAGACCGCGGAGGTAGAACAGGCGGGCGCGGCGCACTTTGGATGAGCGCAGCACTTCGACCTTGTCGATGACCTTGGCATGGACGGGGAAAATACGCTCCACACCCTGGCCGAAACTGATCTTGCGCACGGTAAAGCTGGCTTGCGGCCCGTTGTCGCGCTTGATGACCACGCCTTCAAAGGCCTGCACGCGTTCTTTCTCGCCTTCCTTGATCTTCACGTGGACCCGGATGGTGTCGCCGGGGTGGAATGCGGGAACTTCTGTGCGTTTCTGTTTGGCCAGCAGCTTTTCGATGATTAAGTTTGACATTGTCGTTTTATCCTTCGTCCTTCGCAGCGCCTGAAGGCGCGATTGATTCTCGTTTCCGTTCGGTATGCCTGAAGGCATACCCTGATACGAATCTTTTTCCCTAGCAGCATGCGCCCCCTGCTCACGACGGCCTACTCGCGGCCGGATTTAATCCGCACCAAAATCTTTGCGTCTTCGTCGCTGAGTTGCACGCCTTCGAGCAAATCCGGACGGTTGCGCAACGTCTTTTCCAGGGCCCGCTGCCGGCGCCAGCGTCGAATCTGCTGATGATCGCCGTTCAGCAAGACTTCCGGTACAGGCATCCCGCGAAAATCCGCGGGGCGGGTGTAGTGCGGATAGTCGAGCAATCCGCCGGAGCCGCAAGTCGAATCCGCCGCGCCCGGCGTTGCCGACTCCACATGCGCGCTGAACGATTCCTGCCGCGTCGAAGCTTCGTTGCCCACTGCACCGGGCAGCAACCGCATGACGGCTTCAATAATAACGGCCGCTCCTAGTTCTCCGCCGCTGAGCACATAGTCGCCAATCGAGAGTTCGCGGTTGGCCAGATGGTCTGCTACACGTTCGTCCACGCCCTCGTAGCGGCCGCAGATCAGAACCATGCGGTCGAGCGTGGCCAATTCTGCCGCCACCTGCTGCGTGAAGCGCTGGCCTTGCGCCGACAGCAGGATCACGCATTGCTTGACAGCACCCGACAGCCGCTGCTCGCGCGAAGCCAGCCCAAGCTTTTCTAAACAATCAAAGATCGGTTCCGGCTTGAGCACCATGCCCTCGCCGCCGCCGAAGGGGCGGTCATCCACGGTGCGGTGCCGGTCGTGCGTGAACTGCCGCAAATCGTGGACTTCGATTTTCGCCAGACCCATCTCGCAGGCCCGGCGGGTAATGCCGTGATCCAGCGGTCCTTGAAAGAAGCCGGGGAAAATCGTCAGGATATCGGCTTTCATCTGGACCTGCGACCCTAAAACTTTTAACCACAGAGGACACGGAGTACACAGAGGAAAATCTAGCGTCTTTTCTTTCTCTCTGTCTTCTGTTCTTGCTTTTCTTCTGCCGTGACCGGCGCATTCACTTCCAGCATGCCTTCAGGAAGATTCATCCGCACTTGCCGCTGCGCCAGGTCGACACCTTCCCGATCAATCCCATCCAAGTACGCTTCGGCGAAAGGTACATCGAACTTTCTCCCTCTCGCGTCCGTCACGATCAGCAGCGGGGCTTCGCCGGCTCCGAACTGAACATCCTCGATGCGGCCGATTTCGTGGCCGCGGTCGAGAACTTTACTGCCGATCAGATCGCTGACGTAAGTCCAGCCCGTTTCCAAATTCGCGCGCTCGGCGCTGGGAACCTGCAATTCCGATCCGATCAGCAACTCAGCGTCGGACATGGAATCGACGCCACGAAACTTCAGAACGAGCAGGCCCTTGTGCGGCCACAGATCTTCGACTTGCAGTTCGCGCCGCGCGTCCCCTGTCTTCGGCAGAGCCACAAGCTTCATGCCGACCGCGAAGCGTCCCGGCACCTGGCTGTGCATTTCCGCGCCGACCTCGCCGTGCCGGCCTTGCGTCTTCACAACGCGGGCCAAGCTAATGAATTCGCGCTCGCCGTGTGATTCAGGACGCAATGCCCGGACCCTACTCGAGGATTTCGAGCGTGTAACGCTTGTGCGCCCGGTGCCCGGCGGCGCTCAGCAGGGCACGCAGCGCGCGGGCGGTGCGGCCCTGGCGTCCGATGACCTTGCCCACATCGCTTTCGGCGACCTCGAGTTCAATGACGTCGTCATCGAACTTCTCGACAAAAACCTCGTCGGGAGCGTCAACCAGCGACTTGGCAATCAGCTCAACAAGAACGCGGACATCTCCAGAGGGCTCAGTCATAGGCTTCGATTTCTCGCATGTGCTCGGAATGAGGGTACCCCATCCTTTCGCGCCTTTGCGAAAGGGTGGGAATCGGTGGCCTCAAGGCCTAGGCGGCGGAACCGGCGGCAGCCGGAGCCGGAGTCTTCGAGAACAGCTTGTTCACGCGCTCCGACATTTGAGCGCCCTTCGACACCCAGTACTCGACGCGCTCGCGCTTCAGCTCGACGCTGGCGGGATTGGTGCGGGGATTGTAAGTCCCAACCACTTCCACCGGACGGCCGTTGGTCGCGCGCTCCTTCTCAATGACCACAATGCGATAGTGCGGTTGTTTACGCGCACCGCGGCGCGCCAGACGAATCATTAACACAGGTCTTATATCCTTGTTCCGGAAGAGTCCGGTGAGATCGAGGCAAACTCTTATTATGCCGCAGCTTAGGCCGAATGGCAAGGGGCGGCCTCAGACCTCGCTCAGGAGCGCGGATTCGCGTCGCGAGCCTGCCATCTTTCCGCAAGACACAGCCGAAGAATCCCCCGCGAACTGAAACTCCAACGACCAGAGCACGCGACAAGCCGGTTTTGGCGAATGCGGGCCGCCTGTGTAAACTACCTTCGCGATGAGGTCGTCCCCCAGTTCTGCCGCTGTGAAATGCTTCTTGCCGCTGGCCCTGCTCGGTTTTTTCATCAGCCTCCCGGTCCTCAGCTTCGCCTCCGCCTACAACGGCCATCCTAAGCTGGTCGTCGTCATCGTGATTGACCAGTTCCGCGGCGATTACCTGGAGCGCTACCGCGACCAGTTCGGCGACTCCGGCTTCCGCTTTCTGCTCGACCATGGCGCCTACTTCCCCAACTGCAATTACAACTACGCCAACACGCGCACGGCTCCGGGACACTCCACGCTGTTTACCGGCGCCTACAGCAACGGCCACGGCATTGTCGCGAACGAATGGTGGGACCAGAAAAAGAAACGCATGGTGACTTCGGTGGAAGACGACGCTACCAAACTGGTGGGCGTCGACGGAGACAAAACAGGAGCTTCCCCGCACAACCTCCTCGCCGACACGCTGGGCGACGAACTCAAGCTGGCCACGCAAGGGAAAGCTCGTGTTTTCGGCGTGTCCTTGAAAGACCGCGCCTCCGTCCTTCCCGCCGGATTCGCCGGTGATGCGGCCTACTGGATTGAGCCCAAGAGTGGCGCGTGGATCACCTCCACCTACTATCGTACCGACCTGCCCAAGTGGGCGCAGGATTTCAATTCGAGCCGCCCGCAGAAATATTGGGATCGCGAATGGAAGGATGATCAGGGGAACGTTCTGCGCTCGACCGCGCATCGCAAGAGTAAAGACGGTTCCGACGCCGGCTTCTACGAAGTTGTCGGCTCGACCACGTTCGGCAACGAGTACGAATTTGAGTTCGCCAAAGAGCTGATGGTTTACGAAAACGTGGGCCGCGGTCCGGCGACAGACTTCATTTCAATCAGCCTCTCGCCCAACGACATTCTCGGCCACCAGGTGGGTCCGGATTCTCCCGAGATGCACCAGATGGCGCTCGACCTCGACCACGAACTGGCCGACTTCATCAACTTTCTCGGACACCAGATCGGCCTGGCCGACGTGTGGATCGCTCTCTCTGCGGACCACGGCGTTTCCTCGCTGCCCGACGCGGTAAAGAAGCTGCGCATTCCCGCGGCGAACCTCGAAGCCGGAAAAATCGAAGCGCAGATCAACAGCACGCTCACGGCGAAATATTCTCCCGGCCATCCCGCGGGGTATGTGAAGCTCGATTATCCCGTGGCATGGCTTGATCAGGACGCTTTCGCCGCCGCTCACGTGCACGAGGCTGATGCGGAGAAAGCCGTCGGCGAGGCCATGAAGCAAGCTGGCCTGCGCGATTTCTACACGAAGTCGCAACTCGCCGAGGGCGAAGTTCCCAACACGGCGCTGGGACGAAAATACCTGAACAGTTATTCCCCGGAAGGAAGTTGGTACGTGCTTGGCGTCCCTGACATTTATACGGTCGGCTCGGCGCGAGGCACCGACCACGCATCGCCCTACAATTACGACACGCACGTCCCGCTGGCGTTTTACGGCTTGCCGTTTCAGGCGGGAACGTATCGAACGAATGTGGAACCCGTGGATCTCGCAGCCACGCTCGCCTCGCTGCTGGGCATCAACGCTCCGACACACTCCGTGGGCCGCGTGCTGACCGAAGCGCTCACCCACGTAACTACAAACCCAAGTGCAAACCCGAGCACAAACCCAGTTACGAATCCAGTCACAAAGCCAGGCACGAGTCCAGTCACGCCCCCGGGAGCAGGCCAGCCATGACTCCCGACCTCAGCGTGAGCGTGGCCGGCATTCCGCTCAAGAATCCCGTGATCGCCGCCAGCGGTACGTTCGGCTACGGTGTCGAGTTCGAAGATGTGGTGCACCTGAGCAAACTGGGCGGCTTCGTGGTGAAGGGACTGTCGAAGGAGCCGATGATCGGTAACCCTCCGCCTCGCCTCTGGGAGACCGCCGCCGGCATGTTGAACGCCATCGGGCTGCAGAATATCGGCGCGCGCGCGTTCCTCGACGAGAAGCTGCCTCACCTGCGCGAAATCAAAAACATCGTCGTGCTGGCGAATGTCTTCGGCTACACCCGCGAGGACTACGAACACACCATCCAGATTCTCAATGAAGGCGAGGGCATTGCGGCCTACGAGTTGAATGTTTCCTGCCCCAACACCGCCCACGGAGGCCTGCAGTTCGGCAGCGATCCGCGCTCGCTCGATGAAGTCGTCACCACCGCCAAGCGCGTGGCGCGTCGCCCATTGATCGTGAAGCTCTCGCCCAACGTGACCAGCATCGCGCAAATGGCCTACGTGGCGCAGGAAGCCGGCGCCGACGCGCT
>JBEKRY010000198.1:0-8454 GCA_049517555.1 Candidatus Sulfotelmatobacter sp. | reverse complement strand
TTGGGTAAAAGCTGCCATCTGCTGGAAAGCCTTGTTCTGCTCTCTCCAGTCGAGGAAGTCTCCAGCGGACATCGCGTTGTCGCCCCCGTTCACCTTCGACCAGACCATCACCAATTGTTCGGGATGGGGAAAAGGCAAAGGCGCGAGCAACACGGCATAAACCACCGTATAAATGGCGGTCGTCGCCCCTATGCCCAGCATCAGCGTAGCGATCACCGCAGCCGTCAAGCCCGGATTCTTGCGCAACATCCGCAAGCTATAGCGGAAATTCCTGATCACCGTTCGCACTTTCCACCTCCATTAGAGAGACGGTTGACTGACGACCCCAGATTGTTGCTGGCATCCCCTCTACACTCTCGCTGCCAATCGAGAAGACACAGAACGCGCAGAAAAGAATTAGGTTAGGTCATCGCCCTCGGTCCAGCCCCCGAGATTCCTGTCCGAAATCGTACCGCGGTGTCCATTCCTGAACACGGTTTTGCACCCGCGCCGCTTACCCGAGAGCTCACTCAGAATTAACGCCTGGGAAATATTCGCTGACTGATGCTTTCCCCTTACCCTCCTGGAGGCGCCATCATCATGAACGACGCAACCAGCCGCTGCCAGTAGCCGGACAACACTTCTTCACGCCCGGTGGCAAAACCGTCGCGCCGATCTGTTCATGAGTACGATAGGGATTTTCGCCAACTGATTTTAGCCGCTCGACCGGTTTCCTTGACGCCACCTCCGAGGCCAGATACCATCAACCGGCTATGAACCAGGCTGATATGAACCGACTGATATGAACCGACTGATATGAACCGACTGATATGAACCAAGATCCCCTCATCGACCAGTCCCTCCTGCATTACAAGATTCTCCGCAAACTGGGCTCAGGTGGCATGGGTGTGGTCTACGAAGCCCAGGACTCTCAGCTCGGCCGCCGCGTGGCCCTGAAGTTTCTTCCGCAGGATATGGCCCAGGACAGCCAACTGCTGGAACGCTTCCAGCGCGAGGCGCGGGCTGCTTCTTCTCTGAATCATCCCAACATCTGCACCATTCACGCCATTGAACAGCACGAGCGCCGGCACTTCATCGTCATGGAATTGCTCGAAGGGCAGACGCTTGCGCAACAGATGAGCCGGCAGCCGATGGAGATCGACAAGTTGCTGGCGCTCGGCATCCAGATCGCCGACGCCCTCGAATCGGCCCACGCCAAGGGGATCGTGCACCGCGACATTAAGCCGGCGAATCTTTTTCTGAATGAGCGCGGACAAGTGAAAATTCTGGATTTCGGTTTGGCGAAGATCGGCCCGACGAAGGTGAGCCGTGCAGAAGTCGCCCAGGGATCTTCCGTCGAGGACGAGGAGACCCAGGTTTTCGCCAATGAGCTCACTTCGCCGGGCTCGGCCGTGGGTACGGTTTCTTACATGTCACCGGAGCAGTCACGCGGGCAGTTAGTCGATGCCCGGACCGATCTGTTTTCCACGGGCACGGTGCTCTACCAGATGGCCACCGGAACGCTCCCGTTTCAGGGTGACACCTCGGCCGTGATCTTCGACGCCATCCTGAATCGCGAGCCGAGGCCGGCAGCCGAGTTGAATCCCCTGCTGCCCCCTGATTTTGCGCGCATCCTGGACAAGGTCCTGGAGAAGGATCGAAATCTCCGCTGTCAAACGGCCAGCGAGCTGAAAACTGACCTCAACCGTCTCAAACGGAACCTCGAATCCAGCACACGGCGCACGAAGGAGAAGACTGAGTCGGATCCAGGCGTTCAGAAGCAGACCAAGAAATCCGTGGCGGTTCTTTACTTTGAGAATCTGAGCGGCGCCAAGGAAGACGAATACCTGCGCGATGGCATTACCGAGGATGTCATCACCGAGCTCTCCAAGATTCGGGGACTGAATATTTTTTCGCGTCCGACAATTCTTGCCTTCCGGGACAAGCAGGTAACCCCAGCGCAGGTCGGACGGCAGCTGGGCGCGGCCTATGTTCTCACCGGCACCTTGCGCCGGTCCGGAGCCCGCCTCCGCATCAATGTGCAACTGGTGGATACGCAGACGGACTTTCCGCTGTGGTCGGATCGTTTCGACCGCGAGATGAAGGACGTTTTCGAAGTGCAGGACGAAATGGCCCGCCGGATCGCCGAAGCCCTGCGCGTGACGCTTTCCCCGGAAGAACTTGAGGCTTTGGCGGTGAAGCCCACGGAAAACCTGCAAGCCTATGACCTCTATTTGCGAGGCAAGCGCTATGCGCGGCGCCAGACTCGCCAGGACCTGGAGTTCGCCCTGCAGATGTTCGAAAACGCCGTGGCCATTGACCCCAGCTTCGCCCTGGCCTATGCCGCCAGCGCCAATGCCTGCGCCATGTTCTTCTGTAACTACAGCCGCGACCAGGTGTGGGTAGAACGGGCGCGGGAAACATCCGGCAAAGCCGTAGCTCTGCGCTGGGATCTCCCGGAAGTGCAGGTCAGCCAGGCCTGGGTTCTCTACGCCGCCGAACTGCACGACGAAGCCGTGCGCATGGCCAAGAAGGCCATCGAACGCAAACGCGACTGCGAAGGCGCCCATTACCTGCTTTGCCGCGCGCTGTTTGCTGCGGGACGCTATCAGGAAGTTGTGGATGTGGCAGAGACCGCTGTGGAAGCCAGCGGTGAGGATTACAACGTCTATGTGCCCATCCTGAATTGTCTGGGCGCGATGGGCAAAGAAGAAGGCCTTCGCAACATGCGCCAGCGCAGGATGGCGGCGCTTGAGAACCATTTGAAACAAGTGCCGGAAGACGCGCGCGCTCGCATCCTGCTGGGCTCCGACTATGCTTATTTGGAGCGCTCGGACGACGCTTTACGCGAGCTCAACCTGGCGGTCACTTTACGCGCCAATGAAGCCTCGATTCTTTACAACGCGGCTTGTCTGTACTGCAAGCTGGGCAGAAAGTCAGATGCTATGGACGCCCTTCATAAATCCTGGGAAGCGGGCTTCAAGGACTCCGCTTGGGCCCGCCGCGATCCGGACCTCATCCCATTGCATGACGAGCCGGAGTTTGATCTCCTGTACCCAGAGAAGCCGTCGTCACCGCCCGCCTCCGGTTCCCAGTAGACCCACTCAACTGCCGGTCCTTCTCTGAAGGTGACAATTCTCGCTGATCCCTACTGAATCATGCTTCCGTCGTTATTGAGGGGAGCGTTAAGGGGCAGCGCTAGGGGGCAGCAGGTGGGTTGGAGCGCGGTGACGAAGCGACCGGCCGCTCCACCACTGTTTGCACCATCACTGTCTGCACCAGGTCGCCGAGTTGCTCGGAGGTAAACTGGTTGCCTTCCAGGTTGGCAAACAGCCTGCCCTCGCGATCAATGACGACCGTATGAAACGAGTGTGTAAGAAACCCTTCGTCGCTCCAGAATTCCATTCCAAACATACGCGAGACCCGCTGCACCTCAGGCAGCGGCCCAGTCAGGAAATGCCAGGTCTGCGGATCGGCATGAAAAAGTCCCGCATACTTAGTGATCGCCTCATCCTGATCGTGTTCCGGATCGATGATGATGGTGAGCAACACCAAGTCGCTGCCCAGGTCCTTGGCAAAGCGCTTCTGCAATTCCCCCAGGTGATTGGTCAGCCGGAAGCAATACGCAGGATTCGGACAACGCACATAAGCGAAGCTGAGAGCTACGACTTTTCCCTTCAAGGCAGAAAAGATGATTCTGCGTCCAGCCTGGTCCGTAAGCGTGAAATCGGGCACGGCCTGCTGCGGGTTCAGAACATGGGCCGCAGCCGCCGGATTCGCCAGCTTACTTACGATGGCCAGTCGCCCTGCTTCCAACGGTTCCTGTTCCAGGTTCTGATAGGGATGAACGCGAATATTTTCCGCGTAGGAAGAATCTCCATTCACCACCAACGTGAAATCAACAGTCACTCCCGGCTGTATACCGTCAAGAGCCTTGGCGTCCCGAACGTCAAACGGCATGGTCATGGCATCCATGTACCCAGGAACACCGTTGCACGACACCGTCATGGATTTATGCGCCGCATCGACCGCCAGCACCAACCCCGAGATAGCATGCGTTTCCCCGCCCCACGCCCCAGCGCCCGTCAGCACCACCAGAGCCATCAAAGCCGTTCGAAGTTTCATAGCCCCGCGTTTCATAAGCTCCGCATCAAGAAACCATGAACGAGACCAGGTTTCCTTCGTGAACCTTCGTGCCCTTAGTGGTTAAAGATGTTTGCCCACCCTAGCCAACACCTCACTGCGGCTTCCCGCCCCCCGCTTGCGCCGCAACTTTCCGCCCCGATGCCACTGGAATTTTCCCCGCCCCGCCCAACCGCACCGCAGTCCGTTTCAGCGGAGTGAAATCCTTGCCAAATTCCTTGACCTCAATAAACTGATTCGCCCCCACATTACTGAAATGCTGCCTGGTATCGCTGGTCGGCCACCATATCTCCAGATCCAAAATTCGAGCCGACTTCCCCAACCCAATATGCTGCTCCATCGGATTCGCGCCAAACGATCCTCCACTGCTCACCGTACGATAAATCGAACGCTCCGCCTGACCTTCGTCCCGCACCCTGACCTTGATGCGCGCCCCAATCGCCGCCCGGTTCGTCTTCACTCCCACCAGGCGCACATTGATCCAATCGTTGCCGCTGCCCGGATTCTTGAACAGGCGCAAGGCATGCGCATCCGATGGCACCGCGCCCCCGATTTCCGCAACAATATCTTCATTGCCGTCGCGGCCCAAATCCGCAAACGCTATCCCGTGTCCCTTATGCAATTCCCCGGTGCCCGACGAAGCCGTAATGTCCACAAAAGACTTTCCTTCTTGATTCAGCAGCAAAACATGCGGCAACAGCGCAGCAAACGAAGTATTTCCTGACCCCAGATAAATATCAGGATACCCATCATTATTCACGTCGCCAAAATTCGATCCCATCGGCATGAAAACTTTGTCCAGCCCAACCTCTTTGGTCGCGTCCTGAAAAGTACCATTCCCCAAATTCTTGTAGATCTTCATGGTCTGCACTGAGTGAGGAAGTCCAAGATACGTTCGCATGACCTCTTCATCCCCGCCGAAATAACTGCTCACATAAAGATCAGGCCAGCCATCGTTGTTGTAATCAAACCACCAGGCCACAAAACTGCCCTGCGTGTCCTGCACTCCCGCTTCTTTTCCAGCCTCGGTAAAAGTACGGTTATGATTGTTGTGATAAAGAAAATTCCCCCCAAAGTAGTTGGCGACATAAAAATCCATGTACCCGTCCTGATCGTAATCCCCCGCCACCACGCCCTTGGTAAACGCGACCTTGTCCACTCCGGCCGAGCGGGAAATATCCTCAAAAGTTCCATCCCCTCGATTATGGAATAGCTGGCTCGGCCCATTTTCGTTTCCGATAAACAGATCAAGATAGCCGTCGTTATCAATATCCGCCCAAGCCGCGGTTTGCGTCGCCGTGATGCTCGCCCCCAGTCCGCTTTCATCCGTAACGTCGGTAAAAGTACCGTCACAATTGTTGCGCAGCAGCGACTTCCTCATAGGAAACTCCCACCCCCCGCGCAACACCAGAATGTCCATGCACCCGTCGTTGTTGTAGTCCGCCTGAATAATGTTCAGCCCCCCCAACTGGTCCGCCAGTCCGGCCTCCTTGGTCCGTTCCGTGAATGTTCCATCGCCGTTGTTGTGGAAGTAATGCAGCGACTCGCAGAAATCGATGCTCGACGTCACCACATCCAGTAGGCCGTTATTTTCGAAATCATCCACGATCACCCCGCCTGCCTCGGAGAACAGCTTCAGTCCCGCCGCCGGAGCCACATCCACAAAACGCCCAATGCTCTCTTTCGATTCAAAAATAGAAGGCGGAAGCAGATACTTCTGCGGAACGCCCTGAGGATACTGCCCCAGCGTCATGTAACTCAGATTCAGCATCCATCTCACTTCCAGGTCGTCCGGCTTTTGTGCCAGATATTGCAAGAAGTACTGCACCGCCTTTTCTGAATCCTCCGCCTTGAGAAATTTGGCGTAAGGCACACCCGGCCGCGGCGGAAAAATACATCGGTCTCCCGGAGTGCGATACTCGCCGTTCTCCATCTCAGACTTATGAAGATAAGCAACGCCCAGGGTCTCTTCCATCATGGGCAGCGCATCCGGCACACCCGCCTTGGCAACTTGCTGAGCCGACTTCCATTCTTGCACCGCCTTCTCCATCTCCCCCTGATAAGCGTGCAGCTGCGCCGAAGCATAATGCCGTTGCATCAAATCCAGCGCCGATATGCGCGAGGCCTCTGGATTCCTGGGGTCCAACGCTTTATCCAGCCGCTCCAGCACCACCGGAATCGATTCTGTCCGGATGGCGCACACCTGCTGCAAATCCCGCTCCCAGCCATCCGACTTGGGAAATCCTCGATAAATCGCCTCCGCTTCGCCATACCCAGATACGAAAATTGTGGGCCGCACCGCACAAGGAGCCGTCGTCCAAAGCGGCGGAGCGATGTTCGCATCTTGCTGCGGTACGTCTGATTCCAACAAAACTTTGAGAATCGCATATCCCCCCGGGACCTGAACGATCCCGCTGAACTGCCCGGCCGCCACTCCCTTCAGCGCGTCCTTCAGTTCCGGGCACAGCACGCCCGGATCAGGTCGGCCGATGTAACCGCCATTCACCCCGGTCGGATCCGACGAATTGGCGCGCGCCAGCTCCGCAAAATCCTTGCCCAGCTTGAGTTGATCGAGAATTTCCTGCGCTCGAGAGGGAGTCGCCACCACAATAACCCGAATCCCCGGCGGATTCGCAGGCGGGCTCTGCCCAGAACAAATGCCAATCGAAACCACCGCCGCGCACACCAGAATCCAAACTTTCACGAAGTCATCCGAAGGTGCAAGGAATCGAATCACCCGTTGCGCCGCCGTTACCGCCAACGGCGCGAAGGCCTTTCAAAGGCTCAACCAAATTGATTCTCAAAGAATGGATTCTACCGTAAGCCACCAGCCCACCGAACCAAACGGTCATCCCCCGAAAGCGTCATCCTGAGCCCGGCAACAGCCGGGCGAAGGACCGTACGCCCGCCAATCCCGCCGATGCCGTAGACGGGACCGCCCCCGCTGCATGCAGTGCCGCTCGCGCCTCTTCCTGTCCGCAAATTTCGTCCCACAACCGCATGAAGCATTCAAGGATGACGAATTCCTAACCTTCGCCAGCCCCGTGCATCCTCCAAACCGCCAAAGCACTGTGAGCGTTACTGATCAGTAAAGCTTCCTCGCATTCCCCATAATTGACAGTACCAGCACCTCCAGTCAGGACGGCCTATGGTGAAGCAAAACACGAGCGCGAAGAGAAAACCCGATTTCAATCCCCGCACCTTTCTTTCAACGATCGGGAAGGGCCGGGTCATGCTCCCTTTTCAAAAGAAGGACAAGATCTTCGTTCAGGGCGATTCCAGGGACGGTCTATTCTTTGTCCAAACCGGAAAAGTGCGGCTCAGCGTAGTGTCAGAAGCCGGGAAAGAAGCAACTCTGGGCATTCTGGGCGAAGGCGATTTCTTTGGCGAAGGCGGACTGGCGGGTCAGCCCCATCGCATGTCATCGGCAACCGCAATGACAGACTGTGTCCTGCTGCACATCGAGCCGAAGGCGATGATGCGCACCATGAGTGCGGAACCAAAATTGTCCGCCCTGTTTGTCAAGTACTTGCTGAGACGGAACATCCGATATCAGGATGACCTGGTTGATCAGCTTTTCAATTCCAGCGAAAAGCGGCTCGCCCGCGTGCTTCTGTTGATGGCGCACTTCGGCAAGAAAGGAGTCTCGGAAATGTCCGTCCCCAGACTCAGTCAGGAGACTCTGGCCGAGATGATAGGGACGACGCGCTCACGAGTCAGCTTTTTCATGAACCGCTTTCGAAAGCTTGGCTTCATCCATTACGACGTCGGCGACAACCTGCGAGTTCACAGCTCACTGCTGAACATTGTTCTTCATGATGATGATGACGACGGCGTAAGCCCGATCGCGGGAGCCACGAGCTCAACCGCCGGCGCCAACAGAGGTAAAGAACCTCCCCGCACGCCCGGCCAACCCGCTGACAAAGATCGCGCCAGAAGGCCGCCCCTCCAAGGTCTCAGCCCAAGTAATTGACTTGCCAGCCGAAATATCACAAGCAACATCTCGGAGTTCTTAGGCATTTTGCGTTGTCATCCCGAGCAATCGTTCTTTGCGCAGCGAGGGCCTGCCCTGAGCGAAGCCGAAGGGGATCTGGGCGAGCGGTGCGGCGCGGTGTTTGCGACCCAATAGTCGCGCGTTTGGCTCGCTTCCTTGTTTGCTGTGAATACCAAACTGCACCACTACCCTCCATCTACACTCATCGACGACGCCCGTCGCGCAGACTTCCTCCTATGCGTGCGTCGCCGCCGCGGAAGTCCTGTGCCCGCCCGCAATCTTCGCTTCCTCGGCGCTCCACTTCCGCGCCATCCCTTCCAGCAGTGCCAGCACTTTCT
>JBEKRY010000197.1:0-8627 GCA_049517555.1 Candidatus Sulfotelmatobacter sp. | reverse complement strand
TGGACGCTCCGCTGGAGGAGCTGTGGCAGCGCTGCTGCGCGCAGGCCGATGCAAGCGGCGCAGAACGTCCGCTGCTCCGCAGTCTGGAGCAGTTTCGCAAGCTCTACCAGACCCGGCGCCGAAGTTACTCGAAGGCGTCGTTGAAGATTCAAACTGGAGACCGCGCGGTGGAAACGATCGCAGCCGAGATCGCGGAAACCTTGGGCCTGAAAAAAATCGAGCTACGCACGGAACAAGGAGAAGTCGAGTGAAGTTCGCAACAGGAATGCGCCGGGCGCTGGCGATTATTTTGACTTCGGCTTCTTCCCTTGCGCTGTTGGCGGGCGCATCCGCGGCCGAAATGGCCGGAGACAAGAAGGACAAATCGAAACCGGCGCCCATTCAGGCGATCGACTCGGGCTCGTTCGGGATTTTCATCAAGGGCCAGCGCGTGGCCACCGAGACCTTCCACATCGAGCAGCAGAACGGCATCAGCATCGTCAAATCGCAACTGAAGGAAATCTCCGGAGGCGATTCCACCAGCCAGAAGTCGGAGTTGGAAATGACACCCGACGGCGCATTGTTGCATTACGAGTGGAGCCAGGCCTCGGGCGCCTCGCTGACCGTGATTCCCGAGAACGATTTCCTCAAGGAAACAATCACAGCCTCGCCCACGGCGAAGCCCACTCCACAGCCCTTCCTGATGCCCAACTCCACGCCGATTCTTGACAATAATTTTTTTATCCATCGCGAAATATTGATCTGGAAATATCTGGCAGTGGCGCCCTGCAAAGACGACAACGGTCACCGGGAATGTCAATCCTCCGACTTCGGCGTGCTCGTGCCCCAGGACCATATTTCCATGCCCATTCGTATCGAACTGGTGGGGAGAGAGAAGATTATGATCCGCGGCAAGGAGCGCGAACTGCTGCGCTTGAACCTGTCGGGAGAAGACCTGCAGTGGAACCTCTGGGTGGACGACAACGACCACTTCAAACTAATTCGAGTGGCGATTCCTGCCGATAATACGGTGGTCGACCGGGATTAGCGCGATTGCCGCCCGGCGGCAGAAGCGGGAATCGCTCTGGAAAACTTATTGCTGCTGACGGACTCACGAACGGCGCGAGTGCTGGTGACGGTGCTGCTGTTCGCGCTGGCGCTGGGATTTCTCTACGTAACCCGCACGACTCTGATCGCGTTCCTGTTTGCCATCTTCTTTGCCTACCTGATGAGCCCTCTGGTAGGTCGTTTGGAAAAGGTGCTGCGCGGGCGCGAACGGGCCATCGCCGTGATTTATTTTCTGCTGCTGGTTGTGGTAGTCGTGTTCTTTGTGGCGGTGGGTCCGAAGGTGACGCGCGAAGGCGCGCGGCTGGGGCAGTCCCTGCCCACTCTGCTGACCAGACTGAGTTCCGGTGACATTGCTCAGCAACTCGGAGCGGAGCACGGCTGGAACGCCAAGTCGACCCAAATGGTGCAGGCGTTCCTGGTCAGCCACAGCGACGAGATTACACAGCTTGTGCAACGCATTGGATTGCGCGTGGCCGACGTGGCGAAGCAGGCCTGGCTCTTTTTCGTGGTGCCGCTGCTCTCCATCTTCTTCCTGAAGGATGGCCGCGCTTTCAGCGACTTCCTGCTGTCGACGATTCAGTCGCGGCCGCAGCGCGAATTTCTGGAGAATGTCCTCAACGATCTCAACCGGATGCTGGCCCACTTCATTCGCGCCCAGTTGACCCTGGCCGCGCTGACCCTGGTCATGTACTCGGCATTTCTGGGCGCAATGCGAGTTCCCTACGCGCTGGTTCTCGGCACCGTGGGCGGAGTGCTGGAATTCGTTCCCGTGGTTGGCCCGCTGGTCGGCGCTCTGGCGATTGTGGGCGTGGCCCTGCTAATGAGCTACCCGCATTGGCTGATCCTGATCATTTTTCTTGCGATCTGGCGTCTGATACAGGATTACGTTTCTTCTCCGCGCATCATGGGCGAGAGCATGGAACTGCATCCGCTGGCCGCCATCTTCGGAGTCATGGCCGGAGGCGAAGTGGCCGGCATTCTGGGCATCTATCTCTCCATTCCCGTGATGGCCGGACTGCGCATCGTTTTCCGCCGCTGGCAGCTCTATACCGAGAAGAAAAAGTTCGGTCCGCTCACCGAGATTCCTTTCCGGGGCCAGGAAACCCACCGGCAGTAGTCTGAAGTTGTGTGGGGCGGCACGCCAGAAGTAGTCCTCCTTTCGCTACTTGCGGACTCGCCGGCTCCCATCGCAACCTAGTCTTATCATTAAAGTCTTGTCATTCCGACCCCCGAGCGAACGCGAGGGGCGGAGGAATCTGCTGTCACCAGCTGTTATAGAATTCCAAGTATCTTGATTGAGAGAACCCGGTCGAGACAACCGGGTTGAGAGAATATGAACCGCAAAATTCCTATCGGTATTCTGGGCGCCACCGGCGTCGTGGGACAAAGATTCATCCAGATGCTGGAGCACCATCCGTGGTTTGAGGTGGCGTGGCTGGCCGCTTCCGACCGTTCTGAAGGCAAGGTCTACGCCGAGGCGGCGCGCTGGCGGCTCAAGACGCCGATTCCGGCCGCAGTCGCGGCGATGACGGTTTCGCCGGCCACCCCCGAAGGCGCGCCGAAAATAATTTTCGCCGCCCTCGACGCCTCCATCGCAGCGGAGATGGAGCCTCGCTTCGCCGATGCCGGCTGCGCCGTGGTTTCGAACTCGAGCGCGCTGCGCATGCAGGAAGACGTGCCGCTGGTCATCCCGGAAGTTAACGGCGGACACATCAAGCTGATCGACATTCAAGCATGGCGCAAGAAATCCGGCGGATATGTCGTGACCAATCCCAACTGCTCGGCGATCGGGCTGGTGCTGGCCTTGGCGCCGCTGCACCAGAAATTCGGCCTCGAGACCGTGATGGCGGTCACCATGCAAGCCGTCAGCGGCGCGGGATATCCGGGCGTGGCCTCGCTCGACATCCTGGGCAATGTGATTCCCTTCATCAAGAATGAAGAAGAAAAGATGGAGGAAGAAACGCGGAAGCTGCTGGGCCAGATGAACGGTTCCAAGATTATTCCAGGTGCCTTTGCCATGAGCGCCCAGTGCAACCGCGTTGCCGTCGAAGACGGACACACCGAATCGGTTTCCATCCGCCTGAAGACTAAAGCCAAGCGCGAGGAAATTATCGCGGCATGGAACGACTACCGCGCCGAGCCCCAGGAATTGAAACTACCCAGCGCTCCCGAACGCCCGGTCGTCTACCTCGAAGCCGCCGACCGACCGCAGCCGCGCTTTGACATCGACATGGGCGCGGGCATGACAACTGCCGTGGGACGTCTTCGTCCCTGTGGCGTGCTGGACTGGAAGTTCACCGTGCTCTCGCATAACACCATCCGCGGAGCCGCCGGAGCAGCCGTGCTCAACGCCGAACTGCTGAAAGCCAAGGGATACCTGGGATGAATGTCCGCCCCTTAACGGGCCTGCGTCATCCTGAGCGAAGCCCGGCTTCATCAAAGAAACGCCTAGGCGTAGCGAAGGATCTCCCGCGCCACTACTCCTTCCCCCCGAGGCGCGCCGAATGATCGTCATGAAGTTCGGCGGAACTTCCGTCGAAGACGCCAAAGCCATCGAGCGCGTCGCGTCGATCGTTGAAGGGCGCCTGGCGCAGAAGCCGGTGGTCGTGGTCAGCGCCATGGCCAAAGTCACCGACACGCTGCTGACCATGGCGCGCGCTGCCGGCGAAGGCGAGCGCAAAACAGCGCTCAAACTGTGCCGCACGCTGCAGGAACGCCACTACAATACCGCCAGCGAACTGCTGGGCACGGCGCGCTTCACCGAATTCCACTCTGACCTGGGCACGGACTTTGAAGCGCTCGACGAATTGTTGCGCGGCATTTCCGCCGTCGGCGAAATCACGCCCCGCACTACCGATCACGTCGCCGCCTTCGGCGAAATGCTTTCCAGCAAGATTGTCGCAGCCGCGTTCGCCGCGCGCGGCCTGAACGGAGTTCACGTCGACTCGCGCGACGTCCTGGTCACCGACAACACCTACATGGAAGCGGTACCGCAGTTCGAGGAAACCAACGCCAAGCTGCAGGAAAAAGTTCAGCCTTTGCTGCAAGCCGGACAAGTCCCGGTGATGGGGGGATTCATCGGCGCGAATCGCGCCGGCATCACCACCACGATTGGGCGAGGCGGGTCGGATTTTTCTGCCGCGATCTTCGGCGCCGGCCTAGGCGCGGACCGCATCGAAATCTGGACTGACGTCGACGGCATTCTCACCACCGACCCCAGAATCTGCCCGGACGCGCGCCGCATCAAAGTCATCGGCTTTGACGAAGCGGCGGAGCTCGCATATTTTGGCGCGAAAGTTCTGCATCCGGCAACGGTGCTGCCGGCCATTCAGAAAAATATTTCCGTCTACGTGCTGAACTCGCGCAATCCTTCATGCGAGGGCACACGCATCACCACCCACGCACCGCAGGGCAGGAACGTTTTCAAAGCCATCGCCGCCAAGAAGCGCATCACCATTGTCGACGTGGCCGCTCCTCGCATGCTGCTGGCCCACGGCTTTCTGCGCTCGATTTTCGAGGCCTTCGACCGCCACAAGGTTTCCGTCGATGTGGTCTCCACTTCGGAAGTCAGTGTGTCGTTGACCGTCGACTCGAATCAGGCGATTCCCGCGCTGGCCGCCGATCTGGCCAAGCTGGCCGATGTAAAGTATGAAGGCCGCAAAGCCATCGTCTGCCTGGTCGGCGAAAACTTACGCGATACGCCCGGCATCGCGGCGCTTGTATTTCGCGAACTCGCCGACATAAAAATTCGCATGATCTCGCAGGGCGCTTCGGAAATCAACCTGACGTTCGTGATTGAAGAAGACCAAGTCCCCCAGGTAATCCAGCGCCTGCACAAGACATTTTTCTCGGACCTGGACCCGGAAGTTTTCGCGTAGCGGCGAACGCATTCGTCTGCGCGCTTTCAATCCGAATCCGAAGCAAACCACTCGGACGAATGCGTCCGGGGCTACGTGTTCCACCTCAAACTTCGTACCTCTGTTCGCCTCCACGCCCGCTGTGGTTAAATCTCTAAGAACCCATGAATCTACTTCTTCTAGGCCGCGGAAAAACGGGATCACTCGTCGCGGAAATCACTGCTGAACGCAAGCACTACGTCCGCGTTGCCGGATCCAAAGAAAACGCCGCCGGCGCCGCGCTCAGTCAAGAAAACCTTGGCGACATCGATGCCGTCATCGACTTCACCGCCCCGCACTGCGCCCTTGCTCACATCGAAGCCTGCGTGAAAGCCGGCAAAAACATGATCGTCGGCACAACCGGCTGGTATGAGGCAATCGACCACGTTCATGCCCTTGTCGAGCAGCACGGAACCGGATTCATTTACGCCGCGAACTTTTCAGTCGGCGTAAATCTCTTCTTCGATGTCGCCCGCGCCGCCGCCGCTGCGCTGCGCCACGATTATTCCGGCCAGATTTTCGAGCGCCACCACGTCCACAAGAAAGACGCGCCCTCCGGCACAGCCATTGCCATCCAGCACGCGATCCGGGAAGCCAGCGGCCAGAACGAAGCTCTCGAGATCACATCCTTCCGCGAAGGCGATGTCGTCGGCCTGCACGAGGTCGTGCTCGAATCCTCCGCCGACCGCATCTATCTCTGCCACGACGCCAAGTCCCGCCGCGGCTTCGCCGAAGGCGCCGTGCGCGCGGCAGAGTGGCTCGCAGGCAAGAAGGGCTTCTACGACTTCAAAGACGTGTGGCGCGAACTGTAGACAATTCTCTAATGGACGGGTGCCCCATTCCATTTCTCAACTGAGTTTCGCTCTGCCGTCACTCGCGTTATCCTATTCGTATGCAACTCCGTGGCTGTGGCACTGCACTGGTAACTCCCTTTCATCAGGATGGCTCCATCGACGACGCTGCGCTGCGCAATCTAGTTGCGTGGCAAGTCGAATCCGGCATTGATTTTCTGGTTCCCTGTGGCACCACCGGGGAGACTCCCACGCTCACCCACGACGAATGGCTGCACGTGATCGACACCACGATCGAAGTCGTGGCCGGACGCGTCCCCATCGTTGCCGGTGCCACTTCCAATGCCACCAACGACGCGGTCGAGAAGGCAAAAGAGATTGCCGTACGGCCCGGAGTCGACTACATTCTCACCGCGAACCCGTACTACAACAAGCCCACGCAGGAAGGTCAATACCGCCACTTCAAGGCTATTGCCGAGGCCGCGGGCGACAAGCCCATTATTCTTTACAACGTGCCGGGCCGGACTTCTGCGAACCTTGAACCCGCCACCCTCGCCCGTCTCGCCGAGATTCCCAACATCGTGGGCGTGAAAGAGGCCAGCGGCAACATGACGCAGATTGCCGAAGTGGTCAATTCTGTCCCCGAAACATTTCTCGTCTTTTCAGGAGACGATTCTGTCACGCTGCCGGTAGTCGCGCTTGGCGGCGTGGGAGTCATCTCGGTGGCGGCCAACGAAATTCCGCGCGAAATGGCGGCACTCACTCGCGCCGCGCTATCGAACGACTGGACCGCGGCCCGCACCTTGCAGCGCAAATATCTTCCGCTGATGCAGGCCAACTTCATCGAATCGAGCCCGCTGCCGGTGAAGGCAGTCCTTGCGATGATGGGCAAGATCGAAGAAGTCTATCGCCTGCCCCTGCTGCCCATGCGTCGCGACACGCGCTCGCGCCTGCAAAAAGTAGCCGCCGAAGTTGGATTGATCGCCAAACCCGCCAGTCCGGCCGCTGAGACGCCCGATTTTTTCATCTACGAGAACTGGGCCGCCGGGCCGCGCAAGATCGTTCTGCACCGCGGATCGTGCGGCCAATGCAGCCATGGCAAAGGCCGTCCCGCGGGCCACGACACCAATCACGCCCGCTGGCACGGCCCCTACGCGACGCTGCCCGCAGCCCGCGAAACTGCCCACGCCATCGCCGGCGTGCTAATTCGCAGCGAGTGCAAGTGCGTGTAGGAGAGAACGATTGCAGATTTGTGATTTCAGATCGCAGATTTTAGATTGATTGTAGATTCCACTCCTGCGCGGTTTCCCTTCCCGATCTGAAATCTGCATTCTGAAATCTAAAATCTCCAATCTCAAATCCTCTATACTTTTCTCTGCATGCCTTCCCTGAAACTCTCCATCGAACGTCTGGCGGCCCAAGGCGAAGTCGAACACGATCCCGAAGTGCGCCGGACGTTTCTCGAATTCCGCGATCAGCTCACCCAGGGCAAAATCCGCGCCGCGGAAAAAATCGGCGAGGGGAAAGACGCCCGCTGGACGGTCAACGCCTGGGTGAAGCAAGGCATCCTGCTGGGTTTCCGCCTCGGTGTGCTCGCGGAGATGTCCGCTGGATTATCCTTCGTCGACAAAGACACGTTCCCGGCCCGCCAGTTCACCATCGCCGATCGCGTGCGCGTCGTGCCCGGCGGTTCGTCCATCCGCGAAGGCGCTTATGTTGCGCCGTCGGTCATCTGCATGCCGCCCATGTTCATCAACGTCGGCGCCTATGTCGACGAAGGCACCATGGTCGACTCGCACGCGCTGGTCGGCTCCTGCGCGCAGATCGGCAAGCGCGTGCACTTAAGCGCGGCCGCGCAGGTCGGAGGAGTGCTCGAGCCCGTCAACGCCGCGCCCGTGATCATCGAAGACGATGTCCTGGTCGGCGGCAATTGCGGCATTTATGAGGGTACGCTGGTGCGGGCGCGGGCAGTACTGGGCGCGGGAACAATCCTCACACGCTCGACCCCGCTCTACGATCTAGTGAAAGGCGAAGTCTACCGCGCGACTCCCGACGCGCCACTGGAAGTCCCGGAGGATGCAGTCGTCGTCCCCGGCTCCCGTGCCGTGAAGCAGGAAAAGGGCCCTTGGGGCTGGAATCTCTCGCTCTACACCCCGGTGATCGTGAAGTACCGCGACGAAAAAACCGACAGAGGGATTGAGCTGGAGGATTGGCTCAGATAATCATGGTGGACCAAATCGACCATCAAGAGAGCACAATATGAGATTCGTTCGGGTCGTCATTTTGCTTTCCATCCTGCCGTCAATTGCTTTCGCGGGCGATGACGCGAGCGGCCCCGTTGCTTATCGGATTGACCTCTCTCAGCCTTTCACGGCTTACTCGATGACGCCATCGGACAAGGCGTGGAGCGATATGATCGTGGCCCGATTCATCTATAAAGGACCGGTAATGCACTTCGTGCGCACATCCCTGCCGCTGAGGGTGGGCGAGAAGACTGTGGACGGGGCCGTCTACCAAGCGGTTGAAAAGCCCGACGTCTTCTACGTCGTCCGTGGTGATGCGATGTTGAAGCTCGGTGATAGGTGGGCTTATAACCCCGGCGTTGGCGGATTTTCGATGCACGCGCCGCAGTCCCGAAATTTCATAGTCTGCCTTAACTTTGTTAGCGGTGGGGTCCCGTTCCTTTCGAGCTCGCCGGTGAACAAACGTATTGTCTCGTGGATGGGCCACGACGAATGGGATCGGCTGAAGTGATCTAAGCCGCTTGGTCAGCCCCTTACGCTTTACTTTCTGCTATAATGTAAAGCATGCCTGAAGCTAAGCTATCGTCCAAGAACCAGATCGTGATTCCCCGCGAGGCCCGCGAAGCGCTTGACCTCAAGCCCGGCGATAA
>JBEKRY010000196.1:0-8778 GCA_049517555.1 Candidatus Sulfotelmatobacter sp. | reverse complement strand
GCCCGTTATACCGATGCAGTCTGCCGTCTATGCCGCCGCGAGGGCATGAAGCTGTTCCTCAAAGGCGCAAAGTGTTTCAGCGATAAGTGTCCCATCGAGAAGCGCAACTTCGCTCCCGGACAGCATGGGAAAGACCGCAAAGCCAAGATTGTTGGCTACGGCCTCCAACTGCGCGAGAAGCAGAAAGCCAAGCGCATCTACTTCACGCAGGAAGGCCAGTTCCGCAACTACTTCGAGAAAGCCGCGAAGTCGCAGGGCGTAACCGGCGAGAAGTTGCTGCAGCAGCTCGAGCGCCGTCTCGACAACGTGGTCTACCGCCTGGGATTCGCCCAGTCGCGGCGTCAGGCGCGCCAGTTGGTGCGTCACGGACACGTGGCCGTCGATAATCGCAAGGTCAACATTCCTTCGTACGAAGTCAGTGCGGGGGAAGAGATCGCGATCCGCGAGAAGAGCAAGAAGCTCACGGTGCTCGAACTGGCCAAGGAATTCGCCAGCCACGGAACGACCGTAAGCTGGTTGGAAGTCAATCGCGACAATTACACGGCGAAAGTGCTGTCGCTGCCGAAGCGCGAAGATATTCAGCTGCCGGTCAACGAGCAGCTGATTGTGGAACTTTACAGTAAGTAGAGCGAAACGAAATTGAGTAATTGGGGAATTTAGTAATTGAGTAATTGAAAAGCAAAGTGGAATGAGGTTTGGGTTTCAAATTACCCAATTACCAAATTTCCCAATTTCCCAATTGCTCAATGCAGTTGGTCCTTATTTCGAGCCAGATCAGCCTCTGCCGACGATTGACCTGAGTCCGGACCGATTCAGGGAGTCAGCGTTGAGCCAAACGGCCGAAGGAGAAACACATGCTTTGGAAGGGTTTTCAGAAACCGAAACGTCTCGCCACCGACACCTCCAGTCTCACCGACAAGTACGGCATGTTCTGGGCGCAGCCTTTTGAACGCGGCTTCGGCACCACCGTGGGCAATGCCCTGCGGCGCGTGCTGCTGAGCTCGATTGAAGGCGCGGCCGTCACAGCGGTAAAGATGGACGGCGTGCTCCACGAATTCCAGTCAATCCCCGGCGTCGTTGAAGACGCGACCGACATCATCCTCAACTTGAAGCAGATTCCGTTCAAGCTCTCCGGCGATGCGCCCAAGGCGATTTACCTGCGCGCCGATCAGCCGGGAGTGGTCACCAGCGGCATGATCGAAGCGGATGGAGATGTCGAGGTTCTGGATAAAGATGTCTATATCGCGACGGTCAGCGAAGGCGGCAAGCTCGACATGGAAATGCGCCTGAAGCGCGGCCGCGGCTACACCTCCGCCGACAAGAATTTCGACGAGGACCTCGGCATCGGCTTCATTCCAATCGATTCCGTACACTCGCCCGTACGAAAATGTAATTACACTGTCGAAGCCGCGCGTTTGGGTCAGATCACCGACTACGACAAGCTGACTCTCGAAGTCTGGACTAACGGCTCCATCACGCCCGCCGACTCGCTCGGCCTGGCCGCGAAGCTGCTGAAGGACCACATGAACATCTTCATCAACTTCGAGGAAGAGATCGAGACCGGAGTGTCGTCGTCCGACGACCGCAAGCCCGAGATCCACAACGAGAACCTCAACCGTTCCGTTGAAGAACTCGAGCTTTCGGTCCGCAGCTACAACTGCCTGAAGAACGCGAACATCCAGACCATCGGAGAACTCGTGCAGAAGACCGAAGCCGAAATGCTCAAGACCAAGAACTTTGGCCGCAAGTCTCTCAACGAGATTAAAGAAATTCTTTCCTCGATGGGTCTGAGTCTGGGCATGAAGATCGACGAGCACGGCAACGCCGTGCCCGGACCGACGTCGAATGTCCCGTTGCCCGCGTCCGCTTACGGACCCGACGACCAGTTGTAAGTTAGATTTGTTTCGGGCTCATAAAAAAGGGAACTACATTACACCTTTAGGGGGACTGAAAATGACAAACAAAAACATTGTCCGCGCATCGCTGGCGTTTTTAATTTTGGGCGCGCTTAGCCTGGCCGCACAGGATGTAGTCAGTGCGGTCCATGGAACGATTACCAAACTCGATTCGGCTGCCAAGACCGCTGCGATTAAGACCAAAGACGGCACCGAGAGCACCGTCAAGTTTGTCGATAAAACCACTGTCCATGGCGCCGAGGCAACAGCCACGGGCGGCAAGGACGCTTTTCACGGACTGACGGAAGGCACCGAAGTGGTCGCGCACTACACCACCAAGGGAACGGAAAAGACGGCGGTCGAAGTCGACAAGGTCGGCAAAGACGGTATTCATGAGGTGGACGGAACCGTCACTCATATCGATCGCGGCGCCAAAACCATGGCGGTCAAAACGGCCGACGGTACGGAAGAAACCTTTCGGCTGTCCGGTCACGCCGCGGCCGATGCGGGCAAGGACATTGCAAAGGGAAGTGAGAAATCCGCGAAGGTCACCGTCTACTACACCGAAGAGGCTGGCAAGAAAACTGCCCACTTCTTCGAGAAAATCATAGGCTAACCAGCGGTCTGATGGTTTCTAGAAGAAGTTTTGGGGAGTAGTTTCAGAGCAGTTTTGAGAAGTAGCTTTGGGAAGGGCACGGCTTAAGCCGTGCCGCCAGAGCCAAAAAGAATCGGGGCCTTAGCCCCTGAGGTTCGAACATGCGTCACAAAGTTGCAGGCTACAAACTCGGACGGAACACCGCCCACCGGCGCTCGCTGCTGCGCAACCTGGTCACCTCGGTGATCGTGGAAGAGCGCATCGAGACGACCGTTCCCAAGGCCAAGGCTGCGAAGCCCCTCGTCGAGAAGATGATCACTCTCGGCAAGCGCGGCGACCTCGCCGCCCGCCGTCTGGCCGCCGCTTACCTGATGACCGATGAAGCCGTGGTGAAGCTGTTCGACACGGTCGGCCCGCGTTTCGGCGACCGCAATGGCGGCTACACCCGCATCATCCGCACCCACTGGAATAAAGGCGACGGCGCCGACAAGGCTTTCCTCGAACTGCTGGGCAGCGAGAAGATTCTGGACGAGAAGAAGGAAAAGCGTGCCGAAGCCCGCGCCAAGAAAACCGCCGAAGCCAAGAAGGCCATGGAAGAAGCCGAAGCGCAGGCGCAGGTTGAGAGCGAAACGGCCCCAGCCGAAGGTGGCGACAAAAAAGAGTAATCGATCGTCTTTCACTGTGAGGCGCGGCCCCTGGGGTCGCGCCTCTTTACTTTTCTGGCGTTTCTGGTGTTTTCCGCGATTGCCGCACTCGTACATGTCCCGCCTCTCCCACTCGTAACCTACCCCTGCTCTTGCTAAATCCATAAACTTCTCCTAATGGCCTTCACGCGCACCCAAATCGGCATTGCTGCCACCGCCGGAGTTCTGCTGGTGGGAGTGTTTGTCGGCTACCTGTATTGGTTGAGCAATCAGGGGCCGGTGCTGGCGCGTTCGGAGGATCACGATCCGCTGACCGGGCTGCCGGTCAGCATCAAGATGAATCCGTTGCGCGATCGCTCGACCGAACACGCGGCCAACCAGTTTCTGCGCGAGATTCGCGACGGCCACTGCGACGATGTGCTCACCAAGTGGGAGCACGACTACCACAAGAAATATGCCCGCTACATCTGCAAATCTGAGACCGAGCATCCGCTGCTCTCGTGGGAACTGGTTGATTGGGAGGACGCGCCCCCGCTGGTCATTCTCCACTATCGCGGCAAGCGGCCCAGCAACGCCGACCCGACTCAACCCGGAATCGATCAGGACCTGTTCACCGTCACGGTCGAGAACAAGGCCGGCCAGTGGGCCGTAACCAAGTACGACGCGATGTACTGAGAGGCAGCTTTCAGCTCTCAGCCTTCAGCTCTCAGTAACGATCGAGGATGTGGGGACAGCCGCCTCCGGCCAGTGCATCTTAACGGTTCCCGCCGTGGTAAAACTGCAGCATGCCCGCGCCTTCCCCTGAGACCCAACGTTCCGCTGCGCGCAACATCTACGCCTTCGGCTTCACATCATTTCTCAACGACACAGCCACGGAAATGGCGTACTGGGTGCTGCCGGCGTTCTTAGTTTCACTGGGAGCGGGGCCGGCACAGCTGGGAGTGATCGAGGGGTTGGCCGAAAGCGTCGCGTCCTTCGCCAAACTTTTCTCGGGATATCTCACTGACCGCATTGACCGCCGCAAGCCGCTGGTGGTAGCGGGATATTTCGTTGCCAACGCGGTGAAGCCGTTGCTTGCCCTGGTCGGCGCGTGGTGGCAAATTCTGCTGATCCGCTTCACCGACCGTCTTGCCAAGGGAGTCCGTGGCGCGCCGCGCGATGTCATGGTCGCGGAGTCGGTGCCGAAAGAGCGGCTGGGATCGGCCTACGGCCTGATTCAGTCCATGGACTCCGCCGGCGCGATCGCCGGACCGCTGGTTGCTCTCGTGCTGCTGGCACATTACGGAATCCGTAGCGTGTTTTGGGCTGCTGCCGTTCCAGGCGCGCTGTGCGTGATGGTGGCGCTATTCGGCATTCGCGAGAGTCGAAATCCTCACCCTTCGGCAGGCTCAGGGCAGGCTTTCTCGCAAAAGACGCGAGAAATGGGGCACCCGCGTAAGATCGAGGTCACGGCTGCGAAGACATCTGTCGGTGCGGGGGTTGCATCAGGAAACGCGCTGCCGGGTTCGTTCTACATGGTTCTGATCGCGGTGACTCTGTTCTCCCTGGGAAATTCGAGCGACATGTTTCTGGTGATGCGGGCGCAGAACGTGGGCATCCCCGTGGCGCTAGCGCCGCTGCTCGGACTTGTCTTCAACATTACCTATACCCTCGGGTCGTGGCCTGCGGGATGGTGCAGCGACCATTTCTCGCGGCGCTTTATCGCGGCCGCGGGATATCTGATTTTTGGGGTGGTGTATTTCATTTTCGGTCGCGCCCCATCGCCGCTCGCACTGTGGATCACGATGGCCGTCTATGGTTTGTATTACGCGCTGACGCAGCCCGTGCTGAAGGCGCTGGTCGTCGAAGCTGTCGAGCAGGACGTTCGCGGTCGCGCGCTGGGGATATATTTCTTCGGAACCAGCGTGGCCACGCTCGCGGCTAGCTTGATAACGGGCGAACTTTGGAAGCACTATGGCGCGGGGGTTCCGTTCTACTTTTCGGCGGCTTTGGCGGCCGTTTCAGCCGGGCTGCTGACGTTTTCGGGAATCTATAGCCGGCATAATTCGATATAGCGGTCAGAGGCAAAGGGAGTCGGTATTGTCTAACCGGCTAAGTATCAAACACAGGTTAGCTTTTGTGCGGTTCTCGCGATGTCCGCAGCGTGGCCCACAGCAATATCAGGATCTGCGCTGCGATCCCCGCGCAGGTGTCGAGCAGGACGTCGCGCGGCGTTCCGGTGCGGGACGGGATGAAGCTCTGGTGCCACTCGTCGAGGCTGGCGACCAGCGCCGTTCCCAGCACCGCGATCGTTGCCCAACGGAATGTCCATTTGGGATTCCCAGGTACGGGCAGAGTTTCTCTCCAGGCGCGGAAGAGCAGGATACACAACAGGCCGTAGCCGAAGACGTGGCCTGACTTGCGGATGACGACGTGCCAGGGTTCGAAGTGTTGCCAATCCATGCCGAACAGATAATGCAGCAGAGGAAAAAGGAAGCGGCTGGTGTTGTGGGCGGAGAGATAGGCGGTTGATTCAATGGCAATGACGATCAGCCAGAGAATGGCGGCGATCCAGGCCTTCAGGACATGGTGTCGGTCGGTGCTCAAGCGGGTGCTGTACCGGTATTCACGAAATCCCCACTTCTCGCAAAGGACGCGAGAAATGGGGCACCCACTGTTATCTTATTTTCCTTACGGCCCAGCCGGCTGACCCGTTTACTCGATGGCATAGTTCGGGGCCTCGCGGGTGATCATTACATCGTGGACGTGGCTTTCGCGCAGGCCTGCGCCGCTGATGCGGACGAAGCGCGTTTTCTGCAGCAGTTCGGCGATTGTGGAGCAGCCGCAGTAGCCCATGCCGGACTTCAATCCGCCGACCATCTGGTGGACGATCATCGCGACTGAGCCGCGGTAGGGGACGCGGCCTTCAATGCCTTCGGGGACGAGTTTGTTGAGGCGGTTGCTGTCTCTGTCGCCGGCCGAAGCGGCCGAGGATTCGCCGTCCATGCTCTGGAAATAGCGTTCGCTCGAGCCTTGCGCCATGGCGCCGATTGAGCCCATGCCCCGATATGACTTGAAAGAACGGCCTTGATAGAGAATCAGTTCGCCGGGACTTTCATCGGTGCCGGCGAAGAGCGAGCCGATCATGACGGCGCTCGCGCCCGCGGCCAGCGCTTTGGTCACGTCGCCAGAGTACTTGATGCCGCCGTCGGCGATGATGGGGACGCCGGAGTCTTTCGTCGCACGATACGCTTCCGCGATGGCGGTGATTTGCGGCACGCCGGCGCCGGTGACGACCCGCGTGGTGCAGATCGATCCGGGGCCGATGCCGACTTTAATGCCGTCGGCTCCGGCGCGCGTGAGTTCGCATGCGCCGTCGAAGGTGGCCACGTTGCCGGCCAGCAACTCGATGTGGGGCAGCTTCTGTTTCACTAGTCTTACGGCGTCGAGAACCTTTGTCGAGTGGCCGTGGGCGCTGTCGATGGCCAGCACGTCGACTTTGGCTTCGGCGAGTTCCTGGGCGCGCTCGAGAAAATCTCCGGTGGCGCCGATGGCCGCGCCCACGCGCAGGCGGCCCTGGGGGTCTTTGGCGGCGTTGGGGTATTTCAGCTTCTTCTGAATGTCTTTAACCGTGATCAGGCCCTTCAGGTTGTACTTGTCATCGACCACGAGGAGCTTTTCCACGCGATGCTCGTGAAGAATCTTTTCTGCCTCTTCGAGCGTGGTTCCCACGGGCACGGTGATGAGGTTTTTCTTGGTCATCACTTTATCGATGGGAATGTCGAAGCGGGATTCAAATCGCAGGTCGCGGTTGGTAAGGATGCCGACGAGTTTGCCGTGCTCGGTGATGGGGACGCCGGAAATCTTGTACTTGCGCATGACTTCGAGCGCGTCGCTGACCCGGTCGGTGGGCGACATGGTGACGGGGTCGACGATCATGCCGCTCTCCGAGCGCTTCACCTTGTCGACTTCGTTGGCCTGCTGGTCGATGGTCAGGTTGCGGTGAATAATGCCGAGTCCGCCCTGCTGCGCCAGCGCGATGGCCATGTGCGACTCGGTCACCGTGTCCATGGCGGCGCTGACGATGGGAATGTTGAGGCTGATGTTGCGAGTGAGTTGCGTCTGCGTGGAGGCCTGCGCGGGAATTACGTCGGAGCGGGCAGGCAGCAGCAGGACGTCATCGAAAGTAAGAGCTTCGGGAACGGGGAAATGAATCATAAGTCTTCAGGACTCTCCCAGCCGTTGGGGGATTCTTCATTCTAGAGAGGGCGGGGGATTGAGGCAAATGGGGGATGAGGAAATAGTGCGTGGAGCGGCGATATTTCAGTACTGCACGAGTATGATCGAGGCGCCCAAGCCAAATTAGGACGCTGCCCCCTTCTGCCGGCCGTTTGTCTTTTTACCCTCCACGGGCGTATATTAGGTACTTGAGAACTGTTGTGTAGTACCGGCATTTGGCGAAGCACACCAGTGGGCGCAAGCCCACTTTCTATTTTGGGGCCCTCGGTTGTTGCCGCCATCGCCCGTAAGCTATTGGATACATGGCGCTTGACGTTGAACGTGTGCGGGAAATCGCGGAGCGGGTCGCAGCCTCGAGCGGGCTCGAGATCGTTGAGATCGAGTTCCTGGGCGGGGGCAAGGCGCGCATGCTGCGGGTGTTTCTGGATAAGCCCGCGGCCGGGCCGATCGCGGAAAACGATCCGCCAGCTGGGGTGACTGAGGGTGTGACGCACGAAGACTGTGCGAACTTCAGCCGCGAGTTTGGCACCATTCTCGATGTTGAGGATGTGATGCCGGGATCGTACACGCTGGAGGTTTCGTCGCCGGGGCTGGATCGGAAGTTGATTAAGGCGGCGGATTTTACTCGCTTCACGGGGAGTCGCGTGAAGTTGTCGACGCGGCAGCCGGTCGATGGCAATCGTCACTTTGAAGGTCGCCTGGAAAGTTTCAAGGACGGGCGGCTTACGCTGGATTTAAGCGTGGCCAGCCACAAGTCGCGCAAGAAGATGGGCGCTGCGGCTGGAGAGAAGATTGAGATCGAGTTCGCCAATGTGGAGAAGGCGAATTTGGTGCCGGAAATCTAGGGAAGAATTGAGTAATTGGGAAATTTAGTAATTGAGAAATTGAAAACCTGGGACCAGCGGTGGGTTGGGTTTCAATTTCTCAGTTACTAATTTTCTCAATTACTAAATGGTTTACTTATGGCAAGCGAGCTCTACAACACGATCGACGCACTCAGCCGGGAAAAAGGGATTGATCCGCAGATTGTAGTCAGCGCGGTGGAAGACGCCATTGTCATGGCCACGCGCAAGTACTACAAGTCGCAGGAAAATCTGCGGGCCAAGCTCGACAAAGATACCGGCAAGATCAACGCCTTCGCGGTGAAGACGGTGGTAGAGACGCCGGAGCAGGTGGAGGACGCCAACCTGCAGATCACGGTGGAAGATGCGCGCAAGGTCGATCCGACGCTGGAAGTCGGCGGCGAGCTGATTATTCCGAAAGTGACGGAAGGCATTCTGGGACGCATTGCGGCGCAACTGGCCAAGCAGGTGATTTTCCAGAAGGTGCGCGAGGCGGAACGCGACACGGTTTACAACGAGTACATCGGGCGCGTGGCTGAAATCGTCAACGCCACGGTGAAGCGCGTCGAAGGGCCGGATGTGAT
>JBEKRY010000195.1:0-8876 GCA_049517555.1 Candidatus Sulfotelmatobacter sp. | reverse complement strand
CCGGAACGCAAGTTTTACGCAATCCTGAGCTTGGGGCGATTGGGCTTTCACGCCAGCTTTCCTGAATCCGTCGAACTAGCCGCCAAGCACGGCTTCGAGGGATTGGATCCTGACATCAGCTATCTCGCTTCGTTAAACGACGATGGCCTGCATCGTCTTGTCGATGATCTTCAAAAACGAAATCTGAAGTTTGGAGCGGCCGGCCTGCCGGTCGAATTCCGCAAGGATTCCGATACCTTCAATTCTGACCTGAAAAAACTTCCGGACGCTGCGGCGGTTCTCCAGCGGGCAGGGATTTCGCGGGTCAACACCTGGGTGCTGCCCTGCAGCGACGATCTCACTTATTTACAGAATTTTCGCCAGCATGCCGAGCGCCTGCGGCTGTGCGCGCAAGTTCTCGCCGATCACGGCCAGAAACTCGGGCTGGAATATGTTTCGCCGCGCACGCTCTGGCGAAGTGAGAAACATCCTTTCATTCACACGCTGAGCGAGATGAAAGAGCTGTTGGTCGCCATCGGTACGGATAATCTCGGCATCCAGCTCGACAGCTGGCATTGGTTCAACGCGCAGGAAACGCAACAGGATCTGCTGACTCTGCGCGGGCAGGATGTGATCACCGTGGACCTGAACGACGCTCCGACCGGCCTCACGCTCGATCAATATCGTGATGACCACCGGGAACTGCCCGCTGCTACTGGCGTCATCCCGGTGAAACAGTTTCTGGATGCCCTGCTCCAGATCGGATACGACGGGCCCATTCAGGCTGAGCCATTCAACGCGGCCCTGCGTGCGCTGCCATTGGAACAAGCCTGCGCCGCGGCTTCCAATGCCATGAAAAAAGCGTTCAGCTTGATGTGAATGGGCGGACGGTCAGTCGGGGGCCCCAATCCTCTCAGGGGAAAGCTTTTCTACTCCATCTCCACTTGCCACAACGGCTCTCCGCCCAGCGAGTGGTAGAAACCCCATCCTGCCAGGGCCACCACGCTGAGCAGCGCCAGCGCGGCTGTGCTCATGTACCAAGCCGAGAAGTCCGCAGTCAGGGGAACATTTCCGAGCATATCCACGGTGAACGCTCCAACGGCCACGGGGACTAAACCGAAGCGCAGCACGATCAGCGCGAGGATGCCGAAGATGAGGAGCATGACCGGGATATCTACGGCAAGGTGTGTGCTTTGCAGTCCGCGCATCCCGACAAAGATCGTCACGAACAAGACCGCTGCAATCCAATCGGCGCGCCAGGCCTTTCGTCCCACCAACCGGAACAGGAACTCCACGGCCACCTTCAACAGAAGCAGCAGAAAGAAGAATTGCATGGTCCCGAAAATCGAGGAAGGAATCTGCACCAGCCACTGGCCCAGCGCCTGGCGTCCGCCCAGCAGGTAGGCCAAGGAACTTAACTGAGGCGCCGCGCCCAGCCGCGCCAGCGGGATATTTCCCAGCTGAAAGATCACCAGCCAGAGAGTTCCGAATGCAACACCAAACAGGATGTCGCGTCCCACCACCGGATCGCGCAGCTGACCGGAGATGAGGCGGCTCCACGAGATGATGGACTGCGGCCAGTTGCGGCGAATCCACGGTTCGATGGCGAGATAGAGCATCCACATCCCGCCAGCCCACAGCAGCGCGGCGGCAATTGCCAGGACGAGGTATCCGAAGGTTTGAAATCCCAGAACAAAATGCGAGCGGCACAGCCATAGTGCGATTTCGAGCACGAACATGACCCCAGCCAGGCGCAGCGCGCCTTCGCGGTCGCCACGGCCGTGGCGATAATTGCGGCGAGCGAGCATCGCGGCCCCCGCCAGGATTGCGATCAGAAGCAGAAAGCTGATCGTCTGGCTCGCCCGGTTCTTCTTCTCGTTGGCGGATTCGGGAGCGATCATCCGCCAGGGCTTGTTCCAGTCGCCGATCATCGCGAAAAACACGGGCTTGCCGTGCCATGCGGCGGCTTCGACTCGCAGCGGCCGGCTCGAACCCGGCCAAACCCCGGTCCAGGCAGCGCGCGCGTCGGCCATGCCGAGCGAAGTCCATTGCGGTTGCGTGGGCTGCAGTTTCGAAAGGTCCACTTCGGCGGCGGAAAACAAAGAGTTCCAATCGGGAGGAGTGGTCGGTGGCGCAGTCGTGTCCTTCTGCGGCGGAATGGCCTGCATGTAGATCAGCCTGCCCTTGGCGTCAAGCTTCAGGTTGACCATGGCCGATAACGTGGTGTCCGGATCCTCTTCGCTGACAATGCCCGGAATCAGGAAGCTGTCCCGGTACCCGCCGGGCGCCATCAGATCCGGACTTTGTCGGTACCAGAACTCCAGAATCGTTGGACGTCCAGCAAGAACTTCATCCCAGTTCGGCGGGGACTTGCTTTCTTTTTCCACTGAGTCGCGGAAGTCCGTGTCGTAGTTGAATCCGAAAGCTGTGTCTTCCGGCTTATCCACGTACCCCAGTTGTGCCACGATCTCGCGCGCCCGGTGTGCCAGCACCTCAGGAGTCTGTTCGAGATGCATCTTCTCCAGCGCGCTGTAGCGGATGGTGAGGTAGGTTCCGATCGTAAGCCCGATCAGAATCGCAGCCAGGCAGGCGACCGCGATGCGAGGACGAAGGCCTGTGGTTTCGCCGGAAGCCGCTACCAGTTGCGGCGACGGTGTCTCTCCAGCAGCCAAAGCTGCGGCCAGCGGATCGCCGCCCGGCAGTGCCGCTGCCACCGCCAGAGCCGTGGCGGGACGTGCCGACGGTTCTGTCTCCAAGCACCGCAGGATTACTTTCTCGACGATCGGATCAAGATCTTTCACTACCGATGAGGGCCGGCTCGGTGTACGGTCGCCGCGTCCTTGCAGAACCCCTGCGGTTTTTTCCGCGAAGGCCCGCTTGCCCGTGAATACTTCGTAGAGCACCAGCCCCAGCGCGTAAACGTCGCTGCGCGTGCTGACTTCTTTTCCCGCTAATTGTTCGGGAGCCATATACGCCGGGGTCCCGCTGCGCACCTCCGGCCCGCGAATGTCGTCGGCCACTCCGGCCAGACCGAAATCCGTGATCACGACCTGCCCGCGCCCGTCGAGCATGATATTGGCGGGCTTTAGATCGCGATGCAGAACGCCCTTGGCATGGGCTGCCGCGAGTCCGGCACAAAGATGCCGGGCGATGTCGAGTGCTTTATCCGGAGGGAGACGCCCGATGCGCCGCAGCAAGGAAGCCAGATCCTCGCCGTCGACGTATTCCATGGTGAAAAATACCTGGCCGTCGACGTCGCCCACGTCGTAGACGCGGCAAACATTGGGATGTGAAACTCGCCGCGCCATTCGCACTTCGTTGCGGAAGCGTTCGACCAATCCTTCATCGTGCGCGGCTTCGTCAGGCAGAAACTTCAAAGCTACGGCTTGGCCGAGCGTGAGGTCGTCCGCACGGTAGACCTCGCCCATACCGCCTTTTCCCAGCAGAGCGATAATACGGTACCGCGATGCCACCAGCCTCCCGGGAAGAAAACGGCCTTCGTTCAGCAAGTACTCGGCGGAACTGGAAGGCCGCGAGCTCGGCGGTCGCGAGGGAGGTCGTGACGAAGAACTCCGCGACGATGGCGGAGGCAGTGGCGATGTCGCGGTGGCTGCTAGATCAATCGTAGCCAAGTCGTCCGCGCCCGTATTCGAAGCTGGCCTTCCGCAGGAAGAACAGAAGCGAACGTTGTTCGATAACTCGGTTCCGCAAGCTAAGCACTTGGCCATTGAAAATTTCCCGCTCCAGTCTACCGCAGAGCTTATATCCCGACCTCTAAGATCAGACGCGTAAGATCAGACGCGCCCATTTTGTTACCATCCAAGGCGATGACTTCACGCTTGGGCGTGTGCCTGCGGCATCCTTTATTTCTCTTGTGTCTGGCGGCGGGACTGCTGGCTTTCGTGGTGCAATCCGGCGAGCTCGGCACCGCCGACACGATGCACCGCCTGCAGGCTACGCACTGGCTCTGGACTTCCGAGCCACAGGTGTTTCCCAGCGAGTATCCTGAGTTCGGCCTGCACGGCCGCGGCGGGCAACTTTATAGCTGGTACGGCATTGGCCAGTCGCTGCTCATGCTCCCCGCGGACCTGGCCGGCACCTGGATCGCGCACTGGCCCGTCTTTTCTGACTATGAGGATGACCCGGCCGTGCGCAGCATTGTCGTCAGCTATAGCACCAATATTTTGGTGAACGTGCTGACGGCGTTGATTGCGTTTCGTTTGCTGCGCCAGTTTCGTTTCACCTTGAAGGAGGGAGTGGCCGGCGTGCTAGCGCTGCTGTTCTGCACCACTCACCTGCATTACACGCAGAACATGCAGGAGAATAATTACATCCTGCTGCTGACTCTCGTCGGATTTTCGTATCAGTACGAGTGGCTGCGCAGCGGAAGCCGGCGAGTGCTCTTTGTGGGTTCCGCTGCGCTCGGCCTGAATCTGCTAACCCGCTTGACCACTGGGCTCGATCTGATTGCAGGCGGCGTCTTCCTGTTGGCCGTTCTCTGGTTTGAGCAACTGAGGGGCCGGGCTCTGTGGCCGAGGCTCCTTGAATACTGCAAGATTGCCGCGCCGGTCTACGTCTTTTTTCTGGCGGTCGATCGTCTCTACCAGTTTTACCGCTTCGGCTCGTTCACCAACACCTACGTCTCGCTTTTCGGGAAAGAGCAGCGCTTGCAGGATCCTACGCTGCCAGCAAACTTTCCGTGGACCACACCCTTTCACGAGGGCGTTCTGGGAGCGCTCTTCAAGCCCGAGAAATCAATCTTCCTGTTTGACCCGCTGCTGGCGCTGGCTCTTGTGCTGTTGATTTTATTGTGGAGGCATCTGGCGCCCGAAGTCCGCGCCTACGCCGTGACCACGCTGCTGCTCCTCGCCGGCTATATCAGTTTTTACGCGCGCTACGCCTTCTGGGCCGGCGACTTCTCCTGGGGAGATCGCTACGTTTCGTCCGCGGTGGAAATGGTGGCGTTCCTCGCCGTGCCACTGCTGCTGCGCCATCGCGCCAATCTGAGCCCCTGGATATGGCGCGGTGCAATCGTCCTCATCGCCGCCAGTTTCGTGATTCAAATTGCGTCGCTAGCGTTTTGGTTGCCGCTCGAGATTTACCAGATGGAGACGCTCGGCCATCCCACATTTGTGATCGCGCTGCGCTTCAAGAACATCACCGCCTTTGCCCTCGGCAAGATGGACGTCTGGGGCCTGAACACCGAAGCCATGACCCAGGACCCATGGGATTACGTCCACATCACCACGTGGAATTTCTTCCCATTCCTGCTGCGGAGAGTGGGAGCGGCGCCGGTTTGGGTAGTAGAGAGCGCGTTCGCGCTTTGGATCGCGGGCTTAGCCGGGCTCTGCGTAGCACTGTGGCGGCTCGGAATGACGCTTCATCGGCTTGATCGCCCGGAAAGATTGAAGGCTGTGTTTACCAGGCCAACGTGAGAAAACGCTTGAGGAAAATTGCCTAACTGGCGTTTGGCGATTGAATCATATTCTTCGGATAGAAGGCCGACATCGTTGCGAATGTCCAACAGCCGTTCGAACATCTGCACAGCTTCTTGATGGCGGCCCTGCAACTCGTAATTGTCCGCCAACCAGAATGAGCAAGGCAGAAATGTTCCTTCTCCATGGGGCATACCGTCTACGGCTGGATCTTGCGTGTAGCGTCCGACAAAGCCATTCTCCACGAGATGAGTTTCGATGGCTTTCACCGTGCCGATTACCCGTGCATCGTCCGGCGGAAGAAACCCAACCAGTGGCATCATCAGGAGACTGGCGTCGAGGTGTTTGCCGCCGTAATACTGCACAAAGGAATTCATATCCGCATCGAAACCCTGGCGGCAAACCTGCGCATGAATGGCATCGCAGAGTTTTTTCCATCGGGGAATATCTGTCGCGAACCGGCCCAGTTCCGCCATTTTGATCAAGCGATCGACAGCGACCCATGCCATCATCTTCGAGTGGACAAAATCCCGCCGCGGGCCGCGCACCTCCCAAATGCCCTCATCCGGCTGCTCCCAGCCCGTCTCCAGGAATTCCAGCATCGCCAGGGCGACGTCGTTACGCTCATGCTGGGGCGGCCCCAGCCCGGCTTCGCGCGCCTGAAAAAGCGTGTTAGTCACCTCCCCAAAGATATCCAGTTGATATTGTTTGTAAGCGGCATTGCCGGTTCGCACCGGGATAGATTTTTCATATCCCGGCAGCCATGGCAGTTCCAGTTCCGTGAGCCTGCGTTCACCGCGCAGGCCATAAACGATGTTAAGTTCAGCTGGACTGCCCGCGACCGCGCGCAAAAGCCATTCCCGCCACTCTCGCGCCTCTTCTAAATATCCGGCATTGAGCAGCGCCTGCAGAGTCAGGGTTGCATCTCGCACCCAGCAAAACCGGTAGTCCCAATTCCGCACGCCCCCCAAAAGCTCGGGCAATGAAGTTGTCGGCGCTGCGACGATCCCGCCCGTGGGCAGAAACGTCAGCGCTTTTAGTGTGATCAGCGACCGTAGCACCGCGTCCCGCCATTCACCCTGATAACTACAGCGATCCGACCACTCCCGCCACCATCTTTCCGTGTTCTGAATCGCCTCGTCAATGTTTACCGGCACAGGTTCACGCTGTTGCGAGGGATACCAGGTCAGATCAAACGCAACCTTTTGTCCTTCCGCGATAGTGAACTCCGCCTCCGTCTTCATATTTTCACTGTGAAGCGGCACGTCCGCCCGCAGCCGGATCATATCTGGACCGGCGATAGCCGAGATCCCATTTTCGGTCCGCCGAACCCACGGCACCACAGACCCGTAATCAAATCGAATCACAAGTTCCAACTTCATCTGGACCCGGCCTCGAGTGCCGACGACCACGCGCAAAAGCTCAGGCGCCTCCTGGCGCGACATCATGCACATGCAATCGATGACCTTCGCGGATCCGTCTTCGGTCTCAAACTCCGTCTCCAGAATCAGAGTTCCGTCCCGATACTGGCGACGAATGCTTCGGACCACCCCCGCCGGTGAGATCGACCAATGCCCGTGTTCAGCAGTGCCGAGCAGCGCCGCAAAACAGGCCCCCGAATCAAAGTATGGAAGACAGAGCCAATCGATCGAACCCCGTTTCGAGACCAGGGCCGCCGTATGGCAATCGCCGATTATCGCGTAATCTTCAATGGGTATCGACAGGGACTCCCTCCGCCAATCGCGATTCGATGAAACTCGGCCCGGTTTTCGGAAGCCTTAACAATCCCGCAAGAAGAGCAACGGCCTTGCAGGCAGCCTGTGATCAAGGCTCAACGACATTGATTCGGTCGAGTTCTGATTCAGTCACGGTTGTCACGTCATACCCGTAAGCGCGGGGCTCAGAGGGTCGCGTCGCAAAACGCGCGCTACTCCACTGTGACCGACTTCGCCAGATTCCTCGGCTGATCCACGTCGCAGCCGCGGCGCACCGCAATGTGATACGCCAGCAACTGCAGCGGGACGATTTCCAGAATCGGCGACAACTCTTCCGGCGCGGCGGGGACGTAGAGAACGTGATCCGCGGCTTCTTTGATTTCTTCGTCGCCTTCGGTCGCCAGCGCAATCACGACTCCGGAACGCGCTTTGACCTCTTTCAAATTTGAAGTCGTCTTTTCATAGCGCTGCACGGAGCCGGGGTTATTCACGTCTCGCGTCGCTATGACTACCACCGGGAGGTTCTCGTCGATCAAGGCGTTGGGGCCGTGCTTCATCTCGCCCGCGGGATAGCCTTCGGCATGAATGTAGGAAATTTCTTTCAGCTTGAGCGCGCCTTCGAGGGCGATCGGATAATGAATTCCGCGGCCCAGAAATAAAAAGTCGTGCACTTTCTGGTAGCGCTTGGCCAACTCATCGCAAGCCGCGTCTTGAGCGAGAACAATTTCCAGCTTTCCGGGAATGCGCGTCAGCTCCAGCATCGCCGCCTGGGACTGCTCGGCAGTCATGGTGCCGCGCACCTGCGCCAGATACATGGCGAAAATGTAGAGCGCGGTGAGTTGCCCGCTAAACGCCTTGGTCGAAGCCACGCCAATCTCGGGCCCGGCATGGGTGTAAATCGTGCCCGCGGCCTCGCGCGTGATCATCGATCCCACCACGTTGCAGATGGCCAGTGTCTTCGAACCTTTGGCCTTGGCTTCGCGCTGGGCGGCGATCGTGTCCGCGGTTTCGCCTGACTGTGAAATCACCAGCGTGATCGTTTCCGGCTCGACGATGGGATTGCGATATCTCCACTCACTCGCGTAATCCACTTCCACCGGCACGCGCGCCAGCGATTCGATCATGAACTTGCCGGCCTGCCCAGCATGCCAACTGGTTCCGCAGGCGATGATGTTGATCTTGCGCGCGGCCCGGAACTCGGCTTCGCTGATTTCCATCTGATCGAGAAAAATGTGCCCCGTATCCTGCGACACGCGCCCCAGTGCGGTGTCGCGAACCGCGCGCGGCTGCTCGTAAATTTCCTTGAGCATGAAATGCTTGAATCCGCCTTTTTCCGCCAGGATCGGGTCCCAGGTGACGTGCTGGATCTGCCGCCGGACCGGCCTTCCGTCGAAATCGGAAAGATGCACACCGTCGGGCGTAACCACGGCCAAGTCGCCATCTGCCAGAAAGAAAATGTCGCGCGTGTGATTGAGGATGGCGGGCACATCCGAGGCCACGAAATATTCGTCGTTCCCCAGCCCGATCACCGCCGGCGGTCCATTGCGGGCCACGACAATCTTGTTGGGCTCGTCGCTGGAAATCACGGCCAAAGCGAAAACTCCGGTGATCTGTTTCACCGTCTGCCGCACCGCGTCTTCCAGCAAAGGCCGCCGGCCGTCACCTGAGCTTGCGGAATATTTCTCGATGAGGTGGGCAATGATTTCGGTGTCAGTCTCGGTGGTGAACTTGTGGCCTTCTGCGATCA
>JBEKRY010000194.1:0-8896 GCA_049517555.1 Candidatus Sulfotelmatobacter sp. | reverse complement strand
GGGTTACTACGCGGCCGTTGCCGTTGAGTTCGCGTTCGGCGGAATCGATTGCCGATTGGATTGCGGGGATTTGGGCGAAGGGGATTTTTTCGCGGACGCGGACGTTTTGAATTTTCTGGGGAAATACTTTCAGATCTGCGATCAGATCTGCTAGCGGTTTTGCGGCGCGGACGATGATGTCCATGAGGCGGAGGGCGGTGAGGAGGCCATCGCCGGTGGTTGAGTCGGCGTCACGAAAAATGATGTGGCCGGATTGCTCGCCTCCGAGGGTGGCGCCGGTGTTGAGCATTTCCTCGAGGACATATTTGTCGCCGACGTTGGCGCGCAGCATGCGGATTCCGGAATTTTTCAGGGCGATTTCGAGGCCCATGTTCGACATGGTGGTGGAGACTACGGTATCGGATTTCAGTTTGCCTTGGGCATGAAGGTCGCGGGCGGCGGCGAGGAGCACGCCATCGCCGTTGACGACGCGGCCGGCGGCATCGCAGAACAGGGCGCGGTCGGCGTCGCCGTCAAAGGTCACGCCGAGATCAAAAGTTCCAGGTGATTCCGCGACCATCTTCCCCAGCGTTTCGGGATGCAGTGCGCCGCAGCCTTCGTTGATATTTTTTCCGTCGGGCGAGACGTGGATGAAAGTTGCCTGAATGCCGAGGGTGCGGAATAGTTCCGGGGCTTCGGCCGTGGCCGCTCCGTTGGCGCAATCCACGAGCACGCGCAGCTTGCTCAGGTCCGACGACACGCCGGCCGCGAGCGACTCGACATAAGCGTGGCGCAGGGCGGCTTCTCCGGGCAAGGAAGGTTTCGGAAACTTGAGGGCAGTGTCGTCGGTACCGGTTGCGTTCTGCAGCTGCGTGAATATTTCTTTTTCGATGGCCAGTTCGCGGGCGTCGGTGAGCTTGAAACCATCACCGGAGAAAACCTTGATGCCGTTATCGGTCCAGGGATTGTGCGACGCGGAAATTACTACACCGGCCGCGAGCGCGCGCGAGCGGGCCAGGTAAGCCACGCCGGGAGTGGTGATGACGCCAGCGGAGTCCACATCTACACCCACCCCGGCCAGACCTTCGGCGACGCGGTCGGCAATCCAATCGCTCGATTCGCGCGTGTCCTGGCCGATCACGGCTCGGGCTTTCGCGGTGTTGCGCATGAGGTCATGGCCCAGGGCGCGGCCGATCAGATAGGTGCTCTGTTTGGTGAGGGGAAATTCTCCCGCGACACCGCGGATGCCGTCGGTCCCGAAAAGCTGCCGTTGCTGGGTCATAGGGAAATATCAGGAATAGAGATCATAAATGAGGGCGGGTAGAGAACGGTATTAGGAAGGTCAGGGATGGCTCAGTTTGGAGTTGTCCGCGCGAGATCCCTCGCCCCGCTGGTGAGAACGCGGGGCCTCCGGATGACACAGCGGGAGGAGAGGCCAATGTCAGCCAGCCTCAAGCATCCCAGCCTCAAGCATCAAGGATGCGGCGAGGAGGAAAGTCCCTCAGGGGCTAAAGCCCACATCAATTTTTGTACGCTCTACGCGGCCCTTGAAGGGCCGCTCTTCCACGGCGAGGCATGCGTCTGGGAGTGCTCGTAACGTCGAGGTGGTGTCGGCGCAATCGGGCTGCCGATTGGCTTTCAGTGATAACGCTACTCAATGGGCTGCGGTAGTTCCGGCTTTCTGCACTACCACGGTGACGCGAATTGATGTGGTCCCGACGATCTGGATGAGCGGGTCCGGGACGTAGACGTTGGTGGTGAAGACGGAGCTGCCGCGCGTGCCCGACGCGTCGATCGGATCGGTGGTCGCTGCGTCAATCCGCTCCACACGATGGCGGGGGCCGGTAACGGTGACGCGTTGGGGATCTGTCTCTCGGCTGACAACTTGCTCATCGTCGGCGACGGTGACACGCGGGTGAATCTCGAGGTCGCGGGTCAGGCGCGTGTCGAAGGCCAGGTGCAACTGACTGGGAACGACCTGCATGACGGTCACATCACGGGGATGGCGGACCTGCTGCGAGGTGAGGTCAAAGGTGCGGTCGCCGGGCTTCACGTCGGCCAGTTCGATTTCGGCGTGGATTTCGTTCGCCTGCAACTGGCGAATGACGCGCTCGGGACCGCGAACGCGAATCTGCGCGTCGGGAATGGACTCGGAACTGATCTCAAGTTGCGAGGGAACGTGCTGAAAAACGATAGGAGCGCGAATGGCTACCTCGGCTGGCTGCTCGTCGGGCGAAATCAGAAACCAGAGTCCAGTGGCCATCAACAAGGACAGGAATTTCAAGCCGAAGTTGTGCAGCACATAGCGCTGGAAGAATCCGGTCATCGCTGGGACTCCGTGTCGGCCGGTGATCCGGAATTGCGCTGTGGCGCGGGATCCGACAGAGGAGAATCGAGCAGCGCGTCGGATTCGTAGTCCTCTTCCTCTTCCTCTTCCTCATGCGCGATGGAGGTGGGGAGCGTGACCGGAGCCATGTAGCGGCGCAGTTCGCTGCTCAGGCGCTCGCGCAGTTGCTCGACGGTTAAGTCGCGCTCGATGGCGCCCCCGATGGCGACGCTGATGCCGCCCGTCTCTTCGGAGCAAATGACGGCGATGGCGTCGGTTTCTTCCGTGATGCCGATGCCGGCACGATGACGCGTACCGAGTTGAGTGGAGAGCAGAGGGTTCATGGAAAGCGGCAGAAAGCAGGCCGCGGCGGCGATGCGGTCTTTCTGAATGATGACTGCGCCGTCGTGCAGCGGGGCGCTGGGACGGAAAATCGTGGCCAGCAGGTCGTAGGAAAGGCGGGCATCGAGGGGAACGCCGCTTTCGATGTGAGTGCGCAATCCGATTTCGCGTTCAATCACGATGAGAGCGCCTGTCTGGTGCTGGGAAAAAAGATTTGCGGCGAGCACGATGTCGTCGTAGGAGTCGCTGTCGGCCGATGAGCCGCCCAGGAAACTGAGGCGGCGGCCCAGATCGGCGAGCATGTGCCGGATCTCGGACTGAAACACGACGATGAGCGCGAACACGAGATAGGGGAGCACGCGGCTCACTACCCAGTTCAGGGTGGTGAGTTCACCGATGCGCGCGAAGTAAAACATTACCGCGACTACGGCCAGACCGACCAGCATGGGAGCGGCGCGGGTGCCGCGGATCATCACCAGGACTTGGTAGATGATCAGGGCGACGAGGAGGATGTCGAGCGCCACCCATGCGGCTTGCGTCCATGAGGTGATGACGGGCATCAGTCGAGTTGCTCCTGAGGGGCTAAAGCCCACATCGTAAGGCAGAGCTTGCGGCACGGCTGAAGCCGTGCCCTTACCAGACCTTGCTGGCTAGAAACCAATTGTAATGCAGTGCATTTGCCAGGGGCGATTGAGCTTGGCCTGAACGGCGACTGTGGTCGCGGCTCGCCTCGCTGCGCTTGGCGGGACGGGCGAAGGCGCTCGTCGCCACATAACCCCATTCGTCACGGGCTTGTGGTGTCATATTTTTTTCTTCGTTACGGCGGCTTTTATTTCACCGTGCGCCAGGCGGGCGGAAATTTCGTCGCCGAGTTTCAACTTGCGGGCGTCTTTCAGCAGCTTGCCTTCGGAATCGAAGACCAGGGCGTAACCACGATCCAGAATAGCCAGGGGAGACAGCGATTCGAGGGCAGTCTGGAGACGCTCGCTACGCACGCGATGCTGCAGAAGAACATTGCGCATCACGGCTACCAGCGCAGCGGTCTCGCTCTCCAGTTCCCTGCGCATACCGGACAGTACGCGGCGCAGATCGTAATGGCGCACGGCCGCGGAAATGCGTTCCCAGCTGCGGAGCGCCCGCTCGAGAAACTGGCGTTGGGCCAGTTCCATGCGGTGAGTGAGATCGTCGAGGGTCTGCTGGCGCTGGTGGACGAGTTCCATCATGCGGGCGAAAGCGCCGTGTTGCGCGAGTTCGGTCAGAGCCTGGCGGCCCATCAGCAGGTGGTAGCGCATAGCGCGGCGGAGGCGGTCGTACAAAGCGGCGGCGTGATCTTCAACTTCCTGGCGGGAGCGGATGACGAGTTCCGCGGCTGCGGACGGCGTGGGAGCGCGCAGGTCGGCGACGAAATCGATGATGGTGAAATCGGTTTCGTGGCCGACCGCGGAGATCACGGGAATTTCGGAGGCCGCGACTGTGCGGGCCAGAGCTTCGTCATTGAATGCGGCCAGGTCTTCGGCGGAGCCGCCGCCGCGGGCGACGATGATCACGTCTACATTGTCGTGCTGGTTGAAGAAGCGCACTCCGGCGGCGACTTCTTGCGAAGCTGCGTCGCCCTGCACCTGCGCGGGATAGATCAGTACATTCACGGAGCGGTGGCGGCGCTGGAGCACGTTGAGAATGTCGCGGAGCGCGGCCGCCTGGGTCGAGGTGACCACTCCTATGCGCGACGGCAGAGACGGGATCGGCTTCTTGCGTTCGGGGGCGAACAGGCCTTCGGCTTCGAGTTTGGCCTTGAGTTGCTCGAAGGCTAGCTGCAGCGAACCGGCGCCCTTGGGTTCGATGTATTCGGCTGAGATCTGGAGTTCGCCGCGGTCTTCATAGACGGTCACGCGGCCGCGCACGACCACCTGCAAGCCGTCGGCGGGGCGGAAGCGCAGAAGACGGGCCGCAGAGCGGAACATTACGACGCGGATTTGAGCGCTTCCTTCTTTAACCGTGCCATCTTTGACCGTGCCGTCTTTGAGTGTGAAGTAGAGATGGCCGGAATCGGGCGCGCGGAAATTGGAGATCTCGCCTTCCACCCACGCGTCGGAATATTCTCGCTCTATATGAGATCGCACCGAGGCGACGAGGTCGCGAACCTTCCAGACGCGGCGCTCCGGCGGGCGGAAGCTGAAACCCATCTGGTCGGCGAGGGAGGACATTGTGGGCAGTGTACCGCACCCGACAGGCAGGAGCTAAAGCCCGCATTACTGGCGTGCAACGACGCGGCCCTCAAGGGTCGCTCTTCCACTTTACACTGACAGATCCGACGCTAAGAGGAACGGTTCCAACGAGGGAACAATGAAACGAGGTCTGCTAAGTCAAAATCCCCACCCCTCTTTCGCAGAAGCGCGAAAGAAGGGTGGGGCACCCGCTTATAATTCATGCGCTATGAATCTGGAAGAGAAAGTCGCCGAACTTAAGAAGCGGAACCGGCTCGCGGAAGAGGGTGGGGGCGCCAAGCGGCGGGAGCGGCAGCATAAAGAGGGCAAGATGTCGGCGCGCGAGCGGGTTGAGTTTCTGCTTGACGAGGGGACGTTCGAGGAGACCGACAAGCTGGTCACGCATCGCTGCAACGACTTTGGCATGGCCGAGCAGAAAATTTACGGTGATGGATTTATTACTGGATATGGGCGGATTGAGGGGCGGCTCGTCTATGTGTTTGCGCAGGACTTTACCGTGTTTGGCGGGTCTCTTTCGGAAACCAACGCGGCGAAGATTGTGAAGATCATGGACCTGGCGGCGAAAGTGGGTGCGCCGGTGATTGGGCTGAATGATTCGGGAGGGGCGCGGATTCAGGAAGGTGTGATGTCGCTGGCGGGGTATGCGGATATTTTTCTGCGTAACACGCTGTATAGCGGCGTGGTGCCGCAGATTTCGGCGATCATGGGGCCGTGCGCTGGTGGGGCGGTCTATTCGCCGGCGATTACTGATTTCGTGCTGATGGTCGACAAGACTTCGTACATGTTTATCACTGGGCCGGACGTCATCAAGACGGTAACGCACGAAGAAGTCACCAAGGAAAAGCTGGGCGGCGCATTGACGCACAACGAAACGTCAGGCGTGGCTCACTTTCTGGCGCATGACGACGCGGAATGCCTGGCGATGGTGCGGGAGCTGTTGAGCTTTTTGCCTTCGAATAATCTGGATGAGCCGCCGCGAAAAGTCTGCACTGATCCCACCGATCGCGCGGATGCGGCGCTCGACACGATGGTTCCGGCCCAGTCGAATCAGCCTTATGACATTAAGGATGTGATCCACGCGGTAGTGGACGACGCGTACTTTTTCGAAGTGCAAGAGCATTACGCGAGGAATATTGTTGTCGGATTTGCGCGGCTCGATGGAAAGAGCGTAGCGATCGTCGCCAACCAGCCGGCGGTGCTGGCGGGAACTCTGGATATTAATGCGTCGGTAAAAGGAGCGCGGTTTGTGCGCTTTTGCGATTGCTTCAATATTCCGCTGGTCACGTTTGAGGATGTGCCGGGATTTCTGCCGGGCACCGCGCAGGAGTATGGCGGGATCATCAAGCACGGGGCCAAGCTGCTGTATGCGTTCGCCGAGGCTACGGTGCCGAAGGTTACGGTGATTACACGCAAGGCGTATGGCGGGGCTTATTGCGTGATGGCGTCGAAGCACATCCGCACGGACGTGAATTATGCCTGGCCGACGGCGGAGATTGCGGTGATGGGGCCGGAGGGGGCAGTGGACATTGTTTATAAACGCGAGCTGGATACGGCGGCGAATCGCGAGCAAGTGCGCTCGGAAAAGATCGAGGAATTCCGCGACCGGTTTGCGAACCCTTACGTGGCGGCTGACCGCGGATTTGTGGATGCGATCATCCAGCCGCATGAGACACGGAAGAAATTGATCCAGGCGCTGGCCATGCTGGAGGGCAAGCGAGATAAGAATCCGCCGAAGAAGCATGGGAATATTCCGCTGTGAGATGTTCTTCCCGGCTCTCGTTTCCTACTCTCATTCTCCGGGCTCGAGCGGGAGCATCGAGCCGTGACGCACGTGCAGAATGAAGACGGACCGACTGATGATCACGAAGAGAAATCGGTAAGTGCCGCGATTGCCGGCGCCGAATAGCAACTCACGAATCGGTTCGTCAAACGAAGCGCTCTCGGGCGCCAGAGGGCAGCGTTCGGGTTGATGGGAAAGGGTCCTTACGCTTTGGCGCGCGCGTCGAATCCACTCCCGCGCGGCGCGGGGAGCGTGCTTCCGGATGAAGCGATAGGCCTTACGGAGATCGGCTTCCGCCTCGGGAGTAAGGATAACCCGGTAGGGCATGGGCTCACTCAGGCTTCGCGTTCTAGTTCGGCCAGCACTCCATCGGCGAGGCGACCTTCGCCTTTCCTGGCTTGGCCAAGACCTCGGCGTATACTCGCAATCGCGTCCAGGTGATCGGCGACTTCCTGGAAAGCGGCGGCATCGAGCAAGACGGCTTCGGCTTTTCCGTTGACGGTAAGGACCAGCGGCCGTCCGGTTTTCTTCATGTGCTTCATCAGCCCGGATGTGTTGCGCTTGAAGGTGGTCAGGGAGTGGATGTCTTGCGTGACATCAATCATGAGTGGATTATAGCATCGTTTTCGCATCTTATTTGATGTGCTGGAGGAGTCTATGAAGGACCTAGTCTCTCTGATGGCCTTTTGTTTTTTGACATTGCCGCTGCTCTCGCAGGATCCAGCTACATGGCTGGCGGATCTTCCGCAGGCTAAGGACTATGTGCAGAAGCGGGTCTCCAGTTATGACCGGAGCGGGGGGAATGCGGATGCGCGGCAGATCGCGGCGGGTGAGACGCTCACGCTGCTTGATGAGGCCGGCCCTGGAGTGATCAGCCATGTGTGGGTCACGATTGCGAGTGATGATCCGAATCATTTGAAGGCTTTGGTGTTGCGCATGTACTGGGATGGGGAGGCTACACCTAGCGTGGAGACGCCGATTGGCGACTTTTTTGGGCTGGGGCTGGGGGACTATCACTTGTATCAGTCGCTGCCGTTGTCGGTTGGGGCGGACAAGGCTCTGAACAGTTTTTTCCCGATGCCATTTCAGAAGCATGCGCGCATTACGGTGACGAATGAGGGCGCGATTCGGACGGATGCGTTTTATTTCAATATCGACTATCGGGCTTACAGCAAGCCGTTGGCGGCGGATTTGCTTTATTTTCATGCGCAGTATCGGCAGGCTGCACCGGCTCATGGGTGGACGAATCAGTGGCGGTCGAACGGCGATCCGCTGGTGGATGGGAAGAAGAATCTGAATGGCGACGGCAATTATGTTTGGATGGAAGCGACGGGGCGCGGGCATTTTGTGGGCGTGACCATGTCGGTGCTGGAGAATCAGGATGGGTGGTGGGGCGAGGGCGATGACATGTTTTTTGTCGACGGGGAGGCGCTGCCTTCGATCAACGGGACTGGGTCGGAGGATTATTTTCTCGGGGCGTGGGATTTTGGCGGGCGGGCGTTTTCGTATGGACTTTACGGGGCGCCGGTGGTGGGGCAGGAAGTCGCGGGTGGGCGATGGTCACTGTACCGGTTCCATCTGGACTCGCCGATTCCGTTTACGAAGTCGCTGCGGGCGACGATTGAGCATGGGCATGCTAATCACCGGTCGGATAATTTCTTTTCGGTGGCGTACTGGTACCAGAGTGAGCCACATGCGGCGTTTCCGGCGCTGCCAGGGCTGGAGCAGAGGATTCCGCGGATTTATGCGGTGGGCGGGCCGGGGAATGCGGGGAAGTGAGTACGGAAAGTTCTTTGCCACGGATTCACGCGGATTTTCAGGTATGGCACCTTGAGCGAGACCGGAGTACACATCGGCAGTGGCGTCAAGGTAGGGATGCTTCGACTTCGCGGTGAGGATCGCTTCGCGCTCCTCACGGCTGCGCTCAGCATGACAATGGAGTTGGGGGTTGGAACGAGAACGGCGGCTCAGAATGTGAAAACCTGACTGAGAGCTGACGGCTGATAGCTGACAGCGCAGGCAAAAAATAAGAGTTCCGAGGTGGTGTAGGGTCCATTCGTCTCGGCCAGTAGCTCGCGTTTGACCCTTGCTCGACCTGCTTTCAGAGCTTCCCTTGCGGGCACTCCGCGCGATCTTCGCTTGGGCTCCGGGCTCACCGCCAACCGGATAAACCTACCCTACGCCTCGGAACTCTATCTTGCCTTCAACGTGTCTTCTTCGTTCTCCTCAACCAGCGCTTTGCTA
>JBEKRY010000193.1:0-8960 GCA_049517555.1 Candidatus Sulfotelmatobacter sp. | reverse complement strand
GGAACCGCTTCCCGACCGGCTTGGCGGCAACTGAGTCAAAATACCTGCCTCCATTTATTTCCGCCAGTTCCACAGGTCCTCTGAGGAACGCCACACCACGTTTTTCCGTGTTGTACACGCCATCAACGGGCGTAACTGACAGTTTTGATGAAGACATGTGGACACGTAAGTAGTTTAGCTGCGGCTAAACCTCTTGTCAACGGTCGAGTTTAGCTGTGGCTAAACTAGCCCCTGACAAACAGCAAGCGGCTGCCGCGGCGTATATTTATGGATTGTAGAGTCGCTTCGCGTCTCCCCGGCGCCCCAAGCCGGGATCACCGACCATAGATGGACGTTTCGGGAGTTGCCGAGTCGCTCGGCGATGAGGGTCTGCGGAAAAGTTGCCGCGAAGCTAGTCTTGAGCACGAGATCGAACGGTTGAAAAATTCCTAGCAACGCACTTTAGGACAAGACCCAGATCATGACAAAGCCCTGGAGGGGCAAAAGAAATCACACCAAACTAGCAAATTGCCCCCAACCGAGCCTCACCCAAATGAAGAACGAGTCCTTGTCGGAAAGACGCTATTTGCGTACACTCTGGGCGCGGAACTCTAGGCCTTAACTGGCTCCGCTGCTGTGGCAGCGGCTTCCGCGGCATTCTGCTTCACCCTCTTGTTGCGCGCGGCGCGTAGCTTCAGGAAGCTCTTGGCCTCTTTGTACAGGCGCTTGCGGTCGTTGCTGTCAAACATCGCCTTGCGCAAAATGCGATAGATGGCCTTGGGTCGGAAATAATATTCGTCGTAGAAACGGTGTACGGACGACATGATGTCATCCGCCGGCAGCCCTGGATATTGAATCTGCGCCAGCTGATGTCCGCCTTCGTCGACCATCTTGTTGTCGCCGACGATGTTGCCGTTCTTCACCACCTGATCGTAAAGCTCCGTGCCCGGATAAGCGTGCGCGACCGAAACCTGAATAGTTTCGACGTCCAGTTCCTTGGCGAACGCGATCGTGTTGTCGATGGTCGCATGGGTCTCGCCAGGCAGCCCGAGAATGAAGTCGCCATGCACCACCAGGCCAAGCTTGTGGCAATCTTTGGTGAACTGGCGGGCGCGTTCGATGGTCGCACCTTTCTTGATGTTCTTCAGAATCTGCTGGTCGCCGGATTCGTACCCAACAATCAGCAGGCGGCATCCCGCTTCCTTCATCGCCTTCAAGGTTTCGAAGTCGGTGGTCACGCGCGAAGTGCACGACCAGGTAATGCCGAGCGGCTTCAGCTTGGCGCAAAGTTCAATGGTCCGCGCTTTCTGAATGTTGAACGTGTCATCGTCGAAGAAAAATTCCTTCACGTCCGGCCAGAGTTGCTTGGCCTTGGCCATTTCAGCCGCAACATCATCGGTAGAACGCTTGCGCCACGGATGTCCCATGAGCGTCTGCGGCCACAGACAGAACGTGCACTGCGCCGGGCAGCCGCGCGTAGTGTAGAGCGCAACATAGGGATGAAGCAAAAACGGCACGTTGTAATTCTTGACGTCGAGATCGCGCTTGTACACTTCGGTGACATGGGGCAGCGCGTCAAGATCCTGAATCTGCGGAGCGTCGGGATTGTGCACGACCTTTCCATCCTGCAGAAACGAAACGCCAGGAATTTCCGCCAGCGGCTTGCCTTTGGCGTAATCAACCACCGAGTAGTCAAATTCCTTGCGGCAAATAAAATCAATCTCCGGACAGTCGCGCAGCGACTTCTCCGGCAGCACGGTCACGTGCGGTCCAACGAACGCAATCTTGATCTTAGGATTCGCCTGCTTAATAGCCCGCGCCAGCAGAATGTCGCCAGGATACCCAGGCGTCGAAGTAAACAGCACCAGAAACTCGTATCCCCTGGCGATGTCGATAGTCTCCTCACCCGACACATGGTGCGAAGGCGCATCCAGCAGCCGCGCCCCCTCCAGCATCCCCGTCGGATAAGCCAGCCAAACCGGATACCAAAAACTTTCTATTTCGCGGGTGGCGGGCCAACGGGAGCCGGCGCCTCCGTCGAAGTTTTCAAAGGATGGGGGATTCAGAAACAGTGTTTTTAGAGGCATAGTGGGTATTCTTTAATTTTAACATCCGAACGGGGTACATTTCCGAGTTGACCCGTGTTTTTGCAGGTTCCTCGCGACCCCTTGTACATGACCTAAACGGTTGATTTCAATGTACTAGCCCGGTCGCGAAAATGGAATATTGTTGGGGTGAATGCAGGGTTGGATGCAGTGAATGGGGAAAGGGTGCGCTAAGCGGGCGTAGCGGGGATGCTGCTACTGGCCTTCCCCGGCGACTGGGACGCGGAAGGTTAGGCCGCGATCTTCGTTGGCTTTCGTGGTTGCGGGCAGGTCGAGATCGGAGAGCGGGATTTTCTGGGTGTGCTGCGGGGAGAAGTTCCAGAGCGTCTGGCCGACTATGGCGTAGTTGCGGATTTCTTGTTTGTGCTCGTCGCGGAAGACTAGAACGGTGTTGGGCAGGACTGGCGTGCCTTCTGCTTCACGCGCTGGCATCGTAGGGCGCATGGGCACTTGCTGGGCGTAACGATCCTGATCGCCGTCGGCTTGTTCCTGTTCCTGTTCTTGCTGCTGGCGCATCATCTGCTGCTGATCGAGACTTTGCTGGTTCATCTCGGCGGCGGCGGCGACATCCTGGTCGTAGCCGTTGTCGTTATAAGACGAACCGTCATAGGACGAGCCGGAATCCCACAACCAGTAGGGATCGTAATATCCGTATGCCCAGGGAGAGTAATAGCCGTAGCCGCGACAGGCGTAGCCGTAGCAGTAATTGCCGAGTCCGATGGTATTGCGGGACCGGAAGGTCGTGTGGGCGCCGTAGGATCTGTTCTGAGAAATCGGCGGACGAGAGAACGGCCGGGAGTAGCTTCTCGATGATCTCGATGATGACGATCTCGATGATAACGATCTTGATGATAACGATGAAGGCGGGCGACTAAAGGAGCGTGGAGCAAACGAACGGGACTGCGGGCCGCTGTAGGCATGGACGCCATTGGAACCGCCGGAGAAGCTACCTGCGTGTCCGGCGCTGCTGAAGCCACCACTGGCGCCACCACTAAAACTAGCGTGTCCTCCGCCAGCGCCGGCGCTGTGTCCGCCGCCACCGCCGTGACCTCCGCCATGCTGCGCCCACAAGGGCAGCGCCAGCAAAAGAGCGAACGCCGGAATGGCCGCCAGACGCCGCATACAGCCCTATTATAGGCCCGTTTAGGCCTTCCGCGAACAATTTATATCCCCGCCCGTCTCTATGAGATGCAGGCAGTTCGTGGTCAGTGAGACCCGCACGGCGGGACTTCATATCCGCTGAATCTCTTGATCCCATCGGCATCGCGGCCCACCCGTGAAAGTGCCACGGGTGGGGCATCCAGTTTCGTGGTAGCGCATGGAACCAAATTGCGATCGAGTGGGCCAGCCCGCTATTTCTTCTTCTTGCCTTTGGCTTTCTTCGCGGGTGGTTTTGGGGCGGGCTTCTTCGCCGGCTTCGCGGTGGGCTTGTGCTCTGGCTTTGCGGGCTTGGATTTTTCTGGCGCTTTCGCTGGTATCTTCGCGGGCGGCGCTGCTGGCGGTGCGACGGGCGCTACTGCGGCGGCAGCTTTTCCCTTCTTCCCTTTTGGACCGGGCTTTGCTGCAGGTACGGCTGCGGCGGGGGCTTCGGCGCCTTTCGCGGCGCGTCCGCGCCTCGGGGCTGGCGGCGGAGGTGGCGGCGGCGGCGCGTAGGGCTTCAGGAATTTCAGGGTCTCGGTTCTTGACCGCAGTTTGCCGTCGAGCAGGAGCAGGAAAACGTCGTGCGCCAGTTTGGCGTACTCGGGTAATTGCGGTGTGATGAGCAGCTCCGTCATCTCGGGCAACGGAATCTTTTGCTGCACCTGACGCCACTTGGTGAGGTAGTTCTTGATTTTCTGTTCGACTGATTGCTGCTTGGCGGTCACGGCGAGGAACAACACCATTTCCGGGCGGGCCGACGACAGCAACTGCCAGGTGCGCGACGGAGTGGCGGCTTCTTTGCCCATCAAACGCTTCGCTAATTCTTTGGCGTGATCTTCAATGTCGCGCCAGGCTTCGACCAAGTCTTTGCGCGGAATTAATTTTTGGATGTCCGCGGTGTCTTTGTCGGAGAAGTGTCCGGTCAAGAAGTACATGACTGCCGGCCCCGCGTCGGGGGCGTAGCCCATGTCGACCATCTGCTGGCGCGTCTTCATGAGCTGAGTGATGCCGTTGGTGTCGACCTTGGCGACGGTCCAGTGGTCGTGGAGAATCTCGAGCCAGCCTTCTTTCTCGAGCATCTTTACGACGTGCAGGGGATCGTCTTCGTGTGCGAGGGCGGCGATTTCGTGGCCGATCGAAGTGCGCAGGATGTGGTCGATGTACTTGCCTTCTTTGGCGGCGTCGTAACGAGCCTGGGTGCGTTCCTCGAGCATCCAGTGGAAACGGGCGGCGAAGCGGGTGGCGCGGATGAGGCGCGAAGGATCTTCGAGGAACGAATAGTTGTGCAGAATGCGGATGACTTTGGTCTCGATATCGGCGACGCCGTTGAAGGGATCGAGCAGGAGTCCGCGCGAACCTTCGTTGAGCGACAAGGCCATGGCGTTGACGGTGAAGTCGCGGCGGCGCAGGTCCTCGTGGATGGTGGCGGGCGTGACGATGGGCGGCTTGCCGGTTTTCTCGAAGCGCTCGGTGCGCGCCATGCTGATTTCGGCGCGGGCGGCGTTGCCGGGGAGCGAGATGAAGAGGGTGCGAGTGTCCTCTTCGACGGCGGAGATTTTGGCGCCGGCCTTTTCGAGATCCTTCTGGAGTTTGAGCGGGTTGCCCTGGACGGTAAAATCGAGGTCCCGGATGGTGAAGCCGCTGATGATGTCGCGGATGGCGCCGCCGGTGAGGTATAAATTCATGCCCGCGGCGCGGGCTACGTCTTGCACCAAGCCGACGCCCTTCAGTTGGTCCGGGGTCAGCCGGATTTCCATCGTGTAAATGTAGTCAGCCATTCGCTTTCAAGCAGTTACGAGGCCTGTCTCCGGGCGCGATCGGAGGTGCAATCGCGGTTCGGAGAGGGCCGAACGAGCCAAAAACCAGTTCAACATCTCCAAACTCGGACCAACTTTCCACAAGATTTCCACAGCCCGGGACGCCACATTATTCTGCGTCCCAGCCACCCAGATGCAAGTGGCTTAATCCAAAGTACTTATGCGAAGTGGAAACTTTGCGGCAAGTAAAAGAAAATAACACAAGGTTTACATTTTGGCTACTGCCAAGGCGGATTCCGGTCGCTTTCGGTGAAAAAGTGCGAGAATCAGGGCGGGAATTCAGTGGACCGTGGTCGGTGGGAAGTGGCCAGCAGGATCCGAGGCTGGCTGACGACTGGTTACTGGCAACTGCCCCTATGCCCTCGACGCACAAGAAAGTGATTGTCCGCAAGATGGACCGCGACACGGTGTCTGGCTACGTCGCGCCGGCGCAGTTCGTGCATGAGGGCAAACTGGAATTGCTGAATACTTCGGGCACGGTTATCACCATGGACCTGCGCGAGATCAAGGGCGTGTATTTCGTGCGCGAGTTTGGAGATTCCGAATCGTTAACCCGCAAGACGTTCACCTCGCGTCCGCGCTCCGAGGGACTCTGGGTCCGCCTGCGCTTCAAAGACAGCGAGATCCTCGAAGGCCTCATGCCCGCCGACCTGACCCAGACCACGCCGGAAGGATTTCTGGTGAATCCGCCTGACCAGCGGTCGAACACGCAGCGCATCTTTGTGCCACGCACCGCGCTGGAGTCGCTGACCGTGCTGGCAGTGATCGGAGCCACGCGCCGCCCACGCCACGGCGCCGACGATCAACGGCAGGTCACGTTGTTCGAGAAGTAACCAGCAAGCACGCCTTTTGCATTGACTTCTTCCCGAAACGGAACGAACCTAGATGGGGCTGCTCCCAAAATGGGGCTCGCCCACAAATCAATCTAGCGCCGACGTTCCAGGGGGTTCCATTTGCGCCGCTTCGCAGCGCGTGAGGTGTGCTTCGGATCACTACTTCTCTTTCTGTTGAGCTTGCCGCTGGCCGGTCAAGTCAACCTTTTGACCGCCATGCGTTTGACGACAGGAAATGCTCCCGACAGCTTAGTCGCCGCCGATCTCAACGGAGACGGCAGGCCCGACTTAATCGCCAGCAACAATGGCGACAGCACGGTCACCGTTTTCCTCCAGAAAACGGACGGAACTTTTCAGCCTGGAGTGACCTACAACGTCGGCAAGTGGCCTTACTCTGTCGCGGTTGGCGATTTTAACGGCGATGGCAAGCTGGACCTGGCGGTCGCGGACTCCGGCGCGGCAGGTACGTCGAACCAAGTCTCGGTGCTTCTAGGCAACGGGGATGGAACTTTTCAGGCAGAGGTGAACTATCCGACGAGCAGCGGCACATACGCTCTGGCGATCGGCGACTTCAACGGAGACAGAAAGCTCGACATCGCTGTCACCGATTTTAACGGAGGCGTGGATGTGCTGCTGGGGAACGGCGATGGAACATTCAGAGCGCCGCTGACGACACCTACCGGTCTTTTCGCAGGCTTCCTGACCGCCGCGGACTTCAACCTGGATGGCAAACTGGATCTCGCGGTAGTCAACAATAACAACACGGATGTGACGATTTTGCTGGGCAACGGTGATGGAACATTCACTGCCGGAACCAGCTACCAGTTTCCACAAGACTTGATCGGCGTTGCGGCGGCGGACTTGAACCTGGACGGCAAACCCGATCTGATATTGACGAGGTTTTATCCTCCGTTCGAAGAAGTCCAACAAGCCATCACGGTGATGCTGGGCAATGGCGATGGAACGTTCTCGGCGCCAATCGATTATGGAACGGCAGTGGCGCCCTTTGCTCCAATCGTCGCGGACTTTAACGGGGATGGCAAACCAGACGTGGCAGTCACCGACGAGACAGCTAACGAGGTTCATATTCTGCTCGGCAACGGCGACGGAACGTTCCAAAGCTCGATCGACTATCAAGTGGGGTTGACGCCAGAGGGGATGGCCGTTGCGGATTTCAATGGTGACGGAAATATGGGCGTGGCGACGGCGAATTCCATCAGCAACGACGCCAGCATTCTGCTGGGCAACGGCGACGGCACGTTTCAAGCGGCTCGGAGTTTCCCGGGATCTTCAGGCCTGGAGCCCTTGATCGTCCTAGGAGACTTTAACGGGGATGGCAAACTGGACCTGGCAACCGGCGGGGCTCTCGCACTCGGAAATGGCGATGGGACGTTTCAGCCGTTCACCGGAGTGGGAGCAGGCGGAGACGCGGGAGTAACCGGAGGAATTGTTGCGGGTGATTTCAACAACGACGGGAATCTCGACCTGGCCGTTACTACTCTTGAAAATTCCGGCCTCGACAATAACGTGGTGGCCGTTCTGCTGGGCAATGGCAACGCTACGTTTCAGCCGGAAATCGAGGCGAGCTCGCTCATGTTCGTTCCTCTTTACGTGGCGGCGGGGGACTTCACTGGCGACGGCATCCTCGACCTGGTAATCAACAATTCTTCCATCATCACCATTGCGATGGGGGATGGCACAGGTAATTTCAGTTCCCACCAGGTTGGCGCTGGCCTCGGCGGCTATGCTTCTGTGCCGGTCACGGGGGACTTCAATGGCGACGGCAAACAGGATTTCGTAATCAGCGGTGGCTCGCAGTTGAGCGTGAACCTGAGTAATGGGGATGGAACGTTCCAGACATCAATTCTGTCGCCTACGTTCAGCAATGCGACCGCACTCGCCGCCGCCGATCTGAACGGCGATGGACACCTGGACCTAGCGGTCGTGAGCGACGTTGCCAGCGGCTTGGTTAGCGTGTTGCTGGGCAACGGTAACGGAACGTTTCAGAGTCCGGTGAGCTATCCGGTTGGCGTCGATCCTGCCGGAGTGGTCTCTGCCGACATGAATCTGGATGGCCGCGCCGATCTGGTTGTGGGACTGCGCTCGGGCGCGGTCGCCGTGCTCCTGGGTAATGGGGATGGAACTTTTCAGCCGGCTATTTCCTTTGGCTCAGGTTATCCGGCTGGCTGGGACGTTTCTGGCTTGGCTGGCCTGGCGGTTGGCGATGTGAACGGAGACGGACGGCCTGATGTCATCCTCTCCGAGAACGGCAGCTTTACAGTGCTGTTGAACCTCGCGGTTGCGGCGAATACCACAACCACGGCAACTTCGTCTGCCAACCCCGCAATGTTTGGACAGTCCGTAACCTTCACCACGAAAGTGACTGGGAACGGCTCAGGCACGCCCACCGGCAAAGTTGAATTCATGAACGGAAAGACGGAACTCGGAACCGCAGTTCTGAGCGGCGGCAAGGCGACTTTATCTTCATCGACGCTGGCCGTGGGCACGAAATCCGTCCAGGCGATTTATCTGGGCAGCGCCAGCTTTGCCGGGAGCTCGTCGAAGATCGTCAGCCAGATCATCAGCAAGGCCACAACCACGACGACGCTGGCATCCTCACCGAGCCCTTCCACCTCGGGCGAGTCTGTTACCTTCACAGCCAAGGTCGCTCCGCAATTTAGCGGAACTCCCACGGGCAACGTCGTTTTCAAAGAGGGCGCGAAAACCCTCGCGACCGTGGAATTGCGGGAAGGCACGGCCAGCTACAAGAGCTCGATGATGGCCAGGGGGACACATGCCATCACCGCGACCTATGGCGGAAGCACGGACTTCGCGGGAAGCGCCGCCACGCTCACCCAGGTAGTCCACTAATTTCCCCTGGTCGGGCGGCCACGCTTCGACTGTAGATTTTTTTTGAGCGATCAATGCTGAGGGTGCCCGAACCCTCCTTCCACGAACCTTTTCCACACGTATCCACAGAAAAGATATCCCTCCTTGTGACGAACAACCTTTACTGAGAATTTCGCAAAGCGCAAGCTGGAGGGATGCGCGAGAGCTCTCCCCATCTCATTCCCCAAGAAAACCCC
>JBEKRY010000192.1:0-8967 GCA_049517555.1 Candidatus Sulfotelmatobacter sp. | reverse complement strand
GAACAAGAACACAAGCGATGTTGCGGTCTTCAATACGCCGAACCTGAGCTTGCTGCGACGAATTCATGTCGGAGAAAGCCCCGAATTCATCAAGATCAATCTCGCCGGTGATCGGCTTTTTGCGACTTTCGAACCCAGTTCGCAGGGCGGACCTCCAGGTGCTCCGAAAGAGGGTGCCGTGAAAGAAGGTGCCGCGAAAACAGGAGCCGCAAAGACCGCCGAGAAGGACGATGAAGACAATGGGCCGCCCGCTCAGATTGCCACATTCCATATCGGAGATTGGACGCCGGGCCCAGTTTCCACAGCGGGCCAGGAAACCGAAGGCATTGAATTTTCGCCGGATGGAAAGTTGATGTTGGTAGCCAATGAATCGCAGGAAACCATTGGAGTATTTGACGAAACCACCGGACGGCATCTACGGGACGTCGATCTGAAACCCTACGGAATCCGGCCGCGAGGCCTCAAAGTGTCTCCCCAGGGCAACCAGTACGCGGTGACGATGGAAGGCTCGGGGACATTACTGACAATGGACGCAAGCTTGAAAGTAATCAAATCTGTGCCCACCGCAGCGAAACCCTACGGCGTTGCCTTCGACCGCGCCGGTAAGCGCATTTTCGTCTCAGCCGCGCAGGCAGGTAAGCTCCAGGTGTTTGCAGCCGATTCTCTGCAACTGCTCGCGGAAGTGCCCACCGGCAAGCGATGCTGGCATTTCACATTTACGCCCGACGATTCCAAGATTCTGCTGGCCTGCGGACGATCGAACAATGTAGTTCTAATCGATGCCACTTCGTACAAACCACTCGGCACAATCGAAGGGCTCAAACTGCCGTGGGGCATCCTAACCTACCCGAGATCGTACGGCAGTCTAGGATTGCCGTGAACATAATCTCGCTAAACATTGCTGACGCTGCAGACGATCCCGGCGTTGGTTGAAATCGCGACCCGTTTCGAAGGTTAACTTCCCGGTACCATCTGCACCGGTGCTCCACCGTCGACATCCGCCTGGTTGAATACGACGTTGGCTCCCATATGCGCGGGCCGGGGTGCGAGCATTTGCTCTTTACGGTAAACCAGGTTGGTAACGTTGAACGTAGCCAGCTCAAATCCGTGCCCGTGCGTGATTGCGTCCGTCGGACACGCCTCGACGCAATATCCGCAGAAAATGCAGCGGTTGTAATCGATGTTGTACACCTTGGCGTAGCGCTCCGCGCCACTCACGCGATTCTCAGCGGTGTTCTCCGCGGCTTCGATGTAGATGCAATTCGACGGGCAGGCGGCTGCGCAAAGAAAGCACGCTACACACTTTTCCAGCCCATTCTCATCTCGCTGCAGCACGTGGGCGCCCCGGAATCGGGCCTCAAAGCGCGCCCCTTTCAGCGGTCCCTTGCCGTCAGGATAATTTTCCACGGTCGTGGGCTGGAACATCTCCATGAAGGTGATGCTCATGCCCTTGGCAATCGCGGCGATGTTCTTCAGAACCGGCATATTTGACTAGTATACCGGAAGAGCCGCGCGGTTCGCCGCTCCAGATCAAACCGGCCCCGGAGGAATTATCCTAGTAGCTGTGAGTGAGGATCAGCGAAGAGAAAGTAAGAACGAAAAGCTGAAGGCCGCCGTGGGTCTTTGTGCGGACTGCCAGTTCATGCGGGTAGTCGAGTCAGACCGGGGATCGACTTTTTACCGCTGCGATCTCTCCGCTATCGATGCGAGATTTCCAAAATATCCGCGCCTGCCGGTGCTGCATTGCGCGGGGTATGAACGCTTGAGCCCAGACCTCGAGCGCCCGCGCGACTAGGTCTCCCTACATCGCCCGACGATTATTCAATTCCCAATTCTTTTGCGAGTGCCTTCCACTTGCCATCGACCAGTGCCTTGGTCTTCGCATCCATCACAATCTCGCTGGGCCACGGACGCGCGAAGCCTTCGCTGGCCCACTTGCGCGTCGCATCGATGCCCATCTTCGATCCGTAATTTGGCAGCCGAGACGCGTGATCGAGTGAGTCCACTGGGCCCAGCGTGAATTGAATGTCGCGCTCCGGATCGATGTGGTTCAAGGCTTTCAGCGTGACATCGCCAAGATCCTGCACGTCAACGTCCTCGTCCACCACGATAATACACTTCGTAAACATCGCCTGCCCCAGCGACCACACGGCGTTCATCACCTTGCGGGCCTGTCCCGGGTACGACTTCCTGATTGAAACGATCATCAGATTGTGGAACACGCCTTCAATCGGCAGGTTGATGTCGACCAATTCCGGAATCGTCAGCTTCATCAGCGGCAGAAAAATGCGTTCGACCGCCTTGCCCATGTAGGCGTCTTCCTGCGGAGGCTTGCCCACGATCGTGGTCGCATAAATCGGATCTTTCCGGTGCGTGACGCAGGTGACGTGAAACACAGGATAGAGATCTTCGAGTGAATAGAAGCCGGTGTGGTCGCCGAACGGGCCCTCGCTGCGAAGTTCGTCGAGATTCACGTAGCCTTCAAGCACGATTTCGCTGGCCGCCGGCACTTCCAGATCTACCGTTTCACATTTCACCAGGTCGACGGGAGCTCCACGGAGAAAACCAGCAATCAAATATTCCTCGATCTCGGGCGGCGCCGGAACAATCGCAGAAAAAGTTACCGCCGGCTCGGTGCCGATCGCGACTGCGACTTCCATTTTTCCCGAAGGCCCACCACCCTCGGGGATCACAGACCCGCCCGACGAGCGCGCCATGATGTCGACCGCTTCAGATTTTCCCTCAACAGCGGCCCGCATCCGCTCGCGCGCGTGCTCGGCCGCAACTTTTTGCCGCTGCCAGTGCATTCCCGTGGTGCGCTCGTCATACACCTGCATTCGGTACATGCCAAGGTTGCGCTTTCCCGACCTGGGGTCGCGCGTGGTAACGCAAGGCAGAGTAATGAATCGTCCGGCATCTTTCGGCCAGCACTGCAGGATGGGAAAATCAAGCAAAGAAAAATTGTCGCGTTGAATGACTTCCTTGCAGGGCCCGGTCGCCACCGTCCGCGGAAAAAACTTGCCGGCCTCCGTCAGCAAAGGAAGCATTTTGAGCTTGTCGAGAAAACCCTGCGGAGATTTCACGTCCATGAACATGCGGATGCGCCCGGCAATCTCGTCGAAGGAATCGACGCCAAGAGCAAGCTTCATGCGGGCGTTGGAGCCGAACTGATTGATCAGGACTTGCGATCCGGGATGCCCCTTCAGGTTTTGGAAAAGAAGCGCTGAACCTCCCGCCAAGCCCGTAGCATCGCGGCTCTTCGAGACCCGGTCAGTAATTTCGGCAATCTCGAGAATCGGATCGGCTTCGGTGCGGATGCGCTTCAGCTGGCCCCCGCGATCGAGGGCTGCGATCCACTGGCGAAGGTCGTCGAAGGGCAAAGGTTTCCTCTCGGTGTGGCCGATCTGTGCGACGAAAGATTATAAGTGATCGACGCAGCAGAGTTGCAGCACCGTTTCCTCAACTCGCTTCCAGGCCTGAGTGCGCGGATCGATTAGATCGAAGTGTCCGGCATCCGCAACCTCGAGGAGGTGGGCGTCTTCTTTTTCTTTACCCGCGCGCTTTTGCTTGGCCAGAACATAATCGCGGCTAAAGTCTGGTGGAACCACATCATCGGCGGCGCCGTGAATCAGCCACTGCCGCGCCTGCGGGATAGCGAGTTGCATAGGGTCAGCTTCGCGATAATGGTCCGGCACTTCACGAGGCGTCCCGCGCAGAAACTCGACCACAGCGTCACTACTGAGGTGAAGTTGATAAGCCCGTTGCAGATCGACAACCCCGGCGAGCGAAACAACGTGCGTAATCCCGGGCTCGTGAGCGGCGAGGCAGAGCGCGAGTTGCGCTCCAGCCGAGTGACCCATCACGACGACGCGCTGCGTGTCCAGATTATGAGCCTGTGCATTTTGCGCAAGAAACCGATAAGCGGCACGAATGTCAGCAAACGTGCCAGGCCACGCTCCGCCGTCGTTGCCCACGCGCCGGTACTCCAGGTTCGCCGTGGCCAGCCCTTTCGCAGTCAGCGCGGCGCATAAATGCCCCGCGTGCTCGAGATTGTATTTGGCGCGCCAGTAACCGCCGTGGATGTTGATGGCAAGGGCATACGGTCCCTTGTTCTTTGCTGGCGCCGGCAAGCGCAGATCGAGAAACTGGTTTGGGTCGGAGCCGTAAGCGAGCCGCGCGTCGGCTGGCGGCGGTTTCAGACTGAGGATGTCATCAGACATGGCGAAACACCGCGATTCTTACTGGTCGATTTTAATTACGCCCAGCCCGGGCTCACTCGTAGCGCAGTGCCTCGATCGGATCAAGATTCGCAGCGCGCAGCGCCGGCACCATACCGCTGATCACTCCCACCACCGCCAGAATCGAAGTTGCCACAACCAGAATCATGGGCGACACAATCAGCCGAATATCCGCGGCCTCGGCATGCTTAGCCATCGCGCTGTAGAAGGTAATGCGGCCGGCCAGGATCGACACTGCATAAGACAGGATAATTCCGAGCACGCCCCCCGCTGCCGTGATGACCATCGCCTCCGCCAGAAACTGAAAAAGAATGTCGTGCCGGCGCGCCCCCAAAGCCTTTTCCACTCCGATTTCCCGTGTCCGCTGGGTTACTGATACCAGCATAATGTTCATCAGCCCCACGCCGCCGATGCCCAGCGTCACCGTCCCGATGAAGGCCAGCAGAACCTTCAGCGCCATCGAAATAATGCCGAATTGCGAGAGCTGCTTCTGCGCGTCGAAGATAAAGATAGCGCGCGGGTCGTCAGGCTTGAAATTGTGGGCAGTTGCCAGAGTGTCCCGAATCGTCTTGTCCATCTTGTCGTGATCCAGGCCCAGCGAGTCCAGCCAGATTCCGTCAAGATAATGGTTGTCCTTGAGCACGTCCATGGAGTTGTAGGGGATGTAGACGACGCGGTTGTTGTCGTTGTCCCCCTCCTGCATACGCGGCGCGCCCACGCCGATCACTTCAAACGTCACACCATCGATGCGAATCGACTGGCCGAGTGCGGGCATGCCGGAAAAAAGCTTATCCCGCGCCTCGGAGGCGATTACGGCGTACAGCCCGTGTTGCTGATTGTCGGCATCGTTGAGAAATCGGCCCTCCGCGATGTCGAGATTCCATATCTGCTGGATTGACGGATCAAGCCCCATCACGGTAAAAGTGAATGACCGGTTATCGTTCTGCACCGTGGATTGTTTGTCCGCCTCACGAACCACGTGGCGGCACAGCGGGACGTTGTTGCGCAGCAGTTCGATGTCATCATTCGTAAAGCGAATCGAAACTCCGGCCTTGTTTCCTCCCGCCTGCTGCGAGGTGCGCCCGGGAAACACTCCTACGGCAGTCGCGCCGAAGCTCTGAAAAATGGCCTCAATCGCATGACCAAAGCCGTTGCCATAGGAGAGCAACAGCACCACGGTGGCGATGCCCCACGCCATTCCCGCCATCGTAAGCAGGGTGCGGCGCAGGTCGTGGCGCATGGCGGAGTACGCTTGTTTTAGAAGATCTCGATACATATTGTTTCTGTGCGTTTATTCCTTGCGCAGGGCCTCTACCGGTTCGAGCATCGCGGCCCGGCGCGCGGGATAGAGTCCAGCGGCCACTCCCGCCACTCCCAAAGAAATTACCGCCAGCGCTGCCGTGGAGGCGACCAGTTTCGGTGGATCAAAGCCATCCCCGAGACTGACGCTCGAAAGTAAGCCCATCAGTCCTGCCGCGCCGGCAATGCCGATCCCTCCGCTCAGCAGCGTCAGGAAAGCCCCTTCGACGAAGAACTGGAACATGATGCTGCGATTGGTGGCGCCCACCGCCTTGCGTAAACCGATTTCGCGGGTGCGGTCTGCGACCGCGACCAGCATGATGTTGACGATGCCGATCGCGCCCAACGCCAGCGTGATCAGTCCCACGCTGCCCAGGAACATGTTCATGGCATCAAAGATTTTGCCGATCTGGTCGACGGTCTTGATCGTGTCCCATTCGTCGAAAGAATCGGGATTGTTCGGGTCAAATCCATGGTTGCGGGCAATGACCTTTTCGACCTCCTGCCGAGCTTGTTCGTGTACGGCGCGCGACCTGGGTTGATAGTTGATGAAAGAGATCACATTCGTGGCCGTCCCGGTATTCAGCGGGCGGAAGTAGTCCTGCATGGCGTGAAAAGGGACAAAGCTCTGCAGATTCTGATTCATGTTGTCCCCATGGCCGATGCGCTGCAGGGTCCCGATTACTTCAAAGCGGATGCCGTTGAGCAGAATGCTGGAACCAACTGCGGGCCGGCCCAAAAACATCGTCCGGCGGGCCTCGTCGCCCAGCACAATCACAGGCCGCTTCTGCACATCGTCCATTTCGTTCAGCCACCTGCCCTCACTCATCGGCAAGTAGCGAATCTGGTTGAACATGGCGGGAACGCCCATGATCGGGCCGCTGGACTGGTAGAAGTCGCTCACCGCGCGAATGTCACTGCGCCGGATGACCGGGGCCGCGGCTGCCACGTCCGGGCATTCGCTGAGAATATCTTCGTAATCGCGGTAATCCAGATAGTACTGGCGCAGAGCCGTAAAGCTGCCTTGCATGGCCGGCGCCCGGCCCGACCAGATGAACATTACGTTCTCGCCGAGAGAATCGAACTGCTTTCGGTTGCCGGACCGAAATCCTTCCCCCAAACCCACCAGCAGCAGCAGGGAACCGACCCCCCACGCAATGCCGAACATAGTGAGAAACGAGCGCAATTTATGCGCCCAAAGGGCCCGGAGGGTTTGACCGAGAATGTCGAAGATGAGGCGCACGTTACTGACTTAATTATACGGGGCGTAGTCCCTTTCAGTCCCGCGCGGGATGCCCATCTTGCGTCGCCATCCAGCGCGGAATCGCGCCCTCAGTACGCCACTGCTTCACTCGGAGCATCCCTTCAGAAATCCCTTCAGAAATCCGAACTTTGATCTCGATTTTCGTTCCGAATCGTGCGGGACTTGGTTATTCTCTAGCGGATGATTGCGAGCGGAATGACGACTCTTGCCTTGAGCGAACTGCTGGGCGCCACGGTCTATGACCCGTCGGGCGCGTCCGGCAGCGTGCGCGAAGTCACGCTCGCTCCGCAAGAGGACCGTTCCCGCGTCTCCTCCCTCATTGTGAAGACCAAGTCAGGCAACCGCATCCTTCCGCTGGCGGCCGTGTCGGCGATCAATGGCGGCATTCGGGCGACGACCGCAGCGGCCGACTGGCCCGCAGCCAACGGAACCGAAGGCCTGTTTCTGCTGGAACGCGACCTGCTGGATCAGCAGGTGATCGACGTCAACGGACGAAAAGTGGTTCGCGTCAACGACGTCGATCTGCAGGTTGATGGCCCGCGAGAGAAAGATTCGAAAGACAAAGACGCCAGCACGCATCCCGTGCTCCGCGTGCACTCGGTCGACGTGGGCGCGCGCGGCGCTGTCCGGCGTTTGCTGCGCGGAATCGCACCGAAGGCGGCGTTGCATGCCCTGCTCGGCAGAATCCCTCCTCGCCTGATTCCCTGGGATTTCGTCGATGTCATCGAGACCGATCCCGCCCGGCGGGTCAAACTGAAAATCTCCTACGATGGTCTCGCCAAGATGCACCCGGCCGATATTGCCGACATCATTGAGGATCTGGCGCCCGACGAGCGCCAGGCCGTGTTTCAGACCCTGGACGAAGAAACCGCCGCCGAAGCCCTCGAGGAAGTCAGTCCAAGAGTCCAGAAAGCGATCGTCGAGTCGTTGGATTCCGGCAGGGCCGCCGACATCGTCGAGGAAATGGATCCCGATGCCGCCGCCGATCTGCTCGGCGACCTGCCCGAGGACCGCAGCGAACAGATTCTCACGCAAATGGAACCGGAGGCCCAGCAGGACGTCGTCGAACTGCTCGAGCATCACGAAGAAACTGCCGCCGGGCGCATGACCACCGACTTCCTCGCCCTCCCCGTCGCCGCGACGGTGCAGAATGCCATCGATTCGCTACGCGAGTTCGAAGGCGGCGTCGAAGCTCTCAGTACGATCTATCTGGTCGATTCTCACGGAACCCTGGTAGCGGCCGTTCCCCTGGCCAGACTCGTGCTCGCGCAACCGTCTACGCCCATGCTCTCCCTGGTGCAGGAGCCGCTGGTCCTGGCTCATGAGGGTGTCGAGGAAAACGAAGTGGCGGAGTTGTTCGATAAATATAATCTGCAGACTCTTCCCGTCGTGAATGAGCACAACAAGTTGACCGGCGTCATCACCTCCGACGATGTCATCAGTATGCTGCGGGCGAAGCTGTGAAGGCGAAGCTGCAAAAAACGATGAGATGTCATCCCGAGCAACGCGAGGGATCTAGGTTCTTGCTTGCGCGTGCGCCGCTGCCCAGCACCGGCAAATACCCAGGTCCCTCGCGTTGCTCGGGATGACAAACCTGAATCTCCGCCCTCATTAATTTCACCTCCAAGCACTTTTTGTTTGGCCAGATTCGCTACATGCGTTTATCCTGTGGCGTCGTTGGTCGCGGCAAACTGCTCCATCCATATGTCAGCGAAAAGTGCCCATGAAGTTTCTCAGACGCTCGAAAACCCGGATTCTGCTCTTTCTCGCCGTCGTCGGCCCGGGTTTTATTACCGCGAACGTCGATAACGATGCCGGCGGCATCCTGGTCTACTCCCAGGCCGGGGCACAATTTGGACATCTTCTTCTTTGGACCATGATCCCGATCACGCTCTCGCTGATCGTGGTGCAGGAAATGTGCGCCCGCATGGGCGCGGTCACCGGCAAGGGCCTGAGCGACCTCATCCGCGAGGAATTCGGTTTCCGCATCACCTTCTTCATGATGATCGGCATCCTGGTCATCAATTTCGGCAACGTGGTCACGGAGTTCATCGGCATCGCCACCAGCCTGGAGTTGTTTGGGCTTTCCCGCTACGCGACCGTACCCGTGTGCGCCGTGATTGTGTGGCTGATCGTGGTGAAGGGGCAGTACAAGAGCGTGGAGAA
>JBEKRY010000191.1:0-9082 GCA_049517555.1 Candidatus Sulfotelmatobacter sp. | reverse complement strand
CGAGGTTGTGTTCGTTCATCTGAGTGCGCGGTGGCTTGGAGGTGTTATTCACCGCGAAGGTGCGCTGGACGTGGAGCTGGCCTTGACTCGCCTGGAAGGTCATGATGTCGGCGACGACCTGGATGCCTTCGACTTTTTTGCTGACGTCGAAGACTTCGACTTCGACCGAAGTCGTTCCCGGAGGGGCCATGCGGTGGTAGGTGACTTCCTGATGGATCACGCGCACGAGGTGTGGGCCCTCGGCGTCCAGTTTGAAGGTGAAATTGCCTTTGGCGTCAGACTTGGTGCGTCCGGCTTCTTCCATGCCTTGACCGAGGCTGAGGAGGATGACGTCGTCGCCGGCGGAGGGCTTGCCGGTGGTGGAGTTTTTCACTTTGCCGGTCAGGGTTTGGGCGGAGGCGAGGGTGGTGAGGAGGATTACGAGAGAGACAACTTGCCAGAGAGGCCGCGTCAGAGTGCTGGCGAACAGCAGGTCCCTCGACTCCGTGGCTGCTGCGCTTCGCGCACCAGCCACTCCGCTCGGGATGACAATTCTTGCTTGGGTCAAAAGTCGTATTCCTTTCATGATTTCGATCATGGTCTAGCTTTTCGTGTCATGGTCGGGCTCTACGCGGTGCAGCAGCTTTGGCTTCGAGTCTGGCGATTTCGGCCAGGAGCGTGGCGGCTTCGTCTTGCAGGGAAGCTTTCAGGGACTGGTAGTCGGTGTCGGGCATTTTGCCGGCTTTGAATTCGAAGCTCAGGTCGCGCAGGTTTTCGTAGACAACGTCTTTGCGCTCGCGCAGGTAGGAGGCGCGAGTTTTTTTCGGGCCAACGAAAAAGGTGCCGGGGTAGAAAATGTAAAAAAACGCAGCTGCCGCGGCCAGCAGACAGGCGGCGAGTTCGATGGTCATAAGTCAGTCTCCTTGCGGGCCTGGTCGCGGAATTGTTCGAGTTCGGCGCCGCGGACGGGGCGCAGGCCGTCGGCGATGGCGGGTGCTGGACGATTCTTCCAGGAGCGGATTACCAGGACGACCAGCATGAGTCCAAGGGCCAGAGCGACGAAGGGGACGATCCAAGCGGTGCGATCGAAGCCGGCGGTGGTGGGGGCGGCGAGCACCGTGGGTCCGTATTTCTGTACGAAGGCTTGTTCGACCAGGCTATCGCTGTCGCCGCGGCTGACGGCGGCCATGAGTTCGTTGCGCATGCCGTCGGAGTCGGGGCAGCCGACGTGATTGCACTCCAGGAGAATCTGGTTGCAGCTGCAGATGCACATCATCTGGTGGCCGATGTCGTTGAAGCGCTTGGCCGGGTCACCGGCGCCGAGCAGGGCGAAGACGGCGAGACCGAGCAGGCCGCAGTGCAGCAGGCGGCGGAGGATTGGAGTGGGTCTCGTCGTCATGGTTATTTTTTGGCCTCGCGGAGTTGTGCCGTCCCTCCGGGACTCGGTTCCTTTTATTGGCTGCTTACCCAGCGCTGGAAGCGCTGGGCTAAGTTCTTTCGCCCCTCCGGGGCTTGTTCATTTGTGGTGCTAGCCACCCACGGCTTGCGCCGTGGGCTGTAATCTTTCGCCGCTTCGCGGCTTCTCAGCAACATCGCCTCGCGGCTCGAACGGCTGCGCCGTTAATCTCCTGTGACGGCTGGAACGGCCTGCTGGCCGACTAGCCGGGCTGCTGGGATGCGAACTTGGGCCGGGGCGTTTGGGATCAGGGCTAGGACTGTGCCGCCTAGGATGATCCAGACGCCCAGCCAGATCCACATGACCAGCGGGTTCAGATGCGCTTTGATGATGGGCTCGCCCTTCTCGTTTTGTCCCTCGTAGACCAGGTAGAGATCTTCGTTCAGAGTGGAGCGAATCGTGGGAATGGTCTGGGCCTGCTGGCTGGCCTTGTAGAAGCGGCGCTCGGGATACATGGTGTCGATCTGGCGTCCGCCCTTGAAGACGTCGATGATGGCCCACTCGCTGGCGTAGTTCGGCTTGTCTTCCTGCGTGAAGGAGCGACAGACCAGGGTGTAGGCGCCGATCTGCATTTTGTCGCCGTAACCGAGGCCCTTGTCGGATTCTTTGTCTTGATTGAATGCGGAGCCGGCGAATCCGATAATGACAACCACTACGCCGAAGTGAACGATGTAGCCGCCGTAACGTCGCGTGTTGCGGTGCGTGAGTTGGACGATGGAGGCGAACATGCCCTGGCCAGTGTGTCCGGCGATGACTTTGCCGCCGCGGTAGTATTCGCTGGCGATGGTGAGAGTGACCAGGGCGCAGAGGCCGATGGCCATCAGCGAATAGAAATAAGCGACGTCCTGCCAGGGGCGCAGTCCGAAGGGCGATCCCCAGCTTGGGGGCGTGATCATGAGGAAAGCCATCACGGCGAGGGCGCCGATGCTGGGCCACATGAAATTCCGCTTCAGGCTGTCGAAGGAAGTTTTGCGCCACGCCAGCAACGGGCCGACGGCGGTCAGGATCAGCAGCAACAGCGCGACCGGGATCGCCACGCGATTATAAAAAGGACCGCCCACCGTGACTTTGTTGCCTTGGACAAGTTCAGAAATCTTTGGGAACCACGTGCCCCAGAGAACCGTGAAGCAGAGCAGCACGAAGAGAAGGTTATTGAACAGGAAGCTGGATTCGCGCGAGATGAGCGATTCCAGTTTGTGCTCGCTGCGCAGGTGGTCTTTGTTTTTGAAGAAGAAAAAAACGAAGACTACGAGAGTGATCGAGAGAAACCACGCGAACCAGTCGCCGATCGAGGATTGTGCGAAGGCGTGGACCGAGGCAATGATGCCGCTGCGGGTGAGGAACGTCCCAAGAATCGCGAGCCAGAACGTGGCGAAGACCAGCCACATGTTCCAGACTTTCAGCATGCCGCGCTTCTCCTGCATCATGACCGAGTGCAGGAACGCTGTGCCGACGAGCCAGGGCATGAGCGAGGCGTTTTCGACGGGGTCCCATCCCCAGTAGCCGCCCCAGCCCAGCACCGAATAGGCCCAGTGTGCGCCGAGAAAGATTCCGCAGGTGAGAAATCCCCAGGTAACCATGGTCCAGCGGCGGGTGATGTGAATCCATTTCTCGCCGGGATACTTCATGATCAGCGCGCCCAGCGCGAAGGCGAAGGGGACAGTGAATCCGACGTAGCCGAGATAGAGCATGGGCGGGTGAATCACCATCTCGGGATACTGCAGCAGTGGGTTGAGGCCGCTGCCATCGGCGCGCAGTGGGCCTTCGAGCAGGCCGAAGGGGTTGGCGGCGAAATTTACCAGCAGCAGGAAGAATATCTGTACGCCGGCAAGAACGACTGAGGCGTAGGCGAAGAGGCGGGGATCGGTCTTGTAACGCAGGCGCAGAACGAATCCATATCCGGCCAGGAGCAGCGACCAGAACAGCAACGAGCCTTCCTGTCCGGACCACAACGTGGCGAACTTGTAAGGGCCGGGGAGATCGCGATTGCTGTGGTGGAAGACGTAGGCGATGGTGAAGTCGTCGCGGAAGGCGGCGACGACGAGGGCGATGGCGGCGAGAAGAACTCCGCCGAAAACTACGACGCCGGCGCGGCGAGCGGTTTCTCCCAGGCGCTCCCAAAGCGGATCGCCCGGGAAGAACAGGGCGATCATGCCCACTCCGAACGAATACATGCTCAGCACCAAAGCGAAGAGCAAGGCAAAACTACCGATTTGCGCCATGAGGAGGAACCCCGATGTATTTTTTCAGAAAGCCATGCTAGAGGCAACCGCAGAAGCCAGAAACGAGGGTCAGAAGGACATCCGAAGCTAAGGTGGTCGGAAAGACAGGTTTGCACGAAGAAAGCGGCGGCCGGGACTCGGCCGCCAAAGCCGGAGTCAGGAAGCGGCTACGCGCTCTGCTGGTGGTAGCGTTGGCGAACCTCCGCCTCCGCGGTCAGCCAGTCTTCGGTTTCGTGGCCGGACTCGAATCCGCGGCGCTCGGATAGCAAGTAGGCGAGTTGGCGGATTTCCTCTTCCAAGCTGATGGGAACGAGATTGGCGCGCACTTCAGTCTTTACGATTTCCGGCTTGCGCGCGGTCTTTCGCGGCGCCGTCTTATTGGCTGCGGTTGCACTCTGGGCTGGAGCCGTGTTCGCTTCCATCGCGGGTGCAGTGGCGGCTGCTGCACTGCCATTAGTGGGCAGTGACGGGCTGCTGGTAGTGCTTGGTGGGTTCAGTGCAGCGCTTTTCTTCGTGTTGGGGGATTTCGGTTTCGCCATAATCGGATACTCCTTGCACTCTCCTAAATGTAGGAATGACTGGAATTGTTGATGAATGAACAACATGCACATCCTTGCCTGGTTCTGGCTGCTATGAGTTCTAAGTTTGCGGAGTTACATATAACTATAACGCTTGCGGGCGGTCATAGGCGTCGGTTTGTATAAAAATTTGTATCGAAAAATATGATGGGGCTGTGCGGAATTCCTGCGCGAAATTTTCGAGCACGAACAATTTTCGAGCACGAACAATTTTCGAGCACGAACTATGAGCACTCACGCGATGCGGCGCGCCGGGAACATCGGTGGCTTTGTTATAATCAGGCGTTCCACCGACCCGTGGCGCTGTCATCTAACGGTTAGGATACCGCCCTCTCAAGGCGGGTATACGGGTTCGATTCCCGTCAGCGCTACCAAAGTCTTTTTGCGTTCCGAACCTTCTTATCGTTTCGCTGCGTTCTGTTCGAAAGTCAAAATCGCAATGGGATTACGGGCGTGGAATCCCACCTTTCGCAGCAAACGCGAAAGATGGGCCACCCAGCGATTGTGGTCCATACGCTTACGGATTCACGATCTGCCAGACGGTGCCGCAATACAGATCGCAGCCTTCAATGCCGCCATTCTGAGCCGTACCGTAGAGAGTTCCGGTCGTGGGGTCGCGGGTAACGATGGCGGTCGGGTAACCGCCGACGACGTCATAAGTGAAATCGTACAGCGTCGTTTCGGTCCAGGTTCCGGTCTTGGTCGCCGGAGGCAGCAGTTGGTATACGGTTCCGTTGCCTGTGTCGAGCGCGCCGTACTGACTGGTGGTTCCGTACAGCGAGTGATTGGTGGGGTTCCAGGAGAGTCCGGCTACTGGATTGGTTCCGGTACGGTTGGGCCGGCTGAGGTCGAAGATGATGCTTTCGGTGTAAACCCCTTTGCTGGGTTCGAGTGTGAAAACAGTTCCGTCGCCGTACTCGTCGCCTCCGGTGTTGGTGACACCGTAGATGTCCCCGCCGGAGTCGAAAACCAGATTGCCGGTGGGATTGGCTCCGTCACTGGAACCGGAAGTGCCAAAGGAATAGAGAATGGTTTCGACGGCTGCCGTCGTTTTTGTGGCTGGCGTGTACTTGTACACGGTTCCCAGGTTGAAGGCGCCGCCCCAGAGAGTCACACCGTAAAGATTTCCAGCAGAGTCGAGAGCAATCGGACCATTGGGCGTCTTGCCGTCGGCCTCATCGCCGAAGGAATATAGATCGGTCTCGGTGTAGCTCTTGCCGTTCTTGGTTTGAAGTTCGTAGATCACGCCGGCGTCGTAGGTTCCGCCCTGTACGGTCACACCGTAGAGCGTTCCGTTCGAAGTGAGGGCCAGTGCGGCGTTCGCGGGTAAGCGTCCGTGGATGTCGTCGTAGGGAAAGGCGTAGAGCTGGGACTGGGTCCATGCGCCGCCGGCCACAGCGGGCGGGGTGAGCTTGTAGACGGTTCCGCAATTGCAGGTCGGGTTGCCGCCGTTGAAGGTGGTTCCGTAGAAGGCGCCGTTCTTGTCCTGGACGAGATCTGAAATCGGCACCCAGCCACCGGTGCCGTAAGGCACGAAGTTGTAGAGAGTCGTCATCGTCCAGGCCCCGCCCGCCTTCGTTGGCGGAGACATTTCAAATACCGTGCCGACTCCGTAGGTGCCGCCACCGCGAGTTGTACCGTACAAATTTCCCTTCGAATCTTCGAGGAGAGTGCCATTCGGCCAGAAGCTCGTGGTTTCACCGAAGGTATAGAGTGTGCTCTCGGTCTGTGCCCAGGCTGCCGCGGTCAGCGCGAGAGTCATAAGCAGGAGGGCGTTTTTCAGAGTAAACATCCGAACGGACATAAGGTCTCCTTGAGCGATACCGGCGAACCTGCCGGAGGGTCACGGTTCCACGGACTCAGTAGCCATCCAAGAGCAAAGAGCAAAAAATTACGAAAACCAACCAAAACGAAAATCGAAGCACTGCTGCCAGTCCAGTTACTTGGCCAGTCCGCAAGGACACAGGCCGTAGACGTCGAGTTCGGTCTGGGTCGCCACGTAGACCTTGCCGTTGGCGATCATCGGAACCTGCATCTTGACTGCCGGACCAGCCGTATCACGCCCGTTGGCTGCTTGCGTGGTGTTGTACAGTTCGCTGCTCAAATTCGTAGCATTAAAGGCGTGCAACACGGCGGGCTGAAACGTCGGCTGATGGTCGCCGTCATCGGTTATTTCAATCGCCCACACGATTCCGTTGGTGTTTCCGTTGGCGGAAACGGCCGGCGACGTTCCGTCGTCGAACAGGTGCGTGGTAGCCATGACGCCGGACTCGCTCACGCCCGAGGCAGACACGGTGAAGGCACGCAGGTAGTCGGCGTCATCGCCGTTGTATATGTATTGCTTTCCGATCGAGCTTGACCAGTAGGCGGAGTTCTGTTCGCCGCCGCCATTCGAAGCCGCAGTGTTGGCCATCTGACCGCCCAGGTGCCCCATGTTGTTGGCGTTCACGATATATCCCTCGAATGGGGTCTCGCAGGTGGAGATGGCTTTGCCAGTGGTCCAGATCATATTGGGAGTCGCAGAGCCGGTCTGCGTGGGCAAGATCAATGCGCCGGCTGAGCCGTAGTCCAGACCATGGGTATAACGGCAGGCTTCGTCGCTGGGCGTGAAGTAGTCAGCCACGTTCAACGAATAAGTACTGCCATTTTTGACGAGCTGAAGCTTGACCAGGCTGTCGCCCCAGTTGAGAAGACCGTCCCAATAGCCATCGCCAGTCATCGCGTATACATTTCCGGACGTATCCGCGGTGATTCCGCCGCCCGTGCCCCAGACTCCGCTGTGGCCTTCACCCGGGACGCCTGGGACCTTCACGCCAGCCTTGGTGCCCCCGAAGTGATTTTGCGTATCGGTGTAGAACGCGGCCAACATCGCCAGAGAGGTCGGGTCAAAGGCCAGAACCCAGCCAGAATCGCCCGCGAAGCCGGCAAAAAGCACCCCCTGCGGGAATCCGGTCTCAGGTACCAACAACATTCCAGGCCGGCTCTCCTGATGCGCCGGTCCAAAGACCACATTGTTTCCGTTGAGGTAGCATCCCAGATTTCCCGTGGCAGAGCAGATCACGACGGGACTGCCCGGCTGCTCCGCGCCGCTGGTGATGTTCAGGGCGTGCAGGCGGATGACCCAGTTGACCGTGGTGCCGCTGGTCTCCTGCGTGCGCACGATCGCGTATAGCGTATTGGTGGCTAGGTTAATTACGGGTGTACCGGTAATGCCGACTACGGGAAACAACTGACAGATGCCGGCTCCCAATGAGCACGGGACCGGCGTCACGCTGGGCGTGCCGGATGGATTCAGGAAGTTCGTCCGCCACAGGGGCTGCGGATTCAGCGCCGCGCTGTCGGCGTCCAAAGCATAGACACTGTCGTATTCCGTGGCCACGAATACCACGTTGTGCACAGTTCCGTTCGCCATCGTCAGGTTATGCACGTAGAGTGGTTCGGCGTAGATTTGGCCATCCACAGGATAAGTGAACAGCTTGCCGAACGAACTGGAGTTCACGTTCGTTGGAGTAAGGATGGTCTCCTGCAACTGTTGACCGGTGTGCTGATTGTCGTTTTCACGAGTCAAGACATTCATGCTTCCTGTCTGAGAGTAGGCGAACGAGGACAGGAAAATGAGGGCAAGGGTCAACTTACGGTGCATCGGGAACCTCCAAACGATTTTGCTGCGCTCCGGGGGAAGGAAAATGGCGGTACGTAGGAAACCTCAGGTGCCCAGCTGGAATGAAACCGGGGTCCAATGCTATCAGCAGGAAAATTCTTGGCAAGATGAAAAAATCTGCAGCATTCGTCGAGGAATCTTCTTCACGCCTCGTAAGTGATTGAAATAGTCGTTCTTTCTGCCATCCTCGATGATCGTTGGGCGAGTGTGAATCGGTAGGCGTTGCAAGACGCCGACGATGCAGAAACGCCGACTCGGGGGTAGTGGATTGGCATCTTTTGGGCGAAGCGTCTAATCTAGATTGGAAAATTTCATCGCGAGGATGCTATGCGTTTGAGTTCAAACAGGATCGCCCCGGCAGTTCTCTCGTTTCTTCTCTCTGCTCTCTTTACTGCTGTTCTCTTCACGGCGCGCTCGCAGGCGGATGACAAGCCATTTCATGATGCGCCCGCCTCGGCGAAAGCCCAGAAGAATCCATTTGCGGGCCAGCAAGCTGCGGCCGATGCTGGCAAGTCGCTTTATGCGCGCAACTGCCTGGCTTGCCACGGCAAGGCGGGTCAGGGCACGGGCAACGTGCCTTCGCTGGTGGATGGCAAGTTGAAGGGGGTGACCGAGGGTGAGGTGTTCTGGTTCATCACCAAAGGCGACAAGGATAACGGAATGCCTGCCTGGGACGGACTGCCTGAAGAGACGCGATGGAAGATTATCACCTACGTTGAGGCCATGGCGTCGGGCAAGGCAGGCGCCAGTGCTGCGCCGACAGCGATGGCGGAAGTCGATACCGGAAAAATCAAAGATGCCTCGCCGACCGCGCCCTTTACCGATTTCCGCTACGAGGTGCCGGGGACGACTCGCAAGATCACGGCGAAAGACCTTCCGCAGCCCTATGCGACCCAGTCATCGAATAACGGCGCGGAGTTGGTGGCTCGTCCGGAGAACGCGTGGCCGGTGGCGCCCGCGGGGTTCAAGGTGGAACTGTTTGCCACGGGACTGAACAATCCGCGGCTGCTGCGCACCGCACCCAACGGCGATATCTTTCTGGCCGAGAGCGATGCTGGGCGCATTCGCGTATTCCGGGGAATGAGCAGCGACGGCAAGCCGGAACAGATGCAAGTTTTCGCCAGCGGATTGAAGCACCCGTATGGCATCGCGTTTTATCCGCCGGGGCCCGACCCGCAGTGGATTT
>JBEKRY010000190.1:0-9114 GCA_049517555.1 Candidatus Sulfotelmatobacter sp. | reverse complement strand
TGATGGATATTGCCGCCGAACCGTCTACGCGTGACGGGAAGGCGACTACGCCCATCACTTACGACTCGAATTGTCGTGAGGAAGTTTGCGGGTCGTGCGCCATGCTGATTAACGGGCGGGCGCGGATGGCTTGTTCGGCGCTAATTGATCATCTGGAACAGCCGATTCGGCTGGAGCCGTTTTCCAAGTTTCCGGTGGTGCGCGATCTGGCGGTTGATCGCAATGTGATCTTTGAGAACCTGAAGGCCGTGAAGGCGTGGGTGCCCATCGATGGGACTTACGATCTGGGCGCCGGGCCGCGCATGTCGGCCGAGGAGCAGGAAGCGGCGTATCCGCTCTCGCGGTGCATTTCGTGTTGCTGCTGCATGGAAGCTTGCCCACAGTTTAATGAAGACACTGGGTTCGTGGGCGCGGCCACCATCGCGCAGGTGCGGCTGTTCAACACGCATCCTACGGGCAAGGCGCTGGAGCGGGAGCGGCTGACGGCGCTGATGGGCGATGGCGGCATTCAAGAATGTGGCTATGCGCAGAACTGCGTCGAGGTTTGCCCCAAGGATATTCCGTTGACCAAAGCCATCTCCGAGGTGGGCGGGCAAGTCATGAAACAGGCGCTGGGTGACCTTTTGCGGCGCTGATTTTTGTCACTCTGTATTAAAAACGTCCAACCCAAGAACGCTAATCACCGTCTAATCGCACCAAGTTGTGCTTCCCTGCGCACATAGCGGGCTATTGTCTGCGCCCTCGGAATGGCCCGTCAGGTGCGGCTAGTACGGGTGAGAAGCGTTGTTTGCGGGTGGAGGGTAACCGCCCGGAAGTGGCGTTTTGGGTACGTAGGTAACGGTCCAGCGGCAGTCTTGGGTTGGACCACTTGACAGCATGGCTTAGAATAGCCGCTACTCAGACGGAAATTGTTGAGAGCGCAGAGGGCGGGCGGCAAGGCCTGCCAATTGGAAAACATTCTTGAGATTGAGACGCACAGCTAACTTTCAATTCGCGATTGTCTTGCTGCTGGCCCTGGTAGGTGGAGGGCTGACGGGCAGCGCGTTCGCGGTGCGTCGGGCGACCGTGCAGCGCACGCATCACCGGCACTTCCGGTGGCTGCTGTGGAATCCGATGTTTAAGCCGTCGCATGAATCGCTGCTGATTCAGAACGCTGAGATCAACCGCCTGGAGTTGCCGCGCATTCAGGATGAGACTGAGCTTGAGGCCTTGAAGGCGGATGGTTCCCTGCTGGAAATTCGCTCGGGAGAAACGCTGCGTTTCGATCCGCGGCTTGACCCTACGCGGCGATATTGCCGGCCGTGGACGCTGGATTTTGTGAACGATATCAGCCAGGCTTATTACAACCGTTTTCATCAGCAGATTCAGGTGAACTCGGCCGTACGGACGGTGAAGGTTCAGAAGAAACTGCGGCGGCATAATCGCAACGCGGCTCCGGCGGATGGAGATACGGCATCTTCGCATCTGGCTGGGGTCACGGTCGACTTGCAACGCCGCGGCATGAGCAAGGACCAGATTCGCTGGATGGAGCACTACCTGTTCTACATGAAGGCGCTGGGCCTCGTGGAACCAGAAGAAGAGCGGCACCAGTGGGTCTTCCATATTATGGTGAGCGGGCTCTACTCCGACTGGCGCGAGACACAGAACATTATTCCCGTCGAACATCAGGACAACGAACATCAGGACAACGAACATCAGGACAATGCGCACCCGGATAGCGATAAACCGGATAGTGAAAAGCCGGAGGCGCAGATCGCGCTCGGCAGCGAGACGAAATAAGTTTCTTCCTTTTTTTCCTTCCATGCAGTTAGTCCGTTACGATTCTTTGAAGCGACGGACAGGAATGTCCGTCCCACACACCTCTTTATGATCGTTTTGATGGCGGGACTTCCTGGAAGCGGCAAGAGCACGCTTGCGCGCGAACTGGCGGTGCGCACGTCAGGCCGGGTGCTGAGCAAGGACGAAATCCGGCACACAATCTTCCTGCCGGAGGAAATTGAATACTCATCGCGGCAGGATGATTTCTGCCTGCAGATCATGCTGGAAACCGCGGAATATCTCCTGGCGCAAAATCCGCCGCGGGTAATCCTTCTGGACGGGCGAACGTTCTCGCGGCGCTATCAGATTGAAAACGTGATTGGCGTTGCGGCTCGTCTTCACCAGCCGTGGCGCATTTTCGAGTGCGTGTGTTCGGACGAAATCGCCCGGCGCAGACTGATGGCAGATGCGGAAACCAGCGCGCATCCTGCGGGAAATCGCGACTACCAACTCTATCTCGAAGTGAAGGCGCGCTTCGAAACCATTACGCCCGCCAGGACAGTGATTGATACTGAACTGCGACTGGAGACTTGCGTGCAGCAGGCGCTGGCCGCTCTGGGCTGATCGGTTATCGATAGGCGACTGGCGATCAGCGACCGGTTTTGTCACGTTGCGCGTCTGCCTATACAATCGGGACCTGCCCACATGTTTCTTCGTTCGGTGGGCCACCACTATGATCAGCAGACTCGGTTTCATCGTTGTATTGATTGCCTCTCTCGCCGCGGTCCAGGCTCAGGAAACCCACGCTCAGGAAACCCACGCTCAGGAAACCCAGGCTCAGGAAACCCAGGCTCAGGAAAAAACGTCCACCACGGCCGGAATCGTGGTCAGCGCGCGGGCGCAGAAACTTCATGATTCCTCGCTCGTGATCGATACGCATGCGGATACGCCGCAGCGGTTTCTGGATGAAGGTTTCGACATCGGGTCGACTGATCCCAAAGACATTGGCCACATCAGCCTCGATAAGGCGCGCCGGGGAAATCTGGGCGCGGAATTCTTTTCCATCTGGGTGGATCCGGAGACGAACCAGGGCCATTTTGCCCGGCACACTTTCGATCTGATCGATTCAGTTTATGAGCAAGCGGCACGGCATCCTGACCGCATGATGATGGCCTTCTCGCCCAATGACATTGACCGGGCGCGCAAGGAGCACAAACTCGCGGCGCTGATGGGCATTGAAGGCGGGCACTCGATTGAGAACGATATTCACTTGCTCCGCATTTACTACCGGCTGGGTGTGCGCTATATGACGTTGAGTTGGTCGAACACGAACGAGTGGGCTGACTCTTCCGGCGACATCGACGATCCGAAGGTGCAGCACCATAACGGGCTCACCGATTTCGGCAAGCAGGTGGTGCTGGAGATGAACCGGCTGGGGATGATGGTGGACATTTCGCACGTCGCCGATCAGACTTTCTGGGACGCGATCGCGACCAGCAAGGCTCCAGTGATCGCGTCGCACTCGTCGGCGCGAGCGCTGGTGAATGCTCCGAGAAATATGACCGACGACATGCTGCGCGCCGTCACCAAGAACGGCGGCGTGGTGCAGGTCAATTTTTATAACGGATTTATTGACGAAGATTATCGCAAGGCCATGATCGCGCAGGCGAAAGATCAGGCCGCGGCGGTGCAGAAATACGCCGAGCAGATGAAAGCCGAGGGCAAAACGGTCACCTTCGTCGACGAGGATCGAATCGAGCGCGAATGGGCAGCGAAGATTCCGCGGCCGCCGCTGAAGTCGCTGATCGATCACATCGATCACATCGCGAGAGTTGCGGGAATTGACCATGTAGGCCTGGGCTCCGATTTCGACGGTGTGAGCGGGGCTACGCCGCTGGGCATCGACTCGGCTGCCGATTTGCCGAAGATCACACAGGCGCTACTCGACCGAGGATATAAAGACGAAGACATCCGGAAGATCCTGGGCGGAAACCTGATGCGGGTGTTTCGCGAAGTGGAAGGCGTGAGCCACGAAATGCAGTCGCGGGCGGCGACTGCGGCAAAATAGGCAGATAAGGAGAATCGATGCGTAAGACATTCACAGTTCTAGCGATGATGTTGGCGGCCTCGGCGATCTGGGCGCAGTCTGGTTCGAGCACGCCAGCTTCGAGCCAAGGTGCACCTGCGACCAAAGCTGCTACCGCGGCGAAACCGGCCGTCCATGCGTCAACCAAGCCGATCGCGATCATCAAGACCACCGTGGGCAATCTGACCTGCACACTGTTTCCCGATAAAGCGCCGATTGGCGTGGCGAATTTTATTGGTCTGGCGAGCGGTACCAAGGACTGGAAGAATCCTGTGAGCGGCGTAACCAAGCACGGGGTGCCGCTCTATGACGGCACAATTTTCCATCGCGTGATTCCTGACTTCATGATCCAGGGCGGTGATCCGGCGGGCAACGGCCAGGGCGATCCGGGATACAAATTCAAGAACGAGACATCCCCCGATCTGTTGTTCGATCAACCGGGGCGCCTCGCCTATGCCAATGCCGGGCCCGGCACGAACGGCTCGCAGTTTTTCATTACGGAAGTGGCCACGCCGCACTTGAACGGCGGCTACACTATCTTCGGGCAGTGCGACGAAGCGTCGGTGGTGCTGGTGAAGCAGATTGCGCGCATGGCGAGCGATCCTGCGAATAACAAACCGTTTCGTCCGGTGAAGATCATTCACATCAGCATTGTGCGCAGTACGGGGACTGCGGCCAAACCGGCTGCCGGCGCGACGGTGAAGAAACCAGCGGCTGCGGCGCCCGCGAATCCGAACTAAGCTGGCGAGTTGTCTGTTAGAAGCGCGTTGAAGTCACACCGAGCCGAGACCTAAAATGCTTTTCGAGATGAGTAAGCGTGCTTTCGTATGGAGTGTGGTGGCGTTGGGGTTGACGCTGGCCGCTCACGGTCAAATGCCGCGAACTGCGCCTTCCCAGCCGTCAACCGCCCCGCACATGTCTGCGGATCCTCCTGGGGATCCTCTGGAAACACCGGCTGTTCAGCAGGATGTTCCTTACGGCAAAGTCGGCGCGCAGGCCCTGCTGTTGGATATTTACCAGCCGGCGGAACATTCTGACTTGCGACCGGCTATCGTGCTGATTCACGGCGGAGGCTGGACGAGCTTTGACAAATCGACCATGGGCAGATTGGGAGCGTTTCTTGCCCACTCCGGGTTCGTCGCGTTCTCGGTCGACTATCGCTTGTTCCATGAAAAAGAAAAAGAAAATCTCTGGCCGGCGCAACTGGATGACGTCCAGCGGGCGGTGCGGTGGATTCGTGCCAACGCCGCAAAATACGGCGTCGATCCCCAGCAAATCGGTGCTTTCGGGCACTCCGCGGGAGCGCAGTTAGCGGCTCTGCTGGGGATGGAAAATACACGCGACAATTCCGATGCAGCCCTCGCGAGATATTCCAGCCGGGTGCAGGCCGTGGTTGACGTTAGCGGGCCCAGCGATTTCACGGTCCATCGTGATGCGGACGGCGACCCTTTTCTATCCAGCTTTTTCGGCGGAGACTATGCCCACGCCGCGAAAACCTGGGAAGACGCTTCGCCGGTATTCCATGTCACCAAGAAGGTTGCTCCTTTTCTCATCGTGCACGGCACCAAGGATTCCGAGGTACCGATCGCGCAAGCTCAGGAACTCGCCGACAAACTGAAACAGGCGGGAGCCTCGGTCAAGTTTATGGCGGTCGAGGACGTCCATACATTCCAGTCGCCGGAAGTGAAAATGCGGCTTGCGTTCGCGACGCGCGACTTTTTCATGCAGTATCTGAACCGGTAGACGCGGAGCATCTCGCTGTTTCCGTGCCCTGCTAAAATCAGGAGCGAGCGAGTGATCCAACTAGCGATCCAACTAAGGAGAATAATCGTCCATGAGCCGTCCCGCGGGCACTTACGCCATTTTTGAAACTTCGGAAGGAACCATCGTTTGCCGTCTGTTTGAGAAAGACGCGCCCAAGACCGTCGCCAACTTCGTGGAACTTGCCGAAGGCCAGAAAGAATGGAAGCATCCTTCAACCGGCAAGAAATCGAAAGATCGCCTCTACGATGGAACCATTTTCCACCGCGTGATTCCCGACTTCATGATTCAGGGCGGAGACCCGCAGGGCACCGGCACAGGCGGCCCGGGCTACCAGTTCGAGGATGAAACCAAAGGTTCGCCGCACAAGTTCGATAAGCCGGGCAAACTCGCCATGGCCAACGCCGGGCCGAACACCAACGGATCGCAGTTCTTCATTACGACCGTGCCGACGACCTGGCTCACCGGAAAGCACACAATTTTCGGCGAAGTTGTCGAGGGGCAGGACGTCGCCGTGAAGATTACCGGCGTTCCGCAAAATCGGCAGAACAAACCGAACAAGGATGTGGTGCTGAAGAAGGTGACGATCGAGAAGGTGTAAGGCTCAGCAAACATATCAGCCAGAATTCGGCCGGTTGCCACGATCAACGCAGAGAAGTCCCGTTGGCGATCGCGGTAACACAAGTGGCACGGGGTCCTTCGACTGCGTTGGCATCCGCGAAGCGGATGCCAACTCCGCTCAGGATGACAGATCATCACGCGGTCGAGGTCGCCTAAACTCCGATCACTGCACACAATTCCTTTACCGCCGCGGCGCTCTTGTCCAGGCCCGCTTTTTCTTCGGCGGTCAGCTTGATCTCGATGATCTGCTCGATTCCCTTCGCACCCAGTTTTACGGGGACGCCAACGTAAAGGCCGGTGATTCCGTATTCGCCCTGCAGAAACGCGGCGCAGGGCAGGATTTTCTTTTTGTCTTTGAGGATCGCTTCGACCATTTCTGTAGCGGCGGCTGAAGGCGCATAGTAGGCCGAGCCGGTTTTGAGATACTTCACAATTTCGGCGCCGCCGTCGCGGGTGCGCTGGACCAGGGCTTCGAGCTTCGTCTTTTCAATCAGCTCTGTGATCGGGATGCCGGCGACTGTGGAATAGCGCGGCAGCGGAACCATGGTGTCGCCGTGGCCGCCGAGCACGAAGGCGGTGACGTTCTCGACGCTGACTTTCAGTTCGTCGGCGATGAAGGCGCGGAAGCGGGCTGAATCGAGAACGCCGGCCATGCCGATGACGCGCTCGCGCGGGAATCCGCTTAGCTTGTAGGCGGCTTGCGCCATGGCATCCAGTGGATTCGACACGATGATCAGGATGCAGTTCGGCGAATTCTTCACCACTTCGCCGACCACCGCTTTCATGATGCCGTAATTCGTATTGAGCAAATCGTCGCGGCTCATGCCCGGCTTGCGCGGAATGCCCGCGGTGATTACGACGATGTCGGAATTCGCGGTGTCTTTGTAGTCGTTGGTGCCGCTAACGTAGGAGTCGCGTTTCTCGATGGGCATGGCTTCGAGCAGGTCGAGCCCTTTGCCCTGCGGCACTCCTTCGATGATGTCGATGAGTACGACGTCGGCGAGTTCTTTGGAGGCGATCCAGTGAGCGGCGGTTGCGCCTACGTTGCCGGAGCCTACGATGGTTACTTTCTTGCGCATGGTATGAGTCCTTTCGAAGACAGCAATTAGCAATTAGCAGTTAGCAGTTGGCATTTAGCCCTCAGACTTCGCGGGCGCTGCCGGCAAACAGCAGGTTCCTCGCATTGCTCGGAACGACAACCTTTTTCTTGCAGACCAGTCACCCGCCGGATGCTATTGCCGAGGGCTAATTGCCAAGTGCTAAATGCTAAGTGCTAAATACTGAACTACACCAGCACGCCCGCGCCCATGTTTTCGATCATGGCGTCGGCGAACTCGCTGGTTTTTACTTTCGTTGCACCCGGCATCAGGCGCTCGAAGTCATAGGTAACTTTTTTTTGCTCGATCGTCCGCTCCATGCTCTGCTCGATCAGGTCGGCGGCTTCGTTCCAGCCCAGGTGTCGAAACATCATCACACCCGACAGAATCACCGAGCCGGGATTGATGACGTCCTTATCGGCATATTTCGGCGCGGTGCCGTGCGTTGCTTCGAAAATCGCATAGCCGTCGCCGATGTTCGCGCCGGGAGCGATTCCGAGGCCGCCTACCTGCGCCGCGGCTGCGTCGGAAATGTAGTCGCCGTTAAGATTCGGCGTGGCCAGAACCGAGTATTCTTCCGGACGCGTCACAATCTGCTGGAAGATCGAATCGGCGATGCGGTCGTTGATCATGATCTTCTTTTTCCACACCCCATTGCCGTGCGTGGCATAGATGGCGTCCAGAACTTCTTTCACTTCTTTTTCAACCGCCACGCGGAAAGCGGGCGGAGCGAATTCCATTCCAGGCTCGATCAGATCGGCGTTCTCGGCCACGCTCAAATTCGGATTCGCGTCTTTATTGCCCAGAATCCAGCTCTCGCGTTCGGTCACAACCTGGTCGCGGAATTCGTCGGTGGCAACTTCGTATCCCCACTTGCGAAATGCGCCCTCGGTAAATTTCTGAATGTTCCCCTTGTGCACCAGCGTGACGCTCTTAAGCCCGTTCTCGATCGCGTGCTGAATCGCCATGCGCACCAGACGTTTGGTTCCGGTAATCGAAATCGGCTTGATGCCGACGCCGGAATCGAGGCGAATCTGCTTCTTGCCGCCTTTCAGCATGTCTTTGTTCAGAAACTCGATCAGCCGCGCGCAGTCGGCAGTTCCCTGCTCCCACTCGACGCCGGCGTAAACGTCTTCCGTGTTTTCGCGGAAAATCACCACGTTCATGCGTTCCGGATGCTTCACCGGCGACGGCACTCCCTTGTAATACTTCACCGGACGCACGCAGCTATAGAGATCAAGGATCTGCCGCAGGGCCACGTTGAGCGAGCGGATGCCGCCGCCCACAGGCGTAGTCAGGGGGCCTTTGATGGCCACGCGAAATTCGCGGACGGCCTCGACGGTGTCATCGGGCAGCCAGTTGTCGAACTTGGCCTTGGCCTTTTCACCGGCGAATACTTCGTACCAGGCAACGCGACGCTTGCCTTTGTAGGCTTTTTCGACGGCGGCGTTGAACACGCGCAGCGAGGCTTTCCAGATGTCGCGGCCGGTGCCGTCGCCCTCGATGAAAGGGACGATCGGATTGTCGGGAACGTCATACTTGCCGTTGGCATTTCCAATTTTCTTGCCGTCCGCCGGTACCGCTACGCCGTTATAAGAGCCTGCCATGCCGTGCCTCCGCCCTAAGAGTTTCGCTCAGCCATTTAGAAAACTTTTTATTATAAAGAATGAGTTGGGTTAGAGGCGGATTATTGTTGTCCGGTTCCAGAGCCTTCCCGAAATAGCCCTTCCCCGTCGGTGGCCGTGTGCCATAATCCTTCCGTTGCGCCATTCATTTACGGCGCCTGCCCTA
>JBEKRY010000189.1:0-12588 GCA_049517555.1 Candidatus Sulfotelmatobacter sp. | reverse complement strand
TGGGTAACGTCACGCCATTGCCTACGTGGTACACGCCGTAAGGGTCGGGTTGCTGCTGCGCAAAGAGAGTGCCGTCAAACGGAAGCCCGATGACACTTACGAGTACCGCAACGGAGAGGCCGATTGAACGGAGATTCCTCACGCGAGACTCCAGAATCGGGCCTTTAGCGACTCGACTTACTTGCTGACTGTCGCTGTCTCCCGGGTTGCAATCGCAGGTACGGTGCGTCCCACTACCGCCGCGATCTGGCGCACCTGCACCATCAGTTCGTCGAACTGATCTGGATAGAGCGACTGCGGGCCATCGGAAAGCGCCTGATCCGGAGCATTATGCACTTCGACCATCAACCCATCGGCGCCTACGGCCACGGCTGCCCGCGACAGCGGAGTTACCTTATTTCTTTTCCCCGTCCCGTGGCTGGGATCGACCAGAATCGGCAAATGGCTCAAGCGCTGCACCGCGGGCACGACGCTCAGGTCGAGCGTGTTGCGAGTATGGTCAGCAAAGGTGCGGACGCCGCGTTCGCAGAGCGCGACGTTGTAATTGCCTTCGCTCAGAATGTATTCCGCGGCCATCAGGAACTCTTCGAGCGTGGCCGACATGCCGCGCTTCAGCAGCACGGGCTTGCGGGCGCGCCCGGCGCGTTTCAGCAGAGAGAAATTCTGCATGTTACGCGCCCCAATCTGGATCATGTCGGCATATTCTTCGACCAAGTCGAGCGATTCATTGTCGACGGCCTCGGTAATGATCTTCATACCAAACTGCTGGCGGATTTCCGCCATGATGCGCAGACCTTCCTCGCCGAGCCCCTGAAAGGCGTAAGGCGAAGTGCGCGGCTTGTAGGCGCCGCCGCGGAAGAATTGCGCTCCGGCGCGATACACGCGCTCGGCAGTGGCAAATGCCTGCTCACGAGTCTCGATGCCGCAGGGGCCGGCGACAATTGCCAACCCTTGCCCGCCTATGGTCGCGGCCGTCCCCGGAAAAGTGATGATCGTGTTGTCTGGCTTTACGTCGCGGCTGACCAGTTTGTAGGGCTTCGAAACCCGGATGACTTCCTGAACGCCCGGCATCTCTTCGAGCGAACCGTGTTCGAATTCGCCCTGGTTGCCGGTAATGCCGATGGCGGTGCGGGTCGCTCCCGGCATGGAATGCGGGCGATACCCAAGCTTCTCGATTTTCTGGCACACGGCGCGCACTTGTTCTTCGGTGGCTGCCGACTTCATCACGACTAACATAAGTTCACCCTGGAAACCGATTCATCTGGGGACAGCTGCCCCCGGCTGTCCGTCGAGCGAAGCTCGACTTTCTTCACTTTATCTTCACCGCGGCTGCAGGAGTCGCCGTCTTTCAAGTCTACCGTCGCCGCGGCTGCACCGCAAATGCGGCTACGCAAGGCGAATCGTATAATTCCGCATGCCTCGCTCGATAGCGCGTGAACAGGATATCCTTCAGCAGCATCCTCCGACGCGTCCTCCGAAACACCCGCCCCGGTTGACTTCTCGCCGCATTGGAATTCATACCTCGTCGGCGGGCGGCGTGCAGAATGCCGCGGAACGCGCCTATCGCCTGGGCTGCAACACGCTGCAGATCTTCTCATCCAGCCCGCGGCAGTGGGCCCCGTATACATTGGGCGAACTGCAATGCAGCGAGATGAATCGCCTGCGTACCCGCTACGACCTGAAGCCGCTTGTGATTCACACCAATTACCTGGTCAACCTTGCCAGCTCGAATGAGCTTTTTCTGCGGAAGTCGATGGAGGCATTTCGCGGCGAAGTCGAGCGCGCGCTTTCTCTCTGCGCGGATTATCTGGTTCTCCATCCCGGATCTTTTCGCGGCGCCGACCGGGAGCAGGGATTGTTACGCACATCCGCGGCCATTGCGGCGTCGACGCAAGGACTCGATTTGGCCAAGGGAGGCCTAACTATTCTGATTGAAAATACGGCGGGCTCGGAATTTTCGCTGGGCGGCAGCTTCGAGCAGGTTGCGGAGGTTCTGGAACGGTTGCGCGGGTTGGTTCCCGTCGCGGCTTGCATCGATACTTGTCATACTCACGTGGCTGGCTATGACATCGTCAGCAAGGAGGGTCTGGAAGAGACGTTGCGCCATCTCGATGCGACCGTTGGATTGAGCGGAGTCAGAGTTTGGCACTGCAACGACGCCAAGGCCGCATGTGGCTCGAAACTCGATCGCCATCAGCAGATCGGGAAGGGAACGATTGGGCAAGAGACTTTCCGAGTATTGCTCAACGATGTTCGGCTCGCACATGCCGCCTTCATTGCGGAGACCCCGATTGAGAAGCCGGGAGATGACCGCAGGAACGTGGACGCGCTGAAGAGTCTTGTCGCAGAGACATAGCTTGTGGTTCCTGACGGCGGACATGCCTGATCGTGGTGACAGAGACGTTGCAAGCAACGCCTCTACGGCGGATACTCTTTGCATGAAGCTCTACCGCTCGCGCGACGGCATCCTCGCCGAAGAGGATGGCCGGTTTTACACTCTGAATACATCTTCTTCTTTCGACGAATTGATCACTCGCGAAGACCTGCGCGATTTTCTAGACCAACTCATTCGCAATGCAAAGCCGGCGACTGCGCCCATCCCGCAAGACCTGCTTCCACCCATCGGCAGCCAGGAGGTATGGGCTGCCGGGGTCACATACTATCGCAGCCGCAACGCGCGCATGCAGGAGTCGAAGAGCGCAGGTGGCGGAGATTTCTACGACCGTGTTTACAACGCCGCCCGGCCAGAACTGTTCTTTAAGTCGATGCCGCATCGCGTTGTAGGAACAGGCGGAAAGGTTGCGATTCGTGAAGACGCGGTCTGGTCGGTGCCCGAGCCGGAGTTGACTCTGTTGGTCACGCCGAAAGGAAACATCGCGGGCTACACCATCGGCAACGACATGAGTTCGCGCGACATTGAAGGAGAAAATCCTCTTTACCTTCCGCAGGCCAAAGTTTACGACCGCAGTTGCGCCCTCGGGCCCTGCCTTCTGATTGAGGATGAGCCCTTGTCCGATGCCACGGGAATTGAATTGGAGATTCGCCGCGATGGCATTACGGCATTTTCCGGCTCGACCACACTCAAGGAGATGAAGCGGAAACCGCAGGAACTGGTGGAATATCTCTACCGCAACAACAGTTTTCCGCACGGATGTTTTTTGCTGACTGGCACCGGCATCGTGCCTCCGGATTCGTTCACCTTGAAGCCCGGCGACGAGATCCGCATCACCATCCCACCGATTGGAACGTTGGTAAATGTCGTAGGATGAAATCCGGCGGACGCGCCCGTTGTGGGTCGCAGGCCCGAGGCTTTTACTCCGCAACGTGTAAAATAGAGCACCGTTTCTCTGGTATCCCTACTGCTATGGCGATTGAACAAAAAACTGCCGGCGGCTTGACCAGCGGCTCTGAATCCGTTGTCGCCGATTCTCGTTCGTCGGAACGCGCCGATCGTCATAACGCGGATCGTCCCAACGACGAGCGCTACGATCCGCAGCGGGTTGAGACGAAGTGGTTCGAGCGTTGGCAGCAGGACGCTTCGCTCTATGCCGCCGAGCCCGACTCCGCGAAAAAGAAATATTACGTGCTCGAGATGCTGCCTTATCCCTCGGGCGCGCTGCACATGGGGCATGTGCGCAACTACTCGATCGGCGACGCGCTGGCCCGCTACATGTGGATGAACGGCTACAACGTGCTCCATCCCATGGGCTGGGATTCGTTTGGCTTGCCCGCCGAAAATGCGGCCATCTCAAACAACACGCCGCCGCGCGAGTGGACCTTGCGCAACATTGCCAATATGAAGGCGCAAATGAAGCGCCTCGGCTTTGCCTACGACTGGTCGCGCGAAGTTACTACCTGCTTGCCGGAATACTACCGCTGGAACCAGTGGTTCTTTCTCAAGCTGTTCGAGCGGGGACTGGCGTATCGCAAGAAGAGCCGAGTGAACTGGTGCCGGAAATGCGCGACCGTGCTGGCCAACGAGCAGGTCGTGAACGGTTGCTGTTGGCGTCACGAAGATACTTTGGTCGAACAGCGAGAATTGGAGCAGTGGTTCGTACGCACCACGAAGTATGCCGACGAGTTGCTCGATGGCTTAGACCAGCTGCCGGGCTGGCCGGAAAAAGTCCGCACCATGCAGCGCAACTGGATCGGCCGCAGCGAAGGCACGCTCGTCGACTTCAAACTCGATTATGCGGAAAACCACACTGGATTCGGGCCCGCAGGATCGACCATCCAGGTTTTCACCACGCGTGTCGATACGATTTTCGGCGCGACTTCAGTGCAGCTCGCACCCGAGCATCCCATCGCGAAGGATCTTGCCGCGGAAAATCCTGAGCTGCGCGCCAAAGTCGACGAACTTATTGCCGAACAGCGCCGGGCACGGGAAGCGGGCGACATCGGAGAGATCGAGAAGCGCGGCGTCTTCACCGGCCGCTATGCCATTAACCCGTTCAACAGTGAGCGAGTGCCGGTGTGGGTGGCGAACTATATCCTCATGGATTACGGCACCGGCGCCATCATGAGCGTACCGGCACACGACGAGCGTGATTACGAGTTCGCCAAGAAGTACGACCTTGAAATCCGGCTCGTGGTCTTGCCGATCGCCAACGATCCCGAGGAGACCAGCGCCGAACCGGCGCTTCCGTTCGTGGCGCACGAGGGAATGTTGATCAACTCCGGCCGGTACAGCGGCACGGCCTGCGAGGAAGCGATTCGAATCATGTCGGCTTATGCCGAGGAGAACAAGTTCGGCAAAGCCACTGTCACCTATCGCCTGAAAGACTGGGGAATTTCTCGACAAAGATATTGGGGCACGCCGATCCCGATGCTTTATTGCGAGAAAGATGGCATCGTCGCGGTGCCGGAAAAAGATTTGCCGGTGATCTTGCCGGAGAATGTCGACATCACGCTCACGGGCGGCTCGCCTCTCAGCCGCGTGCCGGAATTCGTCAATGCGACTTGTCCAAAATGTGGAGGTCCGGCGCGCCGCGAGACCGACACCATGGATACCTTCGTCGATTCGTCCTGGTATTTCTATCGCTACACCGACGCGCATAACGACCGCGCACCCTTCGACGGAAAGAAGGCGCAGTACTGGTTTGGCGATCGTGGCATCGACCAATATATTGGCGGCGTCGAGCACGCCATTTTGCACCTGATCTACTCGCGCTTCTGGACGAAATTCATGCGCGACCTGGGAATGATTACCAACGACGAGCCGGTCGAGCGCCTTTTTACGCAAGGCATGGTTATCAAGGACGGCGCGAAAATGTCGAAGAGCCTGGGCAACGTCGTCTCGCCCGACGACATGGTCGCGCGCTACGGTGCCGACGCCGCCCGTCTCAACAGCCTGTTCGCCGCGCCGCCCGATCGCGATCTCGATTGGCAGGATTCCGGCGTGGAAGGCATTCAGAGATTCTTGGGGCGCGTGTACCGTTTTGTGGTGCGCCACGCGCGGCCAGATCATCCGGACTGGCGGGGTCCGGTTCCTTCGGAATTATCCCCGGCGGCGCGCCGCATTCAGCGCAAGCTGCACCAGACCATCAAACGCGTCAGTGATGACTTCCAGGGACGCTGGCATTTCAACACCTGCGTCTCGGCCATCATGGAATTGGTGAACGTGCTGTATGGCGCCGAGGAAGCGATTGCACGGAATGAGGTTCCGACGCCATTCCTGGCGGATGTTCAACGCAGTCTGGTTCTGTTGCTTGCGCCTTTCGCGCCGTATCTCGCGCATGAACTCTGGGAGATGCTGGGCGAAAAAGGGAATCTTCTCAAAGCGCCGTGGCCGAAGTTTGATGCCGAATTGGCGAAAGAAGAAGAACTCGAGATCCCGGTGCAGATCAACGGCAAGCTGCGCAGCCGCATCGTTGTGTCCGCCGATGCCACGGAGGACATGGTTCTCGAACGCGCGCTGGCTGATGAAAAAGTGCAGGTCGCGATTGCTGGCAAGCAGATCGTGAAGAAGATCTATGTCCCCGGCAAACTGGTGAATCTCGTGGTGAAATAGCTCCCTATCTTCGTTGTCATTCCGAAGAGCGCAGCAACGAGGAACCTGCTGTCTGCCGGCGCCGGCAAGAAAGCAGATTCCTCACTACACCCGGAGCAATAAAAAACTGGGTTTCTGCCATTGCGTTATCCTGAGCATCATGGCCATCTCGCCTACCACGGAAGGGTTTCGCGTCGCCCTCCGTCGTCCATCGCTAACGTTTGCCGAAATTGCGTGGCGCTGGACTTGGGGCGCAACCGCCGCCACGCTGGTCGCCTTCGGCCTGGTCGAATATCTCGACACGCTGCCCGTCACAAACGGCGAGTTACTTTTCCTGCGCACCCGGCAGCCGTATCTGGTCAGCGAAGCAATCACCCACATTCTCCGCGGAAGTCTGAACCGCGTTGTGCTGGCCAGCCTGATCGCTGTTTTCCTACTGACGGCGCTGTGGATCGTCGCCGCCTCGGTGGGCCGGATCTCCACCGTGCGCGGCCTGATAGATCATTTTCGTAGAGACCTTACTGGCAACGTCTCTGCCGATGGCTCTGTGAATGATGGCGAGACAGACATTCGCAGCCTATCTAATAATGGCCGGCCATTCCCTACTTTGCTGCGGCTCAATTTCCTGCGCGCCGCTGTGGCGCTGGCCGCCGTTCTTGGATTTCTCGCGGCGTCGATTCTGGCCGGGTTCGCGTCGCCCAGTGCCAACCCGCGACCTGTGCTCGCTTTATTTATATTTCTGCCGCTCTGCGGACTGATCTGTCTCGTGTGGTCGACACTGAACTGGCTGTTGTCGCTGGCAGGCATGTTCGCCGTGCGCGATGACGAGGGCGCGGTGGGAGCGATTGGCGCGGTCATGGTTTTTTGCCGCGAACGCACCGGTCCGGTTTTCGCGGTCAGCATCTGGACGGGCATGGCGCACCTCATCCTGTTTATCGCAGCGACAACCGTCGCCTCGATGCCGCTAGGCTTCATCGCCGTCGTGCCCTGGCGGTTGGTCGTAGCGGCTATGATTCTCATTACGCTGCTTTATTTCGCGCTGGCCGATGGGCTCTATATGGCGCGTCTGGCAGGATATGTGTGCATCGCGGAAATGCCGGAGGAATTATTATCGCAGTTGCCGCCGCAGCCCAAGCCCGCGCCGCCATTGCTAACCTCGATTGATCGCGACGAGCCGATTTTGAGCGACCTGCCAAATCTTGCCATAGAGACGTAGCTGGCTACGTCTCCGCTGGTGGCGTTCGGATGAGGGCGGTAGAGACGTGTAGGCAACGTCTCTACGAATGATCTAGCCGCGCTCCCGATAGTCCCTTTACACTGTCTCCCCGAATCTGAGAAACTCATTCGTGGCAACCAAATCTCCGCACATCCCTTCTTCTATCGGCCAAAGCATCGTAATCCTCGACTTTGGCGCGCAATATACCCAGTTGATCGCGCGCCGCATTCGCGAACAGAATGTATTTTCCGTGGTGCTGCCGTGCACCGCTAAGCTCGATGAGGTCAAGAGCTACGCGCCCGCCGGCATCGTGCTTTCGGGAGCGCCCTGGTCCGTCTATGACAAAGACGCTCCGCCCGCCGACGCGCGCGTGTTTGAGTTGGGCGTGCCCGTGCTGGGCATCTGCTATGGATTGCAGTTCATGGTCCACACGCTCGGCGGCAAGGTGCGCCCTGCCGACAAGCGCGAGTACGGCCACGCGGAAATCGACATCGTGTCGGACTCGATTCTGTTTCAGGGCCTGGCCAAGAAACTCGCTGTCTGGATGTCGCACGGCGATGAAGCACTCGAACTGCCGCCGGGTTTCGAACTGATGGCCAAGACGCATTACGCCGTGGCCGGCATTCAGAATGCGGCGAAGCGATGGTACGCGGTCCAGTTCCATCCCGAGGTGCACCACACACCGCAGGGTACGCAGATCCTGAAGAACTTCATTTTTCAGATTTGCGGGGCGAAACCAACGTGGACTCCGCGGCGGTTCATCGAATCGACGGTCGAACAGGTGAAGCAGCAAGTCGGCACGGGACGGGCCATTTGCGCACTTTCGGGCGGCGTGGATTCGTCGGTTGCGGCCGTGCTTGTCGATCGTGCGCTGCGCGATGCCAAGGGCAAATCGCGCTTGACCTGCGTCTTCGTCAACAATGGCGTGCTGCGCAAAAACGAATTTGAAAAAGTGCAGAAGGCGCTGCGCGACAAGCTGAACCTGCGCCTGGACGCGGTGGATGCGACGGAACGCTTCCTCGGCAAACTCAAGGGCGTCAGCGATCCTGAAAAGAAACGCAAGATCATCGGCAACGAATTCATCAAAGTATTCGAGAAAGAAGCCCGTCGCATCGAAAAGACCGAAGGCAAGGTTAAATGGCTCGTCCAGGGCACGCTCTATCCGGATGTGATCGAGTCGCGCTCGGTGCGCGGGCCGTCGCAGGTCATCAAGTCGCATCACAATGTCGGCGGCTTGCCCGCGAAGATGAAGCTGAAGCTGATTGAGCCGCTGAAGGATCTGTTCAAAGACGAAGTCCGCAAGATCGGCCGTGACCTCGGCATGCCGGAAGAAATCCTGCAGCGGCAGCCGTTCCCCGGCCCGGGCCTCGCGGTGCGCGTGCTGGGAGAAGTCACGCCCAACCGCCTGGCGCTGCTTCGCGAATGCGACGACATCGTAGTCAGCGAAATCAAAGAGGCCGGGCTCTATACGAAAATCTGGCAGTCGTTCGCCGTACTGCTGCCGGTGATGTCGGTGGGCGTGATGGGCGACATGCGGACCTATGCTTACACCTGCGCGATCCGCGCGGTCAGTTCCGAAGATGGCATGACGGCCGACTGGGTCGCGCTGCCGCACGATGTGCTGAAGACGATCTCGACCCGGATTGTGAACGAAGTGAAGGGTGTGAACCGCGTGGTGTATGACGTGACGTCGAAGCCGCCAGGGACGATTGAGTGGGAGTGAGGGAAGCTTTTGGCTCTTAGCTCTTGGCTCTTAGCTAAACCTTCAGAAGTCGCCGGCCTTTGCTTTCTGGGCTAAAGCTAGTCTTCTTCGAAGAGCGACGGCGTGTCCGCGAGCAGTTCTTCCAGAAACTCCTCTCGATGATTGAGGAATCGATGCGCGACCAGTCAACCTCATGGACTTGTCCCTCGTCGAATGAGAAAATTTGTGCCTTTGGATATGCGAGCAAGACAGGGGAGTGCGTTGAAATGATGAATTGCGCGTCCTTGAACTCGCGCAGGACGTCATGAATGAGGACAAGAAAAGACAACTGGCGCTGCGGCGACAGCGCAGCCTCGGGTTCGTCCAATAGAAAGAGACCGTTGCGCCGGAACTTAAGATCGAGCACAGTGAAGAAAGTCTCCCCGTGCGAGCGAGTGTGAAGGCTGCGGCCGCCGTAGAAAGTGCTTGTCGGTGGCCCGCCCCCGGGTTCCTTGTCAAGCTCGTCAATGTGAGATGCAGTATTGAAGAAGCTTTCTGCACGCAGGAAAAAGCCAGCTCCTGTCTTTCTGTCGAAAGATAAGCGCAAGGCTTTCACTAGTGGGTCGATCGAGTGATTGCTTTCCGTTGAGTCATTTCGGAAATTGCGATTTCCTCCCTCGCGTCCAAATCCATAGTGCGCGGCAATCGCTTCGAGAAGGGTGGACTTCCCCGTGCCATTCTCGCCTGCGAAGAACGAAATACGAGAGCGAAGGGCCAATTCACCCAGCCCACGAATGGCTGGAACTGAGAAAGGGTAGATCTCCCAATCCTGGACCCGCTCGCGCAAGAGAGTGAGTTTCTTCAGCACGGGAGCATTCTACGTGAGTTGCTGGGGAAGCGAACCTTAGTGGCTAAAGCCAAACTCTTCAGTTGTGTTTATCGGCACGACTGGAAGTAGTACCCTTCCCGGTTTCTTCTCTCTCCCAGCGCACTTTTCCTCTAAGCCTGCGGATGCTCGTTTGGCCGTGCACCTCAATCAATAGCCGTAGGGCTGCTTCGACTACTGCTTTCTTAGTGTCCATACCACTGAGGCGCATTGCCTGCCGCATCAAGCGGCTGTTGATGTCGATTGTGATTTTCATGGAAGGGTACACCCGCATTTCCCCCGAAATCTATATCGGCAACAACACTGAACTGTGTGACTATTTGTCGCGGTGGACGGTTTCCATCGAGAACGCGGGCAGGCAGACGGCGATGTATTCGGCGCCGCCTTCACGTGGAGTGGAGTAGCGCACCCACTCGCCGGCATGGGTGACGACGGCTTGGCCGGCGGCAACGTCGAGAGCACCGACGCCTCCATTCGCGCTTTTGTGCTCCACTCGCAGCAGTCCTTTCAGCACGACGGTGAACTCATCGAATTCAGGAGTCTGGCCGGGCTCGATCCAGCCTTGCGGGCTGCGCATGTGGGCGACGCTGGTGCTGGAGGTCTTGCTATTGACGCGTCCGACGTATTCGTCGATGAGTTTAGGTTTGTTGCCGGCGGCAGTGATGCGCGTGGGTTGCGGGATAAGTGTAGGCATGGGGTTCGGAAATTCTGGCGTTAGCTTCCGCAATTAAGACTACAACAAAACCTCGAACGCAGAGGTCGTGAAGGCAGCTGCGCAGAATTCGCGTGAACCCGTGAAGGACCGCGGGCAAGAGCGCCCCGGGAGCTCCATGTTCGGCTATTCGGCCTGTTCCGCGATCCAGCGCGAGACTGCTGTAACCATCTTTCGCGGCGCGAAGCGAGTCGACTGCGCGACAATCCAGTTGTGCGCGCCAGAGATGGCCAGTCCGCGGCCCTCCATCACGGCGCGATAGCCGTCGAGCGCGACCTTCGCGGCCGACATGGCGCCAAGCTTGAAGAGGCGCGAGTTCGCCACTCCGGCGCGTTGCGCGAAATCCGTGTGGGTTGCTCCCGGACAAAAGCAAGTGACGGTCACCCCGGTGTTGCGCAGTTCGTTGGCGATGGCCTCGGAGAACGAAAGCACGTACGCCTTGGTGGCATAGTAGACGGCCATCATCGGGCCGGCCTGGAAGGCGGCCGTGGAAGCGACGTTCATCACGCGACCGTTGCGGCGGGCGATCATGGGCGGCAGGAACAGGCGTGTGAGTTCGGTGAGCGCTCGAATATTGAGGTCGATCTGGCCGAGGATTTCCGCCTCGGGCATTAGCGCGAATTCGCCGAAGCCTCCGAAGCCGGCGTTGTTGACCAGGATGTCGACAGCAACGCCTTCGCGCTCGAGTTGGTCGAAGAGAAACTTCGGCGCGGGTGGTTCGGCGAGATCAAGCGTGATGGTCTGGACCGTGACGCCGTGAGCTTGAAGTTCGTTGGCGACTTGTGTGAGCTTGTCGGCCCTGCGCGCGACGAGTACGAGATTGTGATGATCGCGGGCGAAGAGTTTCGCGAGTTCGTATCCGATGCCGCCGGAGGCGCCGGTGATGAGTGCGATGGACATGGAGGTATTCTAGCGGGACTCGTTGGTTGGGTTCGTAAAGTAAAAATCCCCATCCTGTCGCGAAGATTGCGACAAGGATGGGGCATCCAGCTTCTGTTCTTTCGACTTTATGCGTGAACCAGTTCCACTCCGTAGATGGAGTGCCACGACGTCGCGGCTTTCAGCTTGTCGTTCACGTTGTTGATGTTCTTCACGCCTTCGGTTTCGAGCCACTTGCGGAAGGCGGCTGCGCCTTGCTTGGCATAGATCGGGATGCCATCCTTCCACGTGGCGCGGCCACAGAGCACGCCATTGAACTTTACCCCGGATTCTCCGGCGAGTTCCAGGGTCTCGCTGAACTCGGCGTTGCTGACTCCGGCCGAGAGGTAGATGAACGGCTTAGTGGCAACGTTCGCGGCTTTGTGGAACAGGTCGATGGCTTCCTGCTTGGTGTAGGCCTTCTGGCCGCCGAAGCATTTTACGCCTTCGACGAACTTCATGTTCACCGGCACTTCCACCTTGAGCACGTCGACGCCGTAGCGGTCTTTGGTGAACTCGCGCATGCTTTCAGTGACGATGTGCGGTTTCTTTTTGGCGTATTCCACGCCTTTCTCGTCGGCGCCCTCTTCATAGCCGACGAACTCCAGGAAATATGGAATGTCGTTGGCGCGGCATTCGTCGCCAATGCGCTCGACCCAGGCATGTTTCTTGTCGTTGACGTCCTTGGAATCGTAGGGCGAGTAGTAGAGCAGAATCTTCACGCAATCCGCGCCAGCCTCTTTCAGGCGGCGGGCCGACCAGTGGTCAAGCAAGTCGCCGAGGCGGCCGGGGCCGGTCTTGTCATATCCAGTCTTTTCGTAGGCCAGCAGAAGGCCGGCATTCTTGGCGCGGCGCTTCGAGGCCGGCAATCCCCACTCGGGGTCGAGCAGGATGGCCGAGGCGTGCGGGGTGAGGACTTCGGTCACCAGAGTCTTGAACTCTTCCATCATGGCATCAGTGACTTCGCCGCCTTTTTCCTTGGACAGAGATTTCTGCAGCGAGCCGCGCTGGTCCATGGCAGCAGCCGCGATGATGCCGCGTTCGTTGGAGACTTTCTTGAGACCGGCAAGTTTGCCAGGGGTGATTTTCATAGATTCCTCCTAAATGTAGTGCGGATAGGAATGAGTGATTGGAACCAAATAATTGTAAACCACGGGCAGGGAAAAACGATTTTAGGTCTTGAGTT
>JBEKRY010000188.1:0-9131 GCA_049517555.1 Candidatus Sulfotelmatobacter sp. | reverse complement strand
GGCGCCATGGACGCGCGCAACTACTTCAATGCCGATCCCAGTCCGAAACTGCCGCGCACCCTCGAACAATTCGGTGGCAGCTTTGGCGGCGCCATCATCAAGGACAAGGCATTTTTCTTCGGTGCCTACGAAGGCCAGCGTTACAACGTCGGCAACTCCTACGGCGGAGTGACCAGTCCGATGACGGTGCCCAGCACCACGCCGAATGGAACTTGCGCATTCGGATTCGCCGGCGACTGCGCTGACAGCATTCCCGATGTAATTTCCGACCTGGAATCAGCCGGCAACACCTCCGGCATCGGGGTCAGCCCGGCCAGCCTCATGGTCGCAGGCTGCGCCTCTTCGGGAGCCTGCACGGGCACGGGCTTCCCCACCAACAACACTCAAAGCATCGGCATCTCCAACGGGTTCAACAACGTTGTCCACGTGAACAACTTTGTAGGCAAAGTCGACTACCTCCTGAATGAAAGCAACAGCATCAGCGGAATGTATTTCTTTGGCAACAACACCGGTACCGTGGAAGATTTCCCCGAGCTGCAGCAAAAATGGCTTTCCGACATTCACACCCGAGCCCAGGTCGGAGGCGGCAGCTGGATTTCGACCCTTAGCGCACACACGGTGAACGAATTCCGATTCGGCTACAACCGGCTCTACCAGCCCACGCTGCCGGGAGATTTAAACACGCCTGCTTCCGCCTACGGTCTCGACACCGGAGTCAGCGGACCTTACACCGGCGGCCTGCCGCGCATCGGCTTCGGCGGCTATTTCTTCCCCGGCCTGGGCGGATTTAAGTGGCCGAAGTTCCAGGGGCCGGACGAAATGTTTCAGTTCGTCGATCACGTCTCTTACAGCGTCGGTAAACACGCCCTGAAATTCGGCGGCGACCTCCGTCGCGACAATGTGACCAACGCCGCCTACGGCAATTCCCGGGGCAGCATTACATTCCTCGGAGGTGTGCTAGCGGGCACATCGACGCCGCTAGAAGACTTTTTTGCCGGCCTGCCCTTCAAGGAAACAGTAGAAATTGGTGATCCCACGCGCCATCTTCACAACTGGGCCATCGGCGGGTTTTTCCAGGACGACTGGCGAGTTACCAAGAACCTGACGTTGAACCTCGGCGTGCGCTACGAATACAGCACCGTCATTCAGGAATCCAATAATTTGATGGGTGGCTTCAGCCCGACGCTCGGTCTGGTGCAGGTAGGCAGGCAGATCAGCAACCTTTACAACCCGAATCCCAAAAACTTTGGTCCGCGCGGCGGCTTCGCCTGGGACATCGCCGGCAACGGCCGCACCGTGCTGCGCGGCGGCGCCGGATTGATCTACGAGACGGTGAACTGGCAATCGTTCGTCGCCTTCAACAACGCCTTTGGCGTGGGCAACGTTCCCACCGCAGCGATCATTGACGGTGCAGGAGACACAGCCGGAGGAACGATCAACGCCGGCAACATCACCGTGAAATCGTTTCTGAATCCCGTGGCCACGCCCTGGGACGCCGTAAACGGCCCGCTCTACGGCAATCTGAGCACCATCAACTGTGCTCCTCCGAATCCTTGCCCCATCATGACCGTGGATCCGCATCTGACCACGCCCTACGTCTGGAACTGGAATTTGAATCTGCAGCATGCCTTCACTCCCAACGTTTCCATGGAGGTCGCCTACGTGGCCAATCGTGGTTCGAACCTCACCGGAATTCGGGACATCAACCAGCCCCCCGTGGGCTCAGGCTGGCCCGCGGCGAACGTGGCCACGTGCACGGCTCAACTGGTCAACGGACAATACGACACGGTCAACAATCCCGCCTGTCAGGTTGCCAACGAAGTGGGGCCCTATAACAACACGTTTCCCTACTTAAGCAACATCTTCCAGATGGGCAATGTCTACGTCTCTAACTACAACGGACTGCAAGTCACGCTCAACGCGCGCAATTATCACGGCCTGAGCATGGTCGCTGGCTACACCTACTCGCACGCCCTCGACGACGTGGGCGCGAATTGGGATTTCGGTTACGGCTCGGGCTTGCCGCAGAACGCCTACGACGTGGGTGCCGAATACGGGAACAGCGACTTCGACATCCGCCAGCGCCTGACCGTCTCACTCACCTACGCGATTCCCGGACGCAAGGGCTTTGGCCAACTGGCGGAAGGCTGGGAGATCAACTCGATCATCACGCTCGACAGCCCGCAGTTTTGGGGACCAATGGATGAAGGAACCGACGCCGCCGGCATTGGCCCGTTGCCGGTCAGCCCGCCCGCCAACACCCCGATTCGCTGGAGTTTCTACGGCAAGCCCTCGGACTTCAAGTCAGGAAAAGGCGTCGGGATTCCCTACTTCGCCGGCAACAACAGCCCCAGTGATCCCAGCCAAAATGCAGCCTGCAACACCCAGGCGCTCGCCATTGACGGAGGCAGTCCAGGGGCCGCGACCGAATCGCTCGCATTCTTCGGTTGCTACGCCAACGGCAGTTCCATCATGCTTCCGCCCCCGCTCGGCCATTTCGGAAACATGAGCCGGAACATTTTTCCCGACACCGGCTTCCGCGATTTCGATTTCTCCGTGGCCAAGAATTTTCACTTCGGAGAAGCCATGCGGCTCCAGTTCCGCGCCGAGTTCTTCAACATTCTCAATCATCCCAACTTCGCCAATCCTTATGGCGGCCAGAACGGGTTTGGCCTGAACGATCCGTCAGTGCAGCCCTTCGGTTGCGGATGCGCCACGCCAGACGTCGCCGCCGCCAATCCCGTGATTGGTTCGGGCGGGAGCCGTGCGGTGCAACTGGGTTTGAAGTTTATTTTCTAATTCGTGGACAACACCAGGCGTACGGGGCCGGACCAATTCCGTCCGGCTCTTTCCTTTCGACTTCGTGCTCTTCTCGCAAGCTGGGTCAAAGATCTCTGGGTGAAATATCTCAAGAACGGGAATACGAATCATGAAGAAGGCTTCATCCATTCTCCCAACATTGTTTCTGATCGGTATGGTCGTAGCGTCGCAGCGAACTTCTGCTCAAGAACGTCGCGAGCGAACCATTGATGAAATAAAAGTCGAAGCGATTCATCGCGCCGAGGTCGGCCAGTACCCTCTCATCGGCCTCGATCCCGCCGACGTGAAAGAAGCCTTCGAGAGCATCCACACCGCCGACAAAGACGAGTGGGCGGCCGGCTTCATGCGCGTAGCCGACCGTTACTTTAACGAAGCCAAGTCTCTGCAAAAATCCGCCGACAAGGCGGATCAAGCTAAGGCCAACGCCGATTACATCCGCGCCTGGCGCCTCTATTCCTTCGGCCGCTGGCCGATTCCCGCGTCCCCCGGCAAGCAACGCTCCTACGAAAAAGCACTCGAAGCGTTCCTGGCCCACGCCAAGTTTTTCGATCCCCCGCTCGAAGTCGTGCACATTCCATTCGAAGGCAAGGAGATCACCGGCTACCTGCGCCTGCCGAAAAATCCGTCCGGCCCCGTGCCGCTGGTCATTGCCGTCAACGGCCTCGATAGTCGCAAAGAAGATCTCACAGAAAGCTTCGGCGCAATTCTTCCCTTCGGCATCGCAGTCCTCGCCGTCGACGGCCCCGGCACCGGCCAGGCACCGATCAAGGTCAGCGAAACTTCCGAGCGTATGCTTTCGAAAGTCATCGACTACGCGCAGTCCCGTCCGGAAATCGACAAGAACCGCATCGCCATGCACGGCGTGAGCTGGGGCGCATACTGGGCCACGAAAATGGCAATCGTAGAGCGTGCCCGCCTACGAGGCGCCAGCGCCCAGTCGCCTCCAGTCGACAGATTCTTTCAGAAAGATTTTCTGATGAACTCGCTGCTGGGCAATCGCGAATATCTTTTCGATCAGGTGCCCGCGCTTATGAATATTTTGGAAGGCGTGCATACGCTCGACGAGATGGGCGACTACCTGCCAAAAATGTCGCTGGTCCGTCAGGGCCTGCTGGGCAAGCCGATGGCGCCCATGCTCATCCTGGCGGGCGTGAACGATACGCAGGTTCCAATCGACGACGAATACCTGCTGCTGAGCAAAGGCGATGTCCCCAAAGAGGCCTGGATCAACCCGCGCGGCGGCCATCTCGGCAGACAAGTAGGCGTCTGGCCCGATCCCAGAATATTCAAAGAAGTAATCATCCCCTGGCTTGTAAGAACCCTGCAGCCAGTAACGAACTAGCCTCATGTAGCGGCGGACGCTTCGTCCGCCCCGGCAGGGCGGAGCCCGGCGCCCCTCAAAATGAACCAGGTTTCTTCGAACGGCCCCAAAAAGGCCAAGGGCACGCGCGAGCGTGCCCCTGATCTTTCACCTGATAACTGACCCGCCAACTACGCGCTGGCAGTAGCCGCCATCGCCTTCGGAGCCTCGGCCGATTTCTGCGCCGGCTTCCCTTCGCTGCGGACCTGAATTCCACCCTTAAGCGCGGCGCCGTCTTCCACGCTGATACGCGCCGTGGAAATGTCTCCGTTGACCGAGCCTTCAGCGCGGATATCCACGCGATCGCTGCATTCGATGTTGCCAGTCACTTTGCCCATGATCACAAGCTCGCGCGCCTGAATGCTGGCATCGACCTGCCCGTTGCGGCCGATGGTGACTCGGCTGTCCGGCATCGTGATTTTGCCTTCGATGCGGCCATCGATGTAGAGCGCCTCGGAGCCGCTGATTTCGCCCTTAATGACCAATGTGCGGCCGATGGTCGCCTGATCCACGGGAGCGGTTACGGTTTTGACCGGGTTATACGGGTTGGGGTTTGGAGCCGGCGTGCCGGCCCTCAAGTTAAACGAGTTCTCTGACGACTGAAGCATGCGACCTTCCTTCTTGGATTCCCGCGCGGCGCTTCGCCCCGGAGGCGACGCCCTGTTTATGCGGTTGGTCTTGCAAATTTGTGGCCCCGCCAGTTGCTGGCCACTTGGCCAACCTGACTATCGCACAGAGGTAAGGATTTTCTTAAGATTACGAAAGGTAGTGTACGGTTGCGAAGGTAACGTCAGTCGGATCCCTGCAGAGTCTCGGCCAGATTCTCCCACTCCCGGATCAGCGCGGCGTGCGCCGTCTTGCGCTCGTTGAGTTCCTGCGACTGGCGCTGGTTTTCGTCGGCGCTGACAAAATTCTGCAGCCCGCTTTCGAGATGCTCGATCGCGGATTCGGTGCGGCCGATCTCCGCCTCCAGCGCGCGTACACGATCTTCCAATTGTTTCCGCTTAATGGGATTTAAGCGTTTCTTGGGCGCTTCGGCTACCACCTCCGCTTGGCCGCTGCGATTTCCGTTCGTCGGCCCGTCTGATGCCGCCGATTTGAGCGTCGAAGGTTCAGTCTTTGCAATCCTCGCGCCAGGAACGTCGTCCAGCGTAGGCGCAACATGCTGCCCGCCCTGCTTGCGCCAGAGATAGTCCTCATAATTCCCCGGAAAGATTTCGACCTTGCCCTCACCAACTTCGAACACCCGCGTAGCCAGCTTGTCGATGAAATAGCGGTCGTGCGAAACGAAGACAACCGTGCCGGTATATTTCACCAGCGCGTCGAGCAGCACGTCTTTGGCACGCAGGTCGAGGTGATTCGTCGGTTCGTCGAGCAGCAGAAAATTTGCCGGATGCAGCAACAGTCGCAGCAGCGCGTAGCGCCCGCGCTCCCCACCGGAGAGCACGCCAATCTTCTTGAACACGTCCTCGTCGGAAAACAGAAAACAACCGAGCAGGCTGCGCAGTTCAGTTTCGCCCGACCCAGGCGAAGCATCCCCCAGATCATCGAGGATGCGCGCATCAGCATCGAGTTCTTTATATTGGTCCTGCGCAAAATAGTCCGCTTCCACATTGTGGCCGAGGCGGTATTCGCCGCGCGTGACTTTTTCCGTTCCGGCCAAAAGTTTGATCAGCGTAGATTTGCCCGCGCCGTTGATGCCAACCAGCGCAATCCGCTCTCCACGTTCGATCATGAAGCTGACATTGCGGAAGACTTCCTTATCGGCGCCGCCATTCTTCCCTGGATAAGTCTTAGCGACCGCTTCAAACTCCGCCACGATCCGCCCGCTCGGCTTCGGCTGCGGAAACGAAAAGTGGATCGTCTTTTCCTCGGGCGGAACCTCGATGCGCTCGATCTTCTCCAGTTCTTTGATGCGACTCTGCACCTGCTTGGCCTTCGTCGCCTGATATCGAAAGCGGTTGATGAACACTTCGAGTTGCTCGATGCGGTCGCGCTGGTTGCGGTAAGCGGCCTGCAGCTGTTCATTGCGCTGTGTCTTCTGCGCGAGGAACTTGTCGTAGTTTCCGGTGTAGAACCAGAATCGCTTGTTCCAGATTTCCGCGATTTTGTTGACCGTCACGTCAAGAAAATAGCGGTCGTGCGAGATCAGCACAAACGCATGTGGATAGTTGCTCAAATATTCTTCCAGCCAATTCCTCGCTTCGAGATCAAGATGGTTGGTCGGCTCGTCCAGCAAAAGCAGGTTCGGTTGCTGCAGCAGAAGCTTGGCCAACGCCAGACGCATCTGCCACCCGCCAGAAAATTCGTCAGTCAGCCGCGGCCAGTCTTCCTTACTAAACCCCAACCCCATCAGCACCCGGCCCACCTCCGATTCAATCGAATAGCCGTCGCGGGTGCGAAATTCGTGCTCGACTCGATGATAGCGATCGGCAACGGCGTCGTATTCCGCACTGGTATGGTCCAGCTCTGCCATGCTGTGGGTGAGCGATTCCAGCTCCGTCTCCATGGCTCGCAAGTCGTCAAACACCGACATGCACTCAGCAAACACGCTGCGACCAGAGAGCGTAAGCCCGTCCTGCGGCAAATATCCCGCAGACGTTCCCTTGGCGACAACCAGCGAGCCGTAGTCGAACGTGTCCATGCCCGCGAGCACTTTCATGAGCGTCGATTTGCCAGTACCGTTCCCCCCGACCAGACCGATGCGGTCATGCGGCGTGATGAGCCAGTCCGCGTTTTCGAAGAGCAGTTTGTGGCCGAACCGTTTTCCGGCGCCGGAAAGCTGAATCATATTTCGTTCAAGATCGTAGCTGGAATTATCGTCTCATAGAATCCGTTGCCAGTGCCGGGTTACCAGAGATGGGAATAGCAGTTCGGCGTAGCAGTTAGCAATTAGCAATTAGCGTTTGGCCGGAAAAGGATCGAGGCAATGCCAGGAAAAAGAGGGGATACCGCGGACTGCTAAGTGCAAAATGCCAAGTGCTAAATGCTGAGGTTCTCTTACGGCCAGACGACTTCAGCGATGGGGTCTTTAGCAGCAGGGCGGGCGTTCCGCGCGCCGGGATACGCTCCCCACAGCTCATGATGAAACTGGATGCGTTCGAGCGCCCGGTCGATCACCGCCTCGAGTTCGTGGAAATACTTCACTTCGCGCCCCTTGGCAAGCCGCCGCTTGGCTTCCGCCGGGCTCACCCAGGTCGGCCGGCGATTGTCTTCGTCAGGCCGCCGCATCTGGTGAACTTCCATCAGAAACGCTTTGACCACAAACTCCTGCACCCCGCCAGGCTGCCAGAACACGCCCTTCGAATGAATGTAAAGATGAAAGTGGCGCGGCTCAATCGTGCCCAGCGCCCCGGCTTCTTCGGCGGCCTCGCGTTCGGCCGCCTGGCTGTGCGACAACCGGGCCTCGGTCGATCCCTTGGGAAAGGTCCACTTGTTGCCACCATTGGTATTAACCAGAAGGAACTCAATCGCCGTGCCGCGCCTGCGATAGCAAATCGCGGCCACCTGCAGCGGCAAAGACTTCGCAACGCGGACTGAACCCATGGCGGTCTCCTGAGAACAGGTTACATGCAAGATATTTCACTAGTGTTAAACGTGCAGCATAAATTGTGCACTCAGGAGGGTTACTAAAGGTTTACTCCCCTTCCGGGAAACCGACGAAACTCAGGCACTCACTTCTTCTCTGACGCCCTCAAATCCAATGCCGCCGAATTCATGCAATACCGCAACCCAGTCGGCGCCGGACCATCCTCAAATACATGTCCCAGATGCGCGTCGCACTTGGCGCAACGAACTTCCGTCCGCACCATTCCGTAAGCCGTATCCTTGTGTTCCACCACGCCTCCGCCCTCAGCAGGCTTGGTGAAGCTAGGCCAGCCCGTCCCCGAGTTAAATTTCGTCTGCGAATCAAACAGCGGAGATCCGCAGCACACGCAGTGGTACATTCCCGGCTCTTTCGTGTTCCAGTATTTCCCGGTAAAAGCGCACTCCGTGCCCGCCTCGCGCGTCACATGATACTGCTCGTCGCTGAGCTGCTTCTTCCACTCGGCTTCGGTCTTCACGATCTTTTCTGCCGTCTTTTCAGTCATAAATCAACTCCGTTTCGCGATTTACTTCCTACAAACATTAGATGTTTCAGGCCGACAAAAGTGGCACCCGCTCTACTTCCCAACCTCGTCCCCGACCTTGCGATACTTCCCTCGGAAAAACAGCAACGGCTGGCCATCTCGCACAACGACGTTTTCGACTTCAGCAATGAAAATAGTATGGTCTCCCGCCACTTGCGCCGTGTGCAGCCGGCATTCGAAGTAGGCCAGCGATCCATTCAGCACCGGGGTCCCATGTTCCGTACGATCAAATCGCGCCCCGGCCTCGGTCTCCGCATGCTCGTGATCGCGTTCCGCCCGCGCGAAGTAGTCCGAAATTGCCCGCTGATCTTGGGCGAGAACATTGATCCCAAATCGCTTCTTCGCATGCAGGTGCGCATGCGTCCGCGTGTTGTGATCCACGCAAACCAGCACCAGCGGCGGATCGAGCGACACCGAGGCAAACGCATTCGCGGTCATGCCATGGACGGCGCCTTCGAGGTCGACCGTAATGATGGTCACCCCGGTGGCGAAGCACCCCATCGCTTTGCGAAACTCCGCCCCGCTGAGCCTCCCGGATTCGCCCTGGGTCTTAGCGTTCATCTTTCGAGACATTCCTGAGTTTTGCGACTTAAATTATTACTTCTTCACGGGCGCGAACCGGTTCACTACTTTGCCGTCGGCATCCAGAAAAGACAGGCTCGGTGTGCCGTCGGCTGCCACTTCCATCAAGATTCGCGTTTTACCTTGGGCATCCATCAACTGGACCACTGCCGCTCCGTCGTCGCCGCGTCCCACCCAAATGCGGCGGCGGTTCGAACCTCCGGAAGCACTGTCGTTCACCATAATGCCCGCAAATCGAT
>JBEKRY010000187.1:0-9148 GCA_049517555.1 Candidatus Sulfotelmatobacter sp. | reverse complement strand
TTGCTAGAAGAAGTCTTCGAGCTGAACATGCAACTCGAAGAACTGCGCATGAACAAGAAGACGGGCGACGACGATCCCTCGCTGATCGAAGAGATCGGTAAACAGAAACTCTCGCTCGAAGCCAAGCACGAAGCGCTCGTCCAGGAACTGAGAACGCACTGGAAGACCTGGGACAGTCTGATCGAGCGTGGGCAAGCCGGAGACGCAGCCACGTCCGAAGAGCGTGCGCAGGCAACCAGCAAGATGGTAGATGTTCTGAACCGCCGCAACTACATCCGCAACCTGGTAAGAGACGTGAACGACGCAATGGAAAGCTGAGGAACATTTGGTAATTGGGAAATTTGGTAATTGAGTAATTGGGCAATTTGAATCCGGGTTTTCGATTACTCAATTACCAAATTACACAATTACTCAATCGCTCATTATGGATCGCATCATCGGCATCGATCTCGGAACCACCAACTCTCTGGTGGCATTCATGCAAGGGGATACGCCTGTCGTAATTCCGGGCGACGATGGCCTGAACCTGCTTCCGTCGGTGGTCGCGCTCGACGCCAACCAGCAACCGGTAGTCGGCAATGCCGCGCGCAATTCCCTGATCGAAAATCCCGAGCGCGCCGTCTATTCGATCAAACGCCTCATGGGCCGCGGCGTCGAAGACATTCAGGAAGAACTGAAACTCTTCCCCTTCCGCCTCGCCGACGACATGCAGCCCGGGGAAGTCCTGCGCATCAAACTCGGCGATAAGACGTTCACGCCGCCTGAAATTTCCGCACTGATTCTTCGCCAGCTTAAGCGCAGCGCCGAGCGTTTCTTCGCCGGGCCGGTCACGAAAGCAGTCATCACGGTTCCCGCGTATTTCAACGATGCGCAGCGCCAGGCCACAAAAGACGCTGGCCGCATCGCCGGACTCGAAGTCTTGCGCCTGGTCAACGAGCCAACCGCCGCGTCGCTCGCCTACGGCCTCGACAAAAAACAAAACGGCGTTGTCGCGGTCTACGATCTCGGCGGCGGCACCTTCGACATCTCCATCCTCAAGCTGCATGATGGAATCTTCGAAGTCATCGCCACCAACGGCGACACGCATCTCGGCGGCGACGACATCGACAACCTGCTCATCACGATCGCCTTGGATGATATTCGCGGCGATCTCGGACTCGACCTGCGCCGCAACGCCGAGGCCGTGCAGGCCATACGCAAGGCTGTCATCGAAGCCAAAATCGCGTTGTCTTCTGAGCCCTCGATCAAGCTCGACATCGAACTGCCTGAAGGCAAACGATATCGCCGCGAGATTACGCGTGCGCAGTACGAGCAGCTGATTCAGCCGGTGATCGATCGCACCGTCGGTCCCTGCAAGCAGGCCATGAAAGATGCAGGACTGAAGCCCGAGCAGATTGACGAAGTGGTCCTCGTCGGTGGCTCGACGCGTATTCCCAAAGTTCGCGCGCTGGTCAAAGAATTATTCCGTCGCGAGCCACACACTGGTCTCAACCCCGACGAAGTTGTCGCGCTGGGCGCGGCCGTACAGGCCAACATTCTCGGCGGCGGTTCTGATGCCACCGAGAATATGCTGCTGCTCGACGTGACTCCTCTGTCGCTCGGCATCGAAGTCGCCGGCGGAGTCACCGACAAAATCATTCTGCGCAACTCGACCATTCCCGCGTCGGCGACGCAGCACTACACGACGCAAGTCGACGGCCAGACCAACGTCGCCATTCATGTGCTACAAGGCGAACGCGAACTGGCCACCGACTGCCGCTCGCTGGCGCGCTTCGATCTCAAAGGAATTCCGCCCATGGCCGCCGGCATTCCGCGCGTGGAAGTAAAATTCCTCATCGACGCCAACGGCATCCTGCACGTTTCCGCGCGTGAACAGCGCAGCGGCAAAGAAGCCGAAATTCAGGTGCAGCCCAGCTACGGCCTGACCGACGAGCAGGTCGAAGGCATGATCCTCGACTCCTTCGACAACGCTGAAGAGGATTTTCGCAAGCGCCAGTTGATTGAAGCCCGCGCCGAAACCACGACTATCCTCGCCGCCCTCGAAAAGGCGAAGAAGAGTCCAGCCTGGGGCGCGCTCACCACCGACGAAAAGAAGCAGATCGCGAAGATGGAAAAATCGCTGGCCGCGGTAAATGCCGAAGAAGATTATCAAGCCATCCGCAAGGCCATCGACATGCTGAACCAAGGCACGATGCGCCTGGCCGAATTGATGATGGACACGGCAGTATCGACGGCGCTGAAAGGCAAAACCATGGACGAGACGGACCTGGGCGAAGGACCCACCGCCCCGCATCCCATGGCGAAAGCAGAATTCGAATGAAAGAGAATTGAGTAATTGGGAAATTTAGTAATTGGGAAATTGGAATCTTCGCCTTTCAATTACTCAATTACTAAATTACTCAATTACTCAATCTCCCGACGAGGAGCACTCATGTCAGAAGAAAAAATGCAAGGGGCCGGCACCGCCACTGAAGACGCGCCCGGCGAAAATACGCTCACCGGAAAGACGGTCCAAGTCACGTTCCTGCCCGAAGGCAAGACGGTGCAGTTCGAACACGGCAAGCTGCCGTACGAATATCACGGCAAAGAGCAGTCCATTCTCGACGTGGCGTTGAACAATCACATCACGCTCGACCATGCCTGCGGCGGCAACAATGCCTGCACCACCTGCCACATCTGGGTGAAGGAGGGCGCCGAACATCTCAGCCCCATGGACGATGACGAGGCCGACCGGTTGGACATGGCCGCCGATCTCCAGTTAAACTCGCGTCTCGGCTGCCAGGCGCAGATCACCAAGCCGGGCAAAGTCGTCGTCGAGATTCCTGCGTGGAATCGCAATTACGTTTCTGAGGAACACTAAATTTCCGAGGTAACCAGTTTTCGAGGTTGCCTAAAAATTAGGAGCACCTGAGGATGGCCAAGCAACTGACATGGGAAGACGCCGAAAGTATCGGCATCCTGCTTTCTGAAACTCATCCCGAACTCGATCCGCTCACCGTGCGCTTCACCGACCTGCACCGCTACGTCACGGAGTTGCCCGACTTCGCCGGCGATCCGAAGGCCTCCAACGAAGGCAAGCTGGAAGCGATCCAGATGGCGTGGAACGACGAAGTCCAGGACCGCACCCAGGGCTGAGCGCGCGAGTACGTTGGACGCTTCGGCATTTGCATCATATCTTCAAGGGATGAGGAACTTCACGTGGAGCAGGCGGGCTCGGGGCTCGAGAAAATTGTCGCGCAATCTTTGCGGCAAGCGCCTTCGGCGGAGGGGCCGCTGCTGGCGTGGCCGGTGGTGTGTGGTTCAGCTGTGGCCGAGCGCACCCGTGCGGTGAGTTTTGACGATGGAGTCTTGTGCGTGGAGGTGGCCGGCGCGCGATGGAAAGCTGAGTTGCAGGCGCTGGCACCGCGATACCTGGCGATGATCAACCGGTATACGACTCAGGCGGTTCGTAGAATCGAGTTTGTCGTTGTCGGAACGGAAAGCGGAAGCGCGAATCCGCGCTGAATTCCCGCCTCATTAGTTACCTCATGAAAGTTACTTCCAAAGACGTGGCCTATGTCGCGGACCTGGCCAATCTCGAGCTTACCGAGGAAGAGCGTACGGGAATGCTGCGCGACTTGAATTCCATTCTCGAATATGTCGACCGGCTCAATGAACTCGACACGGCGGATGTGCCGCCCATGGCGCAGGTTTCCGATCGCTATGGAGTAGACGAATCCCAGCAGGGAAGCGCGCGATTCGCGTACGCGAGCCGCGAAGATATTCTCGAAGGATTGCGTAAGTCGCTGCGGCGCGAAGAAGCGCTGGCGAATGCGCCGGATGCGGATGATGATTTTTTCCGGGTGCCGAAAGTGATTGAGCGGTAGAACCTGCGGCATATCTCACCTATCAGATTTTATGGACTTGACTTCACTCACCATTGATGCTGCCCGCTCTGCGGTGCAGGAGCGTACGACGACGGCTCTAGCCCTTACAGAGGCGCACTATGCCCACATTAAGAAAGAGGACGGACAGATTGGCGCGTTCCTGACGCTGTCGAAGGAGCGCGCGCTCGAGCAGGCGGACCGCGTGGACCGGATGGCGGCGGAGGGCAAGACGTTGCCGCCGCTGGGCGGCGTGCCGGTTGGAATCAAGGATGTGATGAGCACGCGCGGCGTGCGCACGACCGCCGGCTCGAAGATCCTGGAGAAATACATTCCTCCGTTTGACTGCACGGCCGTGGCGCGGATGGAAGCGGCGGGCGCCGTGGTGCTGGGCAAAATGAATTGCGATGAATTCGCAATGGGCTCGTCGAATGAAAACTCTGCGTATGGTCCCGTACGCAACCCGCGCGATCTGAACCGAGTGCCGGGAGGGTCTTCGGGAGGTTCGGCGGCGGCAGTGGCTGCGGACATGGCTGTCGTTACGCTGGGATCGGACACGGGGGGGTCGATTCGGCAGCCGGCTGCGTTTTGCGGGGTAGTCGGACTGATGCCGACGTATGGGCGCGTGTCGCGCTATGGATTGATCGCGTTTGCGTCGTCGCTCGATCACATTGGACCGTTGGCGAAAACGGTGAAAGACGCGGCGATTGTATTAGGAACGATTGCCGGACGCGATCCGATGGATGCAACTTCGGCCGATGTGCCGGTGCCCGATTATGTGGCGGAACTCGACAAGCCCGTGCGCGGAATGAAGCTCGGCGTTGCTAAGGAATATTTTGGTGACGGGCTGGACGACGAGGTTCGGCAGGCGGTTGAGGCGGCGATCGACAAACTCAAGGGATTGGGTTGCGAGATTGTTCCGGTATCGCTGCCGCATACGCGGTATGCCATTCCGACGTACTACGTGATTGCGACTGCGGAAGCTTCGGCGAATTTGGCGCGATTCGACGGTGTGCGCTACGGACACCGGGCGCGCGGCGTGAAAACGTTGGCAGAAATGTACCGGCGCAGCCGTGACGAGGGGTTCGGCGCGGAAGTGAAACGGCGCATCATGCTTGGTACGTATGCGCTGAGCGCGGGCTACTACGATGCCTACTATGTGAAGGCACAGAAAGTACGGACGCTGCTCACTCGCGATTTCGACGAGGCGTTTCGCAAGGTGGATGCGATTGTGACGCCGACCTCGCCGACGGCGGCGTTCCGGCTGGGGGAGAAGTCGAATAGTCCGCTGGCTATGTACCTGGCGGATATCTATACGGTGACTGCGGATCTGGCGGGGATTCCGGGGATTTCGGTGCCATGCGGAGAGACGACGGAGAAGTTGCCGATCGGGCTGCAGATTCTAGGGAAACATTTTGATGAGGCGACGATTCTGCGGGTGGCGCATGCGTACGAGCGGGCGCACAACGCTTCGCTTGGTATGACAAACCGCTGATGACAGTTTGGGACTACTCGGCTGAAGGTTCGTAGTAACTTTCGCCGGCGCAGCCGCGGCATAGAACTGTTCCGCCCTGGTGAACTTCTCTGCGGAAGTTGATGCCTTCTCCGCAGGCTTCGCAGACGATGCGCTCACCTTTGTATCCCGGAAATTCTTCGGGAGCTAATTCGACTTTCACCCATTGCGTGGTGAAGAGATCGCCGTCGGAGATTTCGCGGTAGGCCAGCATCTGCTGCTGGTTCTTGTCTTCGATTTCGGGATGCATCTGGCGAGCCATTGCCTTCGACGATTCTTTGGCGGCGATGCGGATTGCTTTGCCGCTGTTCACGTCTACAAAAGTCGCGGCAACTTTGCCCCAGTCGCGGAACTTCAGGGCGCGCTTGCCCAGGCGGCAGCCGGTGACGACGGCGACGGCGTCGGTGGCGCAGCGGTCGATTTCGACGAAGGTGACGAGGCGCTTCCGATCTTTTCCGCGTGGATCGTCGATTCCGAGTTTCTGCAGGCCGAGCATCGCGAGACGGACGCCAAGCACTTGTCCGGCGCAAAGGTGGCCGTGGGCTTGTTCGGCGTCGCGGAGATATTCGTCGAGAGAATGCATGGGAAAAGCTGTCAGCTATCAGCTTTGAGCTTTCAGCTTAACACCTCTACATAAACTTGCTGGTGTCACTTTCTTTTCCAGCGGATGCCATCTTTTGTAATTTCCACTAGCACGCCCACGGCGGCGAGTTCCGCGCGGATTGCGTCTGAGGTTTTGAAATCGCGAGCGCTGCGGGCGGCCTTCATCTGGGCAATCTCTTTCTCGATGTCGGCGTCTGAGTGTTGTCCGGACTGAACGGCTTCGCGCAACTCAGGGCTGACGTCCTGTTCGCGGCCTTCTGTCGGCGCCCACTCGAAGACTCGTTTCATTTTTGGAGCGTCGTCGTCGTCGAGCACAGCGAAGATTTCGTCGAACCTGGTTAATGCAGCGAGCAGGGGTGGCACATCGTCTTTTCTAATTGCGCCAGCGTCGGATGCGGCGTTGGCCTGGCGCACCATTTCGAAGATCGCGGCTTGCGCCTGAGCGGTGTTGAGGTCGTCGTCGAGCGCGGCGGTCATGCGCTCGACGGTTTGCGCGGCGAGAGATTGCATCTCCGGGCTGGCGCCGTCGGGGAAATTGCCTGCGCTTATACGGAACCGGAAAGTTCGCAAGCGTTCGACGGAAACCGCGGCTTGCTTGAGTCCATCGAAAGTGAAGTTCAGCTGATTGCGGTAGGGAACGGATGTGAGCAGATAGCGAATGGACGACGGCTTGTGTCCTTTCAGAACCAGGTCGCGGAGCGTAAAAAAATTCCCCAGGCTCTTCGACATCTTCTCGCCTTCGACGAGCAGAAAGCGCGCGTGGAACCAAAACTTTGCGAAGGTTTTGCCGGTCATGGATTCCGATTGGGCGATTTCGTTTTCGTGGTGGGGGAAAATGAGATCTTCTCCGCCGGCATGCAGGTCGAAGCTCTCGCCGAGTTCTTCCATCGACATGACCGAGCACTCCAGGTGCCAGCCGGGGCGACCCGGGCCGATTCCCGTGTTCCATGAGGCTTCGCCGGGTTTGGGAGCCTTCCAGAGAGCGAAGTCGCGGGCGCTATCTTTATCGTATTCGTCGACATCGACGCGGGCGCCATCCTGCATGCCGCTGAAATCTTTTTTTGAAAGCTTGCCGTACGCGGGGAATTTCGCGATGCGGAAATAATAGGAGCCGTCGTCGGTGCGGTAGGCGAATCCTTTCTCCACCAGCTTGGTGACGAAGGCGGCCATCGCGGGAATGTGCTCCGTCGCGCGCACGAGCGTTGGCTGCTCGATGCCAATCATGGCGGCGTCTTCGAGGAACGCCTGCTCATACTTCGCGGTGTATTGCTGCACGCTCACTCCGTCGCGAGCCGCGTTGCGGATGATTTTGTCGTCCACGTCGGTAATGTTCATGACGTGGCGCACATGGTATCCACTCTGACGGAAGAAGCGTCGCAGAAGATCGACGGCGACGAAGGTGCGGAAGTTGCCGATATGTCCGTAGTCGTAGACGGTGGGGCCGCAGGCGTACATCCGGACTTCGCGATCGCGCAGGGAATGGAATTCCTCGACGCACGACGACATGGTATTGAAAAGACGAAGCGCCATAGGAAGTTCGAGCACCGGGAGACGAACTTAAGATTCTAGGGTCGGCGAGAGAGTGGGTCAAATCGCCTTCAGAGAGCAGGGTTCCGCGCAGGGGGCAAGGCGTGCGCAGGCTGGCGTAAGCGCTGCTGCACCAGAATGACATAATGCAGCGCCGAAATGATGGTGAAGATGAAGGTCGCGCGAAGAAAGACCGTGCGCGCGATCCATATTCCGCGCAGGGGGCGAATCTCAAACAGCAGAACGAAAAATACCGCGCTGATCTGCGAGAAGGTATTGGCTTTGCCGAAAATGCTGGGGCGGAAGTTGCGCAGTCCGGCAATGGCGAATAGCACGGCGCTGGCGGCAAGAATGGAAATGTCGCGGCTGAAGACCAACACGGTGAACTTCCACGGAATCTTGTGCAGGATAGAAAGCACAAGAAACATGGTGCTCAGCAGCAGTTTGTCGGCGATGGGATCAAGATATTGCCCCAGAAGTGTTTGCTGATGCAGGGTTCGAGCCAGCAAACCGTCGAGGCCGTCACTGAATCCTGCAATGACGAAAACGACGAGCGCCCATAGATAATGGCCTTCCACCAGATGAATCACGATGAACGGAACGAAAACCATCCGCAGCAGCGTGAGCTGATTGGGAGCGGTGAAAATGTGGGAGAGCTTCACGCACGCTCCTCGGATGCGTGCGGTTGGGAGTCGTGACGGGCATTACCTGCGGGTCGCTGATCGTCATCGTGGCGAGGTTGAAGGGCAGCGGCGGGTTCCAACCCGGTCTTCGCGAAAAAGCGCTGGGAGAGAGAGGGCAGGCTGCCATCGGGCAGGTCAAGTTCGACGCGTTCAATGCGGTGCATGGGAAAAAAAACCACGGCCGGAGTGAAGGGCTCGCCGTCGCGAACCATCACCGTGAGATCTTCAAAAGAGGCGAGTTCGGCGCCGCACAGGCTCAGGCCTTCGGAGGCAAGCGTAAGGATCGTCCCCCAGAACTTTTCGCGCGGATTGCAGAGAGTTGCGATTACCAGCGCTCCAGGCCGAAACGGTGCGCGCGCATTGGAAGGCGAAGCTGGAACTGCGCTCGGGGATTGGTTTTCCACACTAAGATTGTCGCCCGGAGGACGACGCATTGCAAATCCGCCGGCCAGTGGGAGGTTTCTACGCTTACTTTCGTGGAGAAGTCCGGTATGCTGGACGGACATGGAACTTGCAGCAGCCAGTCCGGTAATTGAGTTTCGTGATGTCGCCTATCGCGTCGGCGGCACGCAAGTGCTTTCCGGATTCAATCTGCAGGTTACGAAGGGCGAGACCCTGGTGCTGCTGGGGCGCAGCGGCTCGGGCAAGACTACATCGCTCAAGCTGGTCAATCGACTGCTGTCGCCCACGTCCGGAGAAATTCGCGTAAAGGGTGTGTCCAATGCGGAAAGCGACGTGATTCGTCTGCGTCGCGGCATGGGTTACGTGATTCAGGATGTCGGATTGTTCCCGCATTTTTCAGTGGAGCGAAATATCGGGCTGGTTCCTAAAATAGAGGGCTGGTCGGAAGATCGAGTTCGGGCGCGGGTCCAGGAGTTGCTGCAGATGGTGGGGCTGCCGGCTGATATTGCGTCGCGTTATCCGCATCAGCTTTCGGGCGGGCAGCGGCAGCGGGTGGG
>JBEKRY010000186.1:0-9155 GCA_049517555.1 Candidatus Sulfotelmatobacter sp. | reverse complement strand
GTATCCGCAGGAACGTCTCAAGCTCGAAACTACGCGCGAGAATGCCAGCGCCCGCGTCATGGACCTGCTCACGCCCCTCGGCAAAGGCCAGCGCGGTCTGATCGTTTCTCCGCCGCGCGCCGGCAAGACCATGCTGCTGCAAAACGTGGCGAACTCGATTACCGCGAACCATCCTGAAGTTGTGCTGATGGTGCTACTGATCGACGAGCGTCCCGAAGAAGTTACCGACATGCAGCGTTCGGTGAAAGGTGAAGTGATTTCGTCGACCTTCGACGAGCCCGCCGCCCGCCACGTGCAGGTCGCCGAAATGGTGATCGAAAAGGCGAAGCGATTAGTCGAGCACAAGCGCGACGTCGTGATCCTGCTCGATTCCATCACCCGTCTCGCGCGCGCCTACAACACCATCGTTCCGCCCTCCGGCAAAGTGTTGTCAGGCGGTGTCGATTCGAACGCTCTGCAGCGTCCGAAGCGCTTCTTCGGGTCCGCCCGCAACATTGAAGAAGGCGGCTCGCTGACCATCATCGCCACTGCGCTGATCGATACCGGTTCGCGCATGGACGACGTGATCTTCGAAGAGTTCAAAGGCACGGGCAATTCGGAAATCATCCTCGAGCGCAAACTGGTCGACAAGCGCGTCTTCCCGGCCATCGACATTCAACGCTCCGGCACACGAAAAGAAGAGTTGCTGATCCCGAAAGAAGATCTACAGCGCATCTGGGTCCTGCGCAAAGTGCTGAATCCGCTGTCGCCCGTCGAAGCCATGGAACTGCTGGTCGAACGTCTGAACAAGACCAAAGCCAACGCCGAGTTCCTGTCGAACATGAGCTCGCTGTAGTCTTGTACTGAAACCGAAGATGCCTGAAGGCCAGAGCCCCGGCTCTGGCTTTTTCCTTTTTTCCAGCTTCCTCTGTGTCCCCCGTGTCCTCTGTGGTGAATTGTTTTTCGTCCCACGTATAATTTCTCGAGAGCCAGTGCCGGATGACTGTCTGCGAGGTTCTCGTGCGATCCCGTATCTCTGCATGGATTGTTTTCTTTGTTTGCGTGTATTTCTTCTCCGTCTTTGCGGAACACGCGAGCGCGCAACGGCAAACCCAACCACCCCTTCCGCCTACGCGGACGGATGCCGCGCCACCCAACGGGGATGAAAATGATGCGCAGGCCCGCATCGCCAGCGAGTTGGCCAAGAAAGCGGCCAAAGAGCGCATTGCCGCGCTCAAGAGCGACACCAACAGATTGCTCAAGCTGTCGGTCGAGCTGAAACAGTCCGTGGACAAATCAGACGAAAACGTTCTGTCGGTTGACGTAATCAAGAAAGCCGAAGAGATCGAGAGACTCGCCCGCAGCGTGAAAGAAAAGATGAAAGGGCCGAGTTAAGGCGAGCGCCAAACTATGCCCTGCAGACGGAGCGCCTGGCGGTGCTTACCCACCGAAACTCTTTTCCGCGCCACGGGTTTGAATCCAGTAACCGCTGATTGCGGCCGGAGGATCAAAGTTATGAAACGCGCGCTTGTTGGGATTCTCTTGCTGGTAGGAATGAGTGTTGCACCGGCGCTGGCCTGGGACGGGAACCGCGGTTTGCATCGCGACATCCGCCACGACGAGGCCAGGATCGCACATGATCGCTACGAGATGCGCCGGGACTACAACCACGGCAATTATGCCGCCGCACGCCACGAGCGCCGCGAAATCCACCGCGAATATCGCGACGTGAATCGCGATCGCCGCGAGCTAGGCTGGCGCTAGACGCGATGGAGAAGGCCGGGCTGCGCTAAACAGAAACGCCATCCGAAAATTCCGGATGGCGTTTGTTATTTCCCTCCAGCGCCTAGTCCGCGCCCTGCTTGATCCGCATGCTATAGAACGAACGGTATACGAAGGTAAAGGACACCAAAAAGAACGCCAGCGCCAGCGCACGGGTCAGCTTCAGACCTTGATCACTGGCCAGCTTGACGGCCAGTTCCACCGCCAAGAGCCCAAACAGCGTGGTGAACTTGATCACCGGATTCAGCGCCACCGAGGACGTATCTTTAAACGGATCGCCCACCGTATCGCCAATCACGGTGGCATCGTGCAGCGGCGTGCCTTTTTGCTTCATCTCAACTTCCACAATCTTCTTCGCGTTGTCCCAAGCTGCGCCCGCGTTGGCCATGAAGATTGCCTGGTACAGGCCGAAGATGGCGATCGAAATCAGATAGCCCACAAAGAAGAACGGATCGACGAAGGCGAATGCCAGCGTCCCGAAGAATACTGCGATAAAAATGTTCAGCATCCCCTTCTGTGCGTACTTGGTGCAGATCTCCACAACTTTCTTGCTGTCCTCGACCGAGGCCTTCACCACGCCTTCGAGTTTGATGTTGGCCTTGATGAACTCCACCGCGCGATACGCTCCCGTGGTCACGGCCTGCGTGGAAGCGCCAGTAAACCAATAGATCATGGCGCCGCCGGTAATCAGCCCCAGGAAGAACGGCGCGTACAGCAGCGAGAGATTGTCAACGTTCGCCGTGAGCCCGTTGGTCAGCGCCATGATGATGGAAAAAATCATGGTCGTTGCGCCCACCACGGCGGTGCCGATCAGCACCGGTTTCGCCGTAGCCTTAAAGGTATTTCCTGCGCCGTCGTTGGCTTCGAGCAGATGTTTGGCGCGCTCGAAATCGACATTCATGTTGAAGTCTTTCTTGATTTCGGCTTGCACGTTAGGAACATCCTCGATCAGCGAAAGCTCATACACCGACTGCGCGTTGTCGGTGACCGGGCCGTAAGAATCGACCGCGATCGTGACCGGCCCCATGCCGAGGAACCCGAATGCCACCAGCCCGAACGCAAAGACCGCCGGCGCCAGCATTCCCGCCGCCGCCGCCAGTCCCATCGTGCTCATGTAATAGCCAACCGCCATCAGGATCATCATAGCCAGGCCGAGGTAGTAGCCAGAAAAATTGCCCGCGACAAATCCGGAAAGAATGCCGAGCGACGCTCCGCCTTCCTCCGCCGAGGTCACGACCTCCTTCACATGCCGGGACTCAGTCGAGGTGAAAACTTTCACTAACTCTGGAATGACCGCGCCCGCCAGCGTGCCGCAGGAAATAATCGTAGCCAGCTTCCACCACTGCGAGTCATCGCTGCCTAACGTGGGGATGACGAAATAAGAAATCACGTACGTGATCGCGATCGAGATGATCGAAGTCAGCCACACCAGCGAAGTCAACGGCGCTTCGAAGTTCATCTCGTTCGCCGATCCGTATTTCGCCTTGGCAAACGCGCTGTTCAGGAAATAAGACAACGCGCTCGATACCAGCATCATCACGCGCATCACGAAAATCCAAACCAACAACTGCACCTGCACGTTCGGATCTTTCACGCCCAGCAGTATGAACGTGATCAGCGCTACGCCCGTCACACCATAAGTTTCAAATCCGTCCGCCGACGGCCCGACCGAGTCGCCGGCGTTGTCGCCCGTGCAGTCGGCGATGACGCCAGGATTGCGCGCGTCATCTTCTTTGATCTTGAATACGATCTTCATCAGATCCGACCCGATGTCGGCGATCTTGGTGAAGATGCCGCCCGCGATACGCAACGCGGCCGCGCCCAGCGACTCGCCAATGGCAAAGCCGATGAAGCACGGTCCAGCATAATCGCCCGGAATAAACAGCAGAATGAACAGCATGATCAGCAGTTCCACGCTGATCAGCATCATGCCGATGCTCATGCCGGCTTCGAGCGGAATCTGGTACACCGGATAGGGCTTGCCGGGCAGGGAAGCGAACGCCGTTCGCGAATTCGCAAAGGTGTTCACCCGAATGCCGAACCACGCCACGCCATAACTGCCCGCAATGCCCACCAGACTGAAACCCAAAATTATCGGCAGCGTCAGCGCCACCGACTTGCCCGGCACCGGCGACAGCCAGCCAAAGTACGCCGCAATAATGACTGCAATGAATGCCCAGAGAAAAAGAATGAACTTGCCTTGCGTGACCAGGTAGGTCTTGCAGGTCTCGTAAATCAGTTCCGAGATTTCACGCATGGAGCGATGCACCGGCAGGTTCTTCAGCCGCATGTAAATCGCCATGCCAAAGCCGAGCCCAAACAGACAGAACAGAATTCCGATCAGCAGCAATTTATGGCCGTCAATGGCGCCGTGAAAAAAGCTGACCTGAGAAAGGTCGGGCAGCTTCAAGGATGCTTCCCCGCCTTCACCGGCAGGTTGGGCCAGGGCGGTAGCGGTGCCGACCGTCAGCAGCGCGGCGACAGCCGAGATTTTTGTGGCCACGCGGCGTGTGAAAAACGCAGCAGTGGCAAGCCAGGTGCGCATAATGAGTCCTCCGAAAGATAACGAGATAACGGTTTTAAGGAATTTTGGTAAACGTCGTTTGCTCCGCCTTCCGGAAGCACCATCCCGACTCGCAACTACGCTTTCACTTGCGTGCGCGCGCAATCGAGTCTCGGGCGCCACTTCCGGAATTCCGAACGCGCTTCCACCGCAATACCTGAGTGTTGGAGCTTGGCCGCGTCGGAGTTTACGCTGGATTTCAATTACGAAGCCGCGCCGAAAAAAGCCGACCAGAAAATAAGGCTTCGGTCCCGGCACACCAGCGCAAAACGGGCATTTATAACACGTCGGGTAGGATGGGTCAAACTTATTAGAGAGCTAGGGGATCTCCCGGCGCTGGATAAGGGAAAGAACCGATTCTATGGTCGGTTGCAAATTTGGTTGCTGCCGCAGCCGGCTCATCCAAATGACTCTGCGGCGGCTCCAAACCACCCATCATCATGATGGTTCGCTATGAAATGGTCGCTCCATGAGGCGCTTCATTTTCCGGCCACTTATTTTCCAGCAACCGAAGCGTTGTACATGGCAGTCATCAAGTCCTGCGAGTGTCCGTCATAGTCGGCGTCCAGCGACCACATGAACGTTCCGCCGAGTCCGCGATCCCAGTCGGAATACCACACGCGGTAATAGGTGGAGTACGCGTCGTCGTAGGTGATGTAGCCGTCGCTGCCATCGTCCCGCAGCATGTAGGGAACCAGCGCAACCGGATCGTAAAGCGTGTGCCAGCCATCCTGGTTGATCCGCGGCTTCATCGATGTGCCGTAGTTTCCACTTTTCACCGTGTTATCGCAGTCGCCATCGGCGTTAAGCGCGGCGTTGGGACACACTCCAAAAAGCTGATTGACCGTGGTGTAGTAGTAGCCGTAGAACGGCGTTCCCATGTTCAGCTGCACTGCCGGAACCGTCTTCAGGAAATAAGTAGCCGTCTGGGCCGCGCTTCCGCCCGGCTCGCACTCCCAGGGGTCGGTATCGTGCGGGTCCCAGAAGATGGGCGAATTGAGCTGGCCGTCCGCTGTCCACGGGCCGGCGCAGTCGTACATCATGATGTTGAAGTAGCTGAGCGATAGTTTCAGTTGGGTCGTGTCCCATCCATAACCGCCCCATGGAGCGATGTCGATCGAGAGCACATAATCCGGGTTCGACTGGCGCAGCAGCGACATCAGTTCGATATAGAACGCGCGGTCGCGGCTGCTTGCCGGATATTCCCAGTCGATGTCGACGCCGTCGTAGTGATACTGAGTCTCGAACGCCGCGATGTTGTCGACCAGGGTCTGCACCTGGCCGCTGTATTCGAGCCCCACGAAGTCGCCGCCCAGCAACAGCAGCACTTTCACGCCGGCTGCGTGAGCCAGGTTGTTGAGTTCGGGTTCGATGAACTGGTTGTAAGGGCCAGTCGGCACCGACAGCGTGCCGGTCTTGTCGAACGAGACGCCGGCGTGGTTGATGTGCGTGAGCTCGTTGTAGGGAATCTGCGCCGCGCCATAAGACGGAACATCGTACTTGCTCCAATAACCGTAGTCGCCTACCACGCGCTTGGTCAGATGATTCGCGAGCGGCTGCTGTGCGTGTGCGCTGGGAACAGAAGCTGCGGCCAGCAGTCCAAGCAGAATGAGGGAGAATGCCAGACGAGGAAACTGTAGAGAACGAGAGGTCATGGAGTGTAGCCCCCGGGAAGAGGTTTAAGGCCGGAACAGCCTGTCCATCGCGGCGTCCGGCCCAGAGCTTGAGGATTCTACCACGGTTGGCAGGCTTTCGGTTGCCATTGTGGCGGCTGGGAGGCGGGCACGAAACCTTAAAGTGTTCCTGCAGGAACACTGTGCAAAAGCACGGAATGATGGGCTTCAAGTGCTTGATTCTCTTGAGCAGGATTTTTCCAGTGCTGTGTTTTCAGAGGGATAGGCTGTGGAAGCAACATCTACTTTTGAGTACGGTCAACACCTACCAAAGTGGTCTTGACACGGGCGGAAATGAGAGCTCATCCGTGGGTCGTCGGCCCGTCAGAGATGTTAGATCATTGCGATGCCATGGCCTCGCGCAATCTTTTTTCCGCATCGGCTCCCCAGTAACCGCAATCGAGGCGAATGAAAACTGAGGTATAGGGGATGGTCAGAGTGGTTTTCAGCACGAGAATGTGGAAGGTCTTGCCGGCTTCATCCAGCTTGGAGATGATCTCCTCGTGCGGCAGGGATTGCGCTTCGGTCTTTTTTAAGAGGACCGTTAGCGCCTGGCGATAGGCGGTAACTCCTTTGGCGTCACTTTCGGGGACCAGTTTCAGTTCTGCGTCGGTAAAAATGATGGGCCGAACATGCTTCGCTTTCGCGATCTGGTTGAGGACCGTCTGCACCACCTGGAGTTGATCGTCGTTGGTCTCGATCGTTTCGACGCCGGGGCTGGTTTGCAATGGGTAAGCCGAGTCGACCACGGCAATCCAGTTGCGATGGCCCATCAACTGGAGTTGCTGGTTCAGGCGTGCGCGCCAGTCGGTGGCTTGCGGGGCGGCGGCTGATGCGCCAGTGGGCGCGAGGGCGAGAACGGTCAGCAGGCAAACCGCAGCGAAAGTTAGAACTCTTCTCCGTGTAGCGATCGTCATAGCGATCATGGATCGTCTCCTGCGATGCATGTTTTGCATCGGTGCCTCCGCGTCTCGTCGAAACTTGTAGTGGATTGCTGTTTCCACAGCAGGACCGAGGGTGCCGCATCCTTGCGCTTTTTGCAAGCGTGGGAACGATGCCTCCCATGGGTTTCGGTTGAAACGCGCCGTGACGTGAACGTTCAATCGTATGGCGCAATCGTACCGCCGCCCACCCTTCGCGAAAAGCACGCGAAGGATGGGGCACCCACTGCGTTGGTTGTTTCCAGCGAAATCAAAGGCCGGGCCACCCGTCCAGCTTTAGAGTTGGTCGAGTCGAGCGTAGAGGGGCGGGTGGCCCGGGGTTCTTGATTTTCCTTGGCGCTACCAACTGAGGGGCGCCCCATCCTTTCGCGCTCTTTGCGAAAGGGTGGACGAGTCCCTATGGCGTCACAGTCTCCCGGCTGCTCCCCATTCTCTCACTTCGTCCTCAACTGAGAATACGCGGCCTGGGTCAGACTCGAACCGGCCACCCAGCGAGTACGCATTTATCTCCAAGGGGATTGCCTCGTAGCTCCCACCGTTCAGAAATCCGTTCACGTAGAGCTCGCTGAAACGCGGAATCCCGAGTTGCCGATACTGTTCCACATGCACGAGTTCGTGAAACAAAAGTCCATTCGAGAACGGCTCGTGTGAAACCACGACATCACTATACGTAATAGCCCCCATTGCCGATTGGTCAGGCAGATTCTTGAAACCTAAGTTTCTCAACATCGGATAGAAGTCGGGATTCGATACCCGCTCGCCCTGCAGCACGACGAGTCGCGCGCCATCGATAACTTGAACAGAGAAGAATCCCGACATTGCAATCCTCTGTTGAGCCGACAACGGAACTGCTCGGGCTGCGTACTTTCCCCGTTGGGTTGAGATGTATTGAGCTACGAGGCCGGAAAGTTGGGCGATCAGCTCGGGGGCGAGTCGTGGGACATTCATTCACTGCGTCCTTAGCTGCTATCGGTCGATACAAGGGTCCCGGTAGCCAGTCGGGCCGTTTCAGAGACTTGGCACTGAACGTTACCACCTCTCAAATCATAGCTCGTCACCAAGCGTTGTCAATCCAAGGCCAAGCCTGGTTCCTACGGTTTCACCCCCAACTGCCAGAATAAGAACGAATAGATATCGGTGAACTCTTCGATCTGCTTGGTGACTGGCTTGCCGGCGCCATGACCCGCCCTGCTTTCGATTCTTAGCAAGATGGGCCTGGTGCGGCTTGACCCGTTCTTGGCTTCGGCTTGCATTTCGGCGGCCATTTTTTTGGCGTGCATGGGGTCGACTCGGGTGTCGGTGTCGGCGGTCATGAATAGGATTGCGGGATACTCGGTGCCGGGTTTCACGTGGTGATAGGGGGAGTAGGCGTAGAGCCATTTGAATTGCTCGGGGTTTTCGGACGTGCCGTATTCGGGGATCCACAATTTTGCGATTTGGAAATCCTGGTAGTGGAGCATGTCTAAGAGCGGGACCTGGCAGATTACGGCGCGGAACAGGTCGGGGCGCTGAGTGATCATGGCGCCCATGAGCAGGCCTCCGTTGGAGCCGCCCTGGATGGCGAGATGATTCTTGTCAGTATATTTTTCGGCGATGAGGTGCTGGGCGGCGGCGATCATGTCGTCGAAGACGTTTTGTTTCTTGTCGAGCATGCCGGCGCGGTGCCAGTCTTCGCCGAATTCTGCGCCGCCGCGGAGGTTGGCTACAGCGTAGATGCCTCCGTGCTCCATCCAGAGATAGGCAGTGCGGCTGAAGCTGGGCGTGAGGCTGACGTTGAAGCCGCCGTAGGCGGTGAGCAGCGTGGGGTTCTTGCCGTTTTTCTGAATACCCTTCTTGTGAACTACGAACATTGGCACGCGCGTGCCGTCTTTCGATTTGAACCATTCCTGATTGACTTCGTAGAGAGCGGGATCGATTGAGGGGGCGTCGACTTTGGTCCAGAGCGAGGTCGGGCCGATGACGTCGCCTGCAGGTCCGCTTGGCTTCGTTTCTACGCCCACGGGTTTTAGCTCGACCCGATAGATGCTGGGTGGCATGGTGAAGGATTGGAATCCGAAGAATGCCTCGTCGCGATCCCAGCGGCCGCTCAACCCGAAGACACTGCCGATTGCGGGAAGGTCGACGTCGCTTAACTTCTTGCCGTCGAGATCGAAAATCTTGAGTTGCGATGTGGCGTTCTGTTCGTACTGCGTGAAAAGCTTGCGGCCGTACACGGCA
>JBEKRY010000185.1:0-9196 GCA_049517555.1 Candidatus Sulfotelmatobacter sp. | reverse complement strand
GAACGCATGGCGCAGCATCAGATATTTCGCCTCGGTATTGACCGCCGTGCGCTGCCATGCGGGAGCGATCCACGTCGAGCCGATCTCCACCCGGCGGTTGGCGCGGTCGATGTTCATGAAGCGGGTGCTGCCGATGACGCGACCGGACGCGCGTTCGACTGTGGCGAACACGATCGACTCGCCGCGCTCTTGTTCGGCGAAGGCTTTGTCGATCAGGCTCTCGAAGTCTTCCCGCGTTTTCATGGAGTAGGGAATCCAGCGGAAGATATCTTCCAGATCGGCCTTCGAGACTTCCCAGAATAATTCCGCGTGCTCGCGGCGTACGGGATCGAGTCGAACGAATGAGCCTTCCAACGTCAGGGGGGAATCAATCTTCAGCGGAGCAGCGTTCATGCTTACCTCGCAGGCTTCTCTCTCACCGTGCCGCGGTCGACCATTATCTTGCATCTTGCCGTGGTTTCGGGCATCTGTAGTACAGCGCCGGTGTGCGGATTGTGTTCCACTAATGTTAACGTTGATCTGGGATGTTGACCTGACATGATCTCACACGTCCAACCAGGGGCCGGGCGACGCGCTTCCGTGCGAATGTCGCGGCGATGTTGTCAGGAGAGATGTCGTCAGGAGGGCTCCCGGTGAAGTCGCACTGTCTGCCTTTCTCGCAAATCCCGCACACCACGCGCCTGTTCTCGGATTTCCTGGCTTATTCCCCTACAGTGCAGCCGTTTTACCCGCGATCTCCTCATTTCGGTGAGTGGTTGAAAGAAGAAGCGGCGAAGATGTCCTACGATTCTTTGCGGCGCGAGCGGGTCACCGCCATTTTGGAGCGGCAGAACAAATCCTGGGGAGCTTCTCCCAAGACTCTCGCTAATCTTGAGCGCTTGCGCAAAGGTGCGGCCGCGGTTGTCACTGGACAGCAGGTCGGACTTTTCGGCGGACCGATGTTTGCCATCTATAAAGCGCTGACTGCGGTCAAACTCGCGGAAGAAGCTACTGCCGCCGGAGTCGACGCTGTCCCGGTTTTCTGGCTGGCTACTTACGACCATGATTTGGCCGAGGTGAACCACGTTTCCATTCCTGGTGCCGACGGCGCTTTGCAAGTGCTCACCACCTCCAGTCATGACGTTGCGTCGGCGCCGGTCAGTGCTGTGCGTCTGGGCGACGAGATTCTTCCGGTCGTCGAAGAAGCGGCCAAGCTTCTCGGCGATTCCGAGGCGGCGCAGTTTCTGCGCGAGTCGTATCGTCCCGGTGAGTCGCTGGGAACGGCGTTCGCGCGGCTGTATGCCCGGATCTTTGCTGAGTGGGGCGTGATCCTGCTCGATGCTTCCGACGGCGAACTCGACCGCGTGGCGGAGCCGATTTATCGTGCCGCGGTTGAGCGCGCCGGCGAACTGGCTTCGGCGGTGCTGGCGCGCGGTGATGCGCTCGAAGCGGCTGGATATCACCAGCAGGTGAAGGTCACTCCATCGTCTGTGCTGCTTTTCACGCTGCAGCAGGGTGCTCGGACGCCGATTCATCGGCGTGAGCATGGCGGCATTACGGAATTCGTGATTGGCGGTGATGCTGCGGCTGAGAAGCTCTCGCAAACTGAACTGCTCGATCGCATCGGTTCGAATGCTGAACTCTTCAGTCCGAACGTCCTGTTGCGACCGGTCGTTCAAGACTACCTGCTGCCAACTCTTGTGTATTCCGGGGGCGCTGCGGAGACGGCTTATTTCGCACAGGCGGGAGCGGTGTATGAAGCTCTTCTTGGCCGCGTGACGCCGATCGTGCCCCGCTTCTCGGCGACCATTGTTGAACCGAAGATGCAGCGCCTGCTAGAGCGCCACGGAATCGGCGTATCTGAAGTTTTCTCCGGTCCTGACGCGTTACGCCGTAAGCTCGCGGAGCGTGGACTGCCCGGAGATCTGCAAGCCGCGTTCGACGCTGCAAGAAAATCCATGGACTTGCAGCTGTCGAACGTGAAAGAGAAACTGGAGAAACTCGACCGCACTCTGGTCGATGCCGCAGAGACCGCCCGCTCGAAGATTGAATACCAGTTCGAACGCCTCTACTCGCAGGCCGCCCGTGCAGAAGCGCTCAAGAGCGAACTCGTGACCCGGCATGCCGAGAGTCTCAGTCAGGCGCTCTATCCTGACAAGGGATTGCAGGAGCGCGCGATCGGCGGGCTCTACTTCCTGGCGCGCTACGGCGGTGAGTTTCTGCAACAACTGTATGACGCCATCCAGCCGGACTGCCACGACCACCAGATATTGGAGTTATAGAGCCAGCGTCGCCGGTCAGTAGCGCCGGTGTCCCTGCGGTTGTCGCGTGGCGTCCCCCATCCCAGCCAAAGGCGCCGTGAACCGAACGGGAAAAAGATGTAATATCCATTCTCGGGCCCGGCCGCTGCTGTTGGCTTACAGGCTTTGGATTCAGCCCATGGCGCTACCTGCTTCAGTGTCGCTGATCGCGAGCTTCACCCGAACCACTCGGGCGGCGGCGGCCGTCTATGCTGCTGCGCGTCTCTATGCTGCCGCGGTGATCAGCGTGGCCGTGGCCGTGCTTTACCGCGGCTCGCGGGAGGATGTCTACAACATCCTCTGGGCGGTGGTGTTCGGCTTCGCCACGCTTAACATCCTCGGCCTTGCGGCCCGGCGGCTGGAGCCGACGCGCCGCGGCTTGAGCTTCGGGGAACTGATGGCCGTGATGGTGGTTCTGTTGTCGGTCGTCCTGCTGGGATGGGAGATGCTGAACCTGCTTCACATCTTCCCGATCAGATTGAAACATTGAAAAGGGAAGTGATGCTGGAGTTTTGCACAATGTTCCTCCTGGAATGGTTGTCTGTACATTAGGATGCGTACAACGCGAAACCCTGCTGACTCGTTGGTCGTGCAGTTTAAAACGAGATTCGTATCAGGGGACCGTTTCAGCGATTTCGATACCGGCTTACGGATAACATCTTTGCGCGCTGGCGGCTTTGCGTCGCGGCCCTGCAGCTGAAGATACGAATCTTTCAAGCTGCGCCACTACCAAACCCTCTGAGTCGGCAAGCCGCTTTTGCGGTATGATTCGATGGAATGGCGAAGCATCCTCCTAATTTCGAAGTGACGTGTCCCTGCTGCAGCGCGCTGCTTAAGATCGACGTCGAGACGCGCTCCGTGATAGCCCACACTGCCGCGGTGAAGCCGAAGACTTTCAACGATATGGAAGCTGCGGCCAAAGCCATGCGCGAGCAGGACAGCCGTCGTGAGTCGATCTTTCAACAGTCGGTGGAGGCGCAGCGGAATGCCTCCGATCTTCTGGAGAAGAAATTTCAGGAGGCGGTGAAGAAAGCCAAAGAATCGCCCGACACCGGCAGGCCCATCCGGGATTTTGATCTTGACTGAGCCGGATCGAACCGAACTTCCCCACTCAAGCCAAATGACGGCTTGAATGGGCCACCCGATTTCCACCCGATTTGCACTCGCCTGATTGGCAGAACTGATTTGTAGACTATGAGTCGTCCTCTTCTTCTTGGTCACCGCGGGGCTCGCGCCCAGAAATCGATTCCGGAAAATACTTTCGCATCCTTCGATCAGGCCCTGGCCGACGGCTGCGACGGTTTTGAATTTGATGTACGCCTCACTGAAGATGAAGAGGCGGTGGTCTGCCACGACCCGAAGGTAGGCGGATTTCAGGTTGCCCGCTCGACTGCTAAGCAGGCTTCCCAGTTGCCGCGGCTGCGCGATGTTCTGCAGCGCTACCGCGATTCATTTCTCGACATTGAATTGAAGGTCAAGGGGCTGGAGAGGATTACGCTCGATCTGTTTCTACGGCACAAGCCGCGCCACGGATTCGTGGTTTCCTCGTTCATTCCCGGGGTGCTGAAATCGTTACGTGAGTTGGACGCCACGATTCCCCTCGGCCTGATTTGCGAGTCGCCGACGCAACTGCGCTTCTGGAGCGAACTTCCAATCCAGTATGTGATTGTCCATAAGGAGCTGTGTGAGCCAGAGCTTGTCCGCAAAATAAAGGGAGCGGGGAAAAAGGTCTTCGTCTGGACGGTGAACGATCCCGCAGACATGCAGCGTGTGGCTGAGTACGTCGTCGACGGCATTATTTCCGATGAAACAAAATTGCTCTGCCGGACGCTGGTGATCCAGGACGGTACGGCGAAATGATGGCGTAGACGTAAAAAGAGCTGCACCCGGACCCCGTGGCCTACTCGGTGGTCTGGAACTCCATGTTTTCGTCGACCGAGAGCGTTGAGGGCGTGCCCGCGGGACTGTCTCCGGAGCGGGTCGCGACGACACGAAAGCTGGCGGGAGTAATCTCAACGGAATAACTGTAAGGAGGGCGCTGGCGGGCGACGCTCACGGAGTTGGTCGAGATGAGTTCGACCAGGGAGGCGTATTTGCCTTCCGAGGCATAGTAGCGGCGCTCGGCCGAGGCGATGTTGATCAGGTCGCTCTTCACGCCGGTGACGTTGATGGCTGCCTGAGGGTTGCTTGCCCCGGCGGTCGCAGAAGCGCTCTGCACCTGCTGCGAATAAATGTACATGCCAATGGCCATCACGATGACGGCGCTGAGAAAACCAAACAAGCGGCTCATAGGTTTTTCCCCTGAACCTAATTGCACGCCGAAATGGAGTCGCTGACAAGATAACTAGTGGGCCATGCCCATCGGCCGATGGTGCTATTCCAAAATCGCGCTCGATTCCCAGGGGTCGGGAAGGTTTTCGCGGCTGCAATCCGATTTCACGGTACCTCCGTACTTCACCCAGAGCGGTCCTAAACCCTCTGTGGAGGAAGCATGAAAATCTCAATCTACCGGCCAGTGTTGCTTTTGGCCGTCGTCGCCGCAGTCGCATCTGTCGCATCCGCGCAGTCCAAACCGAATCAGACTTTCGGATACGGAGACAATAAACTTCTCACCTTTACTTATAGCGAGAGCTTTACCTGCATCGATCAGCCCGGCAGCGACCTGAACTTCAACGGAATCCCGGCCGAAAGCGATCCTGCGGAAATGCAAACTCCGATTTGCCAGGTCGGAACACAGCCCACCATCAATCCGAACGGGATGAAGGGCAATCCCGCAGTTACCTCCGAGCCCATCTTTGTGTTGGTCCCCATGTTCTCCAGTGACAATGACCAGAATCCTAACGACGCGATCTCGTGCACGAACGTGGTCGCGGGTACGACCTGCGGACCGGCCCTGGGGTCTACGCTGATCTCTTTGTTTGGCGCGCTGCCGGAAGCGTTCAAAGCGAAGCCGAGCGTGTACACGCAGTGTCCCGAGCCCGGTTCCGCTCCCGGCACTTGCACCATGCACGCCTCGCGGCTGGACCTGGGACCGGTGCTGGTTGCGCTGGGCTATGTGCAGCCTCCGGTGACGAACATCTTTGTGCCTACGCCCAATCACAGCCACGTGCTCATCAATCCGGACATTAATCTTGCCTCGATCTGGTGGCAGGTGGTGCCGGTTCTGGTTCTCGACCAGAGCGATTGGCCGACTGCGGATGGAAAGACCGGAATCACGTCTCTTGCTGGCATTCAGGCTGCGCTGAAGGCAGGGACGGCGGTGGAAGCTCCGTCGAATTTCTTCCTGTTCTTCAGCTCGACTACGATGTCCGGTCACAAAATGTAAGCGAACTGCTTCTTGAGGAGGCGGATCGCAAACGAAACCGAACAGGCCCGAAGGTTTCCGTCGGGCCTGTTCGCTGCAGATTTCGAAATTCTTACTAGGCCCCGGCGGCCATCGCATTTTTCGATGCCATGGCGGCCTGGGCGTCCTTGATGCCGGACTGGATGTGCTGCTCCCAGTCGAGATGCGGGATGGGAGATGCTGCTGCCGTCTGGTAGAGAGCCAGCGCGTCCTGCGGGCGATTCAAACGCTTGAGACAAAGTCTCGCGGCGCTGAGTTGCGCGGTCAGTGCCTGGCGGTCGGTGGGATAAGCCTGGGCAAGTTCGTGGTACTCGGAGAAGGCGCGCTCGAACTCCTGCATCTCCTCCGCGCCTTTGCATAGCTCGAGCCAAATTGCCGCGGGCAGCTTGCCGCCGCCGGAATCGACGAACTCGGCGTAGTCGTGAAACGCCGCTTCAATTTCGTGGGCTTTCAAGTGGAGGCCACAGGTTTTGACGGTCGCATCCTGGTAAGCCTTGGTATCGCTCTGCCGTTTGTGAAGCTGGCGCAGCAGGGTCCAGGCGTCGAGCGAATTCGGCTGCGCTGCAACGTGTTTCGTCAGGAGTGCCTGCGCTTCGTCGAGTTGGCCTTGATCGATCATGGCGCTGGCCTGTTCGAGTTCCGGATCGTTCGTCCAGCCGAGTCTTTCTTCAATCTTCTGGTTAGTTTTGTGCTCGATGCCCGAATGCTGGATCGCCAGTGCGGCCAGCGCGCCAAACAGAAATCCGCCAACGTGCGCCCAGTGCGCCACCCCGCTCGACGATCCGAACAGCGATCCGTAGAGTATTTCGGTCAGCAGCCACAAAGGTAGCAACCAGAAGGCGGACGCCTGAAACTGAAACATCTGGAAGGGATTGCCGGTGCGGAGCATCTTGGCGATGCTGAACCACCAGATCCACGCCATCTCAATCTTCATTTTCGGGAAGCGTGCCAGAAACGCTCCCATCAGCGCGGCTACGGCGCCGGAAGCGCCCATAGTCGCAGTGACGCTCCCGGGATTCGACCACGCATAAAACTGCAGCGCGGCCGCACCTGCAATCAGATAGAACGCCGCATACAACCAGCGTCCCCACACGTCTTCGAGCACAAATCCGGCCAGCCACAGGAACCACATGTTGCCAATCAGGAGCCACCAGCCGCCGGGCAGGAAATTCGCCGTCACGTAGGTGATTGCCCTGGGCTGAGCCGGAATGAAGGCATACTGTTCGGCAAACGACGTCTTCGACAGACTCACGAGTTGGGCATTGAGCAAATCCATCTCATCCTGCAGCTTCGAGGGGTCGTCCATCATTTTGATCTTGCCGTCGTAGGCGTTCATGACGTCGCGATAGGGACTCTGCACATGCCTCCACTGGTCGAAATGGCTCTGTTTGAATCCGTCGACCAGGCGCTGCGACTCGGGTTGCATCTTCAGTTCAGGATGGAGGGCGGCGAGAATCAGGATGTGCGATTTAATCTCGGCGAGTTCGGGCGTTTCATTTTCGACGGCCGACATGGTGAAGAGAAACACCAGCACATTGATGGCGATCAATGCCAGCGTGACCACGGGCCAGCGCCGGGCCTCCATGTTTTCGTGCTTGATGGGAATCAACATCGAGGGCGCCTCTGGGACGGAAAACTCGGTACCTCGCGCCAGTGTAGAGTCGGGCGAGCGCCGTTCCCAGATGACGCAAGGTCGTGGGGCCAATCTTTAGTAACTAACGTAGCCTGCGATATACTTCCAGAACTTCAGTCTGCTTCCAGATTCGAGGATTTCTTTGCATGGCCGTTGGGGTTCGTACGCAGGACCTGTGCAAGGTCTATCACTCGGCCCCGCCGCTTGGCGCGGGCGGAGGATTCATTTCGCGCGCCGATGCCAAAGGCGCGAAGCAGCCTGCGAAGGCGCAAATCGCGGCACTCGACGGGCTTTCGCTCGAAGTGCGTGCGGGTGAAATTTTCTGCCTGCTCGGGCCGAACGGCGCCGGCAAGTCGACGACGGTCGGAGTGCTGACGACCCGCGTGCGGCCAACCGCGGGCCAAGCCTGGATTGGCGACCACGACGTGTGGAAAGAACAAGCCCAGGTGAAGCACTTGATTGGAGTGGTGCCGCAGCGCGCGAACCTGGATTTTTCTTTGACTGCGCGCGAGATTCTGGTTTTTCACGGGGCCTATTTCGGGCTTGGCTCGAAGCTACGAAACGAGCGAGCCGACTCGTTGCTCGAGAAGTTCAAACTCACCGAACGTGGCAACCAGATGGTGCGTGGCTTCTCCGGCGGCATGATGCAGCGGCTTTCCATTGCCCGCGCCATGATGCACGATCCGCAGGTTCTGTTTCTCGATGAACCCAGCGCCGGGCTCGACCCGCAAACCCGGATTCTGCTGTGGGAGATCATTCGCGAATATCACCAGGCGGGGAAGACGGTTCTGTTGACCACGCACAATATGGAAGAAGCTGACGCGCTGTGCCAGCGGCTGGCCATCGTGGACCATGGACGCATGATTGCGCTGGGAACGCCGGCGGAGCTGAAGGCGTCGATCCCGGGAGGATTTCTGCTGCGCCTTCGTTTCGGCAATCAGACAGCTGAATTGTTGCGGCGGTTGCAGTCGCTGGCGGGTGTGCGCGAGGTGCGGGCCACTGACACCGCCGCGGGCAACATAGCTGGCAATACCGGTGTCGACGTTTATGCCGACCGCGGCGGCTCGCTCATCCCTGAAATCGCGAGCCTGGCCGCGAGTGCGGGCGCGGAATTATCCGATGTTCACATTTCCGAGCCCAGTCTGGAAAACTTGTTCCTGCACCATACTGGAAGGAGCCTGCGCGATTGAACTGGAAAACATTTTTCGCGATGCTGGCCCGCGACGCTCATGTTGCTCGACGTAACGCCATGCAGCTTTTTCTGCAGACCTTCCTGCAGCCGTTGCTGTTTGTTTTTATCTTCGGCAAGGTGATGGTGGGCAGCGGCTACATGCCGGCCGCGTACAAGAGTCTTCTGCTGCCGGGGATCATCGCGATCAGTATGACCTTCACTGGAGTCTGGGCTGTGGCTATGCCGCTCATCGCGGAGTTTCAGTGGACGCGTGAAATCGAAGACCGCCTGCTGGCTCCCATCAGCGTGGGCTGGATCGCGATTGAGAAAGTTGTCGCTGGAATGCTGCAGGCGCTGGTGGCTGGGCTGGTGGTGATCCCGCTGGCGTGGCTTGTGCTGCGGCCTGGAGTTCAGATCAGCATCGCCACGCCCTTTACGTTCGCGTTGATTATTCTGCTGGTCGCGGGTTTTTCATCATGCGGAGGACTGGCTCTGGGAAGCAGCATGGATCAGCAGCATATCGGGCTGATGTTCAGCATGGTCATGACGCCCATGATCTTCTTTGGCTGCACGTATTATCCGTGGAGCGCGCTGAAGACTTTTCCCATCCTGCAAAAAGTTGTGCTGATCAACCCGCTGGTTTATGCGAGCGAAGGACTGCGCGGCACGCTGGTTCCGCAGTTCGCGCATTTGCCGATTGCGGCGGTAATCATCGCGCTGTTTTTCTTTGACGTTCTGCTGCTGGTGGTCGGGCTGCGGCAGTTCGGGAA
>JBEKRY010000184.1:0-9204 GCA_049517555.1 Candidatus Sulfotelmatobacter sp. | reverse complement strand
TACGCATGGCGCCGCAACCTTTCGCCCTTTTTGAGAGGTGCGGTCATGAGGATCATGCGGTCGGGCGGCGGGAAAGTAAAGTGGATCGTCGCGAATGTGCCGTCCCTCCGGGACTGAGTTCCCTTTCTTTCGCGGGTTACCCAGGACTGGAAGTCCTGGGCTATCGTCGTAAGCCGCTCCGCGGCAGCAACTCGCGCGTCCGCTCGACTTCTCAGGGTCTTCCTCGGTGAGGAAGGTTTCTCAGCGAAGGGATCTCATCGAGGATCGCAATCATGCGGCGGGAGTGGAAGCTGTTCGACGTTGACGAAGGAGAGGATTTGGCGATCGAGATTCGCGAATACTACATCGCCGACTTCAGCGAGTGGAAGAATCACGATTCGTACGCGCGAGAGTTCGAAAAACTGTTGAGGGATTTGAGAACGGAGGGAGCTACGGGGAGAACTCCCTGACGCGTCCGTGGCACGTCTTAGGAATGCGGGGTCCTTCGACTGCGCATGCGACTCGCGTTGCGAATCGTATGCTTCGCTCAGGATGACAATTGGCCGGGAGTCGTGCTCGGCGCTTACGCCCGCGTGGTTAATTTTTCGATTGACTTGGCGGGATGAATTTGACATCCTGAAAAAGATGAAATAGGCGCGGCCCTCGCGGGCCGCGTTTCTATTTGGCGGTGAAGATCAGATAAACGCGAAAAAATCCCGGAGCTGTCTTTAGTCATTAGTCTTTGGCCCCGCCTCCCTCACACGGAAGGTGGGGTTGGTCGTTCTGGGCAAAAATCGGTGGAGCACAAATCCGGTGCTGTTCGACAGGAAAGCAGGTTCCTCACCGGGCTTGGCGCCCGGTTCGGAATGACAAAGAGTTTTAGCTTCAGGAGGCGAAGTCGGGGAAAGGGAGTGGGGCTGATGAAAAATCGGGGGATGGGGATTAAGCATCCGAAGTTGCGGGGGGAGTGGGTGGAGTTGTGGTTTATGTTGCGGGCGACGGAGTTGGGGCTGCATTTGAACAAGCCGTGGGGAGAAGCGGTGCCGTATGACTTTGCGGTGGAGCATGAAGGGCAGTTTGTGCGGGTGCAGGTGAAGTCGACGATGTTTAAGGATCGGGGAGGATATTCGTGCACGGTGCGGGGGAGCGATGGGCCGTATGAGGGGGATCCATTTGAGTTTCTGGCGGCGTATGTGTTTCAGGAAGACTTGTGGTACATCATTCCGGCGGAGATGGTGGTGGGACAGGGGAGCATTGCGTTGTATCCGAAGCTGAAGACCGCGAAGTACGGGCCTTATAAGGAGGCGTGGCATTTGCTGCGGAACGAGGAGGCGAAGCCGAGCCGGGTGGGTTGGATCGAGGCTAGCGTGGAGGAGCCCTGGGAGCGGGTGTCGCTTAGGGAGAGGATTCGGCGCAGGTTGGGGCGATGGATGGCTAGCTGGTCAGTTTGATGCGGGTGGGAAGACCGACTCGGGGGGCCGGGGAGGAACAGGCCGCAGAAAAAGGGCCGCGGGGCTTTTGCGCCGCCGCGGCCATCTTTCTGACAGAAGCCCGACAGAAGCCCGACGGGGGTACCTTGGATGTGAACGTGGGGAGGGCTTGTATTTTTAGGTATAACAGTGTTATGTCTACGACGTCAATACATATTGCGAGCAACTCATTCCAAGAGGGGCGCAACCCATTCCAAGAGTAATGAGGAGCGACCATGCCGCGGCACCCTGATCCCGGTCTCGAAGAACGCATCCTGAAGGCTGCGCAGGCGCTGTGGAAGCGCGGAGGCGACAAGGCGCTTACGCTGCGCGCGGTTGCCAAGGCCGCGGGCACGAATACTCCGGCGGTCTACCGCCGATTCAAGGATCGCCGAGACCTGGTGCGCGGATTGCTGCTGCGCACGGTGAGCCGCGTGGGAAGGACCTTCGACACTCACGAGACGCTCGAAGAGATGGCCGAGAGTTACGTGAACCTGGCGCTTGAGGAACCGCACGAGTACGAACTGTTTTATACGTACGGGCGCGAGCTTTCGCCGGCCCGAGGGGCGGGAACCCCGAAGGCGATCCGGGAATCGCGGCCTAACTTCGCTCTGTTGGAAAAGAGGCTGGCTGCACGGCTGGGCGGTTCGCCTGAAGATCAGACTCGGTTGGCGCTGGCGCTCTGGGCGCTGTTGCACGGGAACACCATGCTCCTGCTGTCGAAATCAATTCCAGCCGGGCATGAGGAAGAGTTGCGCGCAGCCTGCCGGGCAGCGGTGAAATCGCTGATTGAGGGGGCGGAAAGGGCCTCCGCCTCGAGTAAGGGGAAGCGCGGCGGCCACTCTCAGTCGTAACCAACCATTGGGTCTATCTCAAAACAGATCAACGAAAAAAGTGCGCCCTGACTCATAAGAAACTTCACATTCTCTTGAGTCATTGCGTTTATTTCTGCTGGTCCATTCCACAAACCTGCCGATAAGGAAGGAGAAGGCTCTCGAATCCGAGTGCCGGGTAGCGGTAGAGGCACGAGTGTTTCAGGCAAGAGTGCTTTGGCAGGGACACGCTTTTGTCTGGAGCAAGGGAAAGAAGGAAACCGTTGGGAAGAGCGACGAAGATCCTGCTGGTGGATGACAGTAAGTTTCTGCGGCTGGCTACGGAACGCGCTCTGACGCGCGCCGGTTACGAGGTCAGCACCGCGGTGGATGGGGAGGATGCACTGGCGATTGCGAGAGAACGAAAGCCGGATGTGATTTTGCTGGATATGTTGCTGCCAAAGATGGCGGGGCCGGACGTGTTGAAGGCGTTGAAGAACGATCCGGAAACGGCGGGGATTGCCGTGGTGGTGTTGACGGGGTTGTCGCAGAAAAATGCGGCGCGCTTGCAGCAGGATGGAGCCTCCGGTTTTCTGGAGAAGTCGGCTCTGGGGCTGGAAAAAGGAAGTCAGACGTTGCTCTCCGAGCTGGCCCGAATCCTAGAGACATTGCATTTGAACGTTCCGGATGGCCCGCTGGTGACGAAGTGAGATCGCTCCCGTAAGCACGCGCTGGTAACCGCTGGAATGTTACGTTTCCGATTATCTCATCGTTCCCCTGATCGTCCTGTTCTTGCAGAATTGGCAACTTGTGCCCTGTCTTCCCATTCGCTGGATCGTGACCCGCTGAAAATAAATCACTTACAAGCGGGAACCCTGGACGCCCAAATGGAGTCTATGGGAGCAGTAGAGGCCGTTCGCGGCGGGGCCGGGTCGTTGATGGGCTTGCGGATTGAAGGGTGGGGCCGCCCATATTCAGGGGCGCGGTAGGGTGGAAAATCCTATAATCATTGAGTAACGGATTTGGGAAAAAGCGGGGACGCCGATATGGCGGGAGCAACCACCTTGGGTGATCTGGCGAGTGCAATCGGAGCGCGATCGCAGGAAGAGGCGGCGATCGTTGCCGAGCTGAAGGCTGGTTCGGAAACGGCCTATGCCTGGCTGATCGGCGAGTTTCAACAGCCGGTGTATGGGCTGGTGTACCGGATTGTGAATGATCCGGCGGACGCGGCTGACACTACGCAGGATGTGTTTCTGAAAGTGTTTCGCGGGATGAAGCAGTTTCATGGCGGGTCGAGTTTGAAGACGTGGATTTACCGCATTGCGCTGCATGAAGCGGCGAACCGGCGGCGGTGGTGGTTCCGGCATAAGGCGAAAGAAACTTCGATTGAGCCGGTGGAATCGGATGGGCCGAGCCCGGGTGAGAATGCGATGCAGGTGGCGTTGACCGATCATGCGGACTCTCCGTTTGACAGTGTGGCGCATCACGAGGTGCAGCATCGGGTGGATGAGGAGTTGCGGAAGGTTCCGGAACCGTACCGGACGACTTTGATTTTGCGCGATCTGGAAGATATGTCATACGAAGAGATTGCCGAAGTGCTGGAGATTTCTCTGGGCACGGTGAAATCGCGGCTGACGCGCGGAAGAGACGCCTTGCGGCAACGGCTGTCGCCGTACGTGCGCGAGGTGGGGAATGAATTGGGATTGACGGCTCCGACTCAGGACAACAAACACGACAACAAAAGACAAAGAGACGATCGGAGTTTGCGGCAGGTTGCCGGTGGGGGTAGAAGGGTCGAGGTGAGTTCATGATGGGCAGAGGCATGATAGGCACGGGCATGAAGGGCACGAAAAACACGGGACTGCGGTGCTCCCGGGCGAAGCGCTTGTTCTCGCCTTATCTGGATGGGGCGGTGACGGGCACGGAGATGCTTGCGCTGCAGGATCACTTGTCGGAGTGCGCGGCTTGCGATCAGGAGTATCAGGGGTTGCGGCGGGCGCAGCAGTTGCTGGTGAGCGTGGGACGTCCGAGGGTTCCGGAGGATTTGGGGTTGAAGTTGCGTCTGGCGATTTCGCGCGAAACCGAGCAGGCGCGGCGGGGACGGTTTGAGGGATTGATGGTGCGCATGGAGAACACTTTCCGGGCGTTTATGGTTCCGGCCACGGCGGGGTTTTTGAGCGCGCTGATTATTTTTGGCATTGCGATGGCGTATTTCGTGGTGCCGTCGGCGTTGCGGGCGCAGAACGATGTGCCGCTCGTGTTGGTCAATACTGCGCCGGAATTGCAGCAGAGCGCGTTTGGCATGACCCTGGACACGATTGACGCGGACTCGCTGGTGATTGAAGCTTACGTGGACGCGAATGGACGCGTGCAGGATTACCGGATTCTCTCCGATCCGAACGACTCGAAGGATGTGCTGCCGCAAGTGAAGCGCATGCTGATTTTCACGACGTTCCGTCCCGCGCTGTCGATGGGGCGTCCGACGGCGAGCCGGGCGGTGCTGTCGTTTTCGAAGATCAGCGTGCGGGGGTAGGGGCTTCTAGCTTCTAGCTTCTAGCTTTTAGCCTTACTGCTCTCGGCTACTTTTACTGGAGGAACCGCGACCACGGGCGGGGTGCCTTCCCGCCCGTGGCCGGTTGGTTGAAGTATCGGGATTAAGGTGCGACCTTTACGGTGTGACCTCGAAGATGGCTCCGCAGCCGCCCAGGCATGTAGGATCGCCACCGGCTAACGCCTCGCCGTAGAGATTACCGGCGTTGTCAAAGACAATTCCTGGCCCCGGATGATTTGGGGTGTTGACGCCGTTGACGAAGCTATAGACAACTTGCTCGCTCCAGGCGCCTCCTGCCGTGGGGGTCAATTCATACACCGATCCAGCTTTGTGCGCGCCGCCCTCCTCCGAGGCGCCATAAAGATTGCCGGAGGCATCGAAGGTCAGGGGCCCTAATGGGTAGACGCCGTCGCCGGCCTGGTCGAAAGTATGCAGGGTGAGTTCCTGCCATCCACCATCGGCCGCCGGGGTCAACTCGAAGATTGCGCCAAAGTTGCCCGAATTGCCCTGCGAGGCCGCGCCGTAGAGGTTGCCGGAAGAATCGCGGATCAGGCCGCCGTCGGGATTCGCCCCATCCACGTTGTTGAAGCTGTGCACCACGCTTTCGACCCAGCTGCCATCGCCCGCCGGAGTCACGGCGAAGACCGTGCCGCAACCGTCGATGCAGGCGGAAGAACCGCCGCCCGAGTAAGTTGTGCCATAGAGACTACCCGAGACCGAGACCAGGCTGGAGTAGGGATTGGCGCCATCGGCGCCGCCGCTGAAGCTATGCAGAATCTTCTCCGCGAAGCCGCCGTCGCCATTCGGGATCAACTCGTAGACAATGCCATCCTTATCACTGCCGCCGCCCGCGGCGGTGCCGTAGAGTTCACCCTTGGCGCCAACCAGCAAGCCTCCATGGGGAAAGCTTCCGTCTCCGCTCTGGCCGAAGCTATGCAGTGTTTTGCAAGTCCAGCTTCCGTCCGCGTTGGGCATAAGTTCGAACACGATGCCAGCGCCGAAAGCGCCGCCGAGGAAAGTGGTTCCGTAGAAATTGCCCTGGGAATCGACAGTCAATTTCGCATTCGGCCAGAATCCGTCAGTGCCAACGTCGTTGAAGCTGTAGAGCTGGGTTTCAACCCAGGTTCCGCCTTTTGGCGCGAGTTTGAAAATGTTGCCGGCGCCGTACGTGCCACCGTAGAACGTGGATCCGTAGAGATTGCCAGAGGCATCAATGATCATGCCGGCGATGGGGTCGTATCCATCATTGTTGTTGAACCAACGAATCACAGTTTCCTGTGCGAATGCGCTGGCCGCCATCGAAAGAGTTATGGCGATCACTGCAAAAATCGTCCCTGCAAAAGAAAGTCTAATGCTTCGCATCACAGCATTCTCCCTGGCTTTTCGCCGGAATTCTGTTTGACTACGAAAGCGGCGCCGATTCTAACACAGGCGCCTCCAAAAGCCGCTCCAGTACTGGGGAGTTGGCGCGATGGGACACTTAGGTCGTCGATGAAATAACATCTCCTGGGCGAAGCAGCCCCGGGGGCGAGGTTTGACGGGGTTATACCGTGAGGGAAAAATTGTCGCCCCCCCTCCACGGTCACACCTCCGGTGATCATCAGCCTGTCGACCCCGACGTTATATCCAGGGCTGCAGCTTACGATCTACGGATCGGGGTTTGGAGCGACGCAGCAGGGCGGGTACGTGGCGATCGGGCCAGAGGCAACCGGCGTTGTGACCGGTTGGAGCAACAGCACAGTCGTCGTGACGGTGCCCTCAACGGGGTTAGAGCCGGGCAACCTAACCGTCGAGCAATATGGCGTCGTGAGCAATGGAGTGGCGTACACAGTCCAGTGAGCACCAAATCTGTCGTACACTTGTCTTGAAATCAACGGTTGCTTTTTCTGGTCGCGCGATCCGCGCGCGGGGCAAGGTGAGTGCCGACCCGACTCATGGCGTATGTGTGAAAGTGATCAACTCGGCAATCTGGAAGTCTACAACTCTCGGGAAGTAGTCGCATACTACGCTGAACAGAGCTATCTCACCTGTTGCGAACGTCTGCTGTTTGACAGCTATCTTGAGCCCGGAATGCGTATCCTCGACTTAGGGGTTGGTGGAGGACGCACTACGGCTTATCTTTCCAATATCGCTTCACATTATGTGGGCGTTGACTATGCCGAAGAGATGATCAATGTTTGCCGCACCAGGTTTCCTGACTTGAAATTTGCTGTGGCCGATGCGGCCGACCTTTCCGCTTTCGCGGATGGTTCCTTCGATGCAGTCATCTTTTCATTTAACGGCCTGGACTACCTGGTCCCTGATCAGAAGCGGCACCAGTGTGTGAGTGAATGCCATCGCGTTCTCAAGCCCGGTGGTGTACTCATTTTCTCGTCACACAACCCGCGTGCACTCTTTATCGATTGGCGGTGGGATCGAGAACGACTGCGGACGTTAGCCATCAGATTAGCCGGCAGAAGGAAACTGCTATTTTATTCTGCGTTGTGGGTATTGACTTGTGGGAGAATCTCGCTTGCCCTGTTAAGAACAGTTAAGTCGGCGATCCCCCGCGCCGCAGAGAGACTGCCGACCAGGGCATTTTGGCTAGGAGATGGATACATCTTGCACCCATCGCACGGTGGTCTCATGACGCACTGCGCAACCCCGCGTCGGGTGATCGCCGAGCTTGCAGCCGTCCCCTTCGAACTTCTTCGCGAGTTACCAGAAGACTACCCCCAAAAAAGCCGACACTACGGCACACGGTGGTTCTACTATGCGTTCGCGAAGCGGAACGAAGTTTGCTAAAGACAGATTTGGCTCATTTGTATCCATCTACCGAAACTCCCACCAGTTTCGCCAACGCCTCCCACGGACGGACGCTGACATCGCCGCGAGCGATCGACGAACCGAATGGCCTGAAAGTGGGGAGGGGGGTCGACAATTTTTCCCTCACGGTATAACCCCGGGCGAGGTTTGACCCTCTGCTTACCAGACCGTAAACTGGATGTGTTCTCCGCCTATCTTCTAATCGTGATAGTGGCCGATGTCGGCGCGGCAATAACGCATTCGCGAGCTTGCGGGAGGGATTCCTGAGTCGTTTCTTCCTGAGTCGTGTTCTGGGTTTTGGGCTTCGAGGTGGGTTTCGAGGTTTGACCATAGCGGCCATTCTGGGGCTGCTGGTGCCGGTGTGTCTGGCGGATAACAATAATCCCATTACGCTGGATACAAGCGAGACCTTGTTCGCCGTGCTCACGGCGATGAATACCTGCGGCTACAACGTGGGGTTGAACATTTCCGATGCCCAGCGGCTCAACATTCGGGCCGAGGTGGAGAAGAATCTTAAGAACTCGGCGGATGCGCAGACGGCGATGACCTCGATGTGCTCCTGGTACGCGGGGAACCGGGGACGGGATGAGGCGCACGATCTTTCTCAATATGTGTCGCTGGCGCTGTATATGGAGGGGCCGCCGCAGTTTCTTCCGCGGGTGAAGGAGGACGACCTGCCTCCGGATGCGGTGCTGATCGCTGGGTTTAGTAAGGTGTTGGAGCCGTTCTACGACAAGGCCGGGTTGCACTCGATCTGGGAGCGGCATCGGGCGAACTATGCCGCGCTGGTGGAGCGCTATCACGTGCCGCTGGCGAAGATGGTGTTCGACACGGATATCTACCTGAAACTGCAGTCGGGAGGATTTCTGGGGCGCACCTTCACGGTGTATCTGGACTTCATGGGCGATCCGAATGAAGCCAACGCCCGCAATTACGGAACTGATTATGACGTGGTGGTGTTTCCTTCGCCGGATGCGAGTTCGCTGGATCCGCTGAAGATGCCGCAGATCCGGCATGCCTACCTGCACTACCTGCTCGATCCGATGGCGGAAAAACATTTCACTTCGATCAAGCGGCTGGAGCCGCTGCTGCAATCGGTGAAGCGGGCGCCGCTCGAGGAAAGTTTCCAGACCGATATTTCTTTGCTGGTGACCGAGTGCTGGGTGCGGGCGATCGAGATTCGAACCACGGGAACCAAGCAGACGGCGGAAGCGATGCGCCTGCAGGCGGTGGATGACGCGGTGAAACAAGGCTATATTCTGACCAGGTATTTCTATACTTCTCTGCTGGCGCTCGAAAAGGATCCAGCCGGGCTGCGGACCGAGTACGCGACGATTCTGGACAACATCGACTTGAAGGCGCAGGCGAAAGCGGCGAATGAAGTGCAGTTTGTGCAGGTATCGGCGCCGGAACTGGTGCAATTGTCGCGGTTGGAAGACCGGCGGATGCTGGTGACGGCCGAAAAGCGGCTGGCGGCGGGCGATCCGAAGGGCGCGCAGGAACTGGCGCAGCAGGCGCTGGATAAGAAAGTTGGAGATCAGGGACGGGCGCTGTTCATCCTGGCGCAGGTGGCGGTGATGAACAAGAA
>JBEKRY010000183.1:0-9511 GCA_049517555.1 Candidatus Sulfotelmatobacter sp. | reverse complement strand
CCTGAACCCGTGAAACGGCCGATGCCTCTGCAGATTCATCCCATGCTGGCGGAGTCGGTGGAGAAGGCATTTGACGGGGCAGACTGGCTGTTTGAAATCAAGTGGGATGGATACCGCGCGATCGCGTTCATCGACGGCGGCAAGGTGCGGCTGGTATCGCGGAATCAGAATGATCTGACACCGCGTTATCCGGAGTTGAAGGAGATGGCTCGGCTCGTCTCGGCGAAGACCGCGATTCTGGATGGCGAAGTGGTGGCGCTCGATGGCGATGGGAAGGCGTCGCACGGGATTTCGTCCGGGCGGGCGGCGAGCCGTGGGGAATGCCGATGTGCCGGTGCTGTACTACGCGTTCGATCTGCTGTATCTGGACGGCTCCGACTGGCGGCGCGTGCCTCTCGAGGAGCGTAAGCGCAAGCTGGCGTCGATGCTGGTGACGGGCGATGCGGTGCGATTTTCCGATCACTATGAGAACCACGGCAAGGCGTTGTTTGAGATGGCGCGGCAAAAGGGGTTGGAGGGCATTGTCGCGAAGAAGCGCGCCAGTTTCTACGAAGAACGCCGCAGCCGTGAGTGGCTGAAGATAAAAATCCGACATACGCTTGAAGCTGTCGTGGGCGGATACACCGAACCCGAAGGCAGCCGCGCACATTTTGGGTCGCTCGTGCTCGGACTCTATGATAAAAAAAGGCGGCTGATTCACGTGGGGCAGGCGGGCAGTGGATTCGATCAGAGATCACTGGATGAAATTTGGAAGGTGTTGAAGAAGCTGGAGACAGAGAAGAATCCGTTCTTCGGGGAAGTTGAAGCGCTGCGCAAAGTATTTTGGGTGAAGCCCGAGTTGGTGGCGGAGATCGAGTTCGCAGAATGGACAGGCGGCACCAGCGACGGGAGCGGACCGAAACTGCGCGCGCCAGTGTTTTTGGGATTGCGAGACGACAAGAATCCTAAGGAGTGCCGGCTGGAAGAGAGTGGGGCGCACGCCTCCGAGGGCTGAACGCTTAGATCGCAGATCTTAGAATTGAGTACCGTATTCCTACTTCACATCTTTCATTGCCAACAGCGTCCCGTAGTCGCGGCCGCTGGGATCGACGGCTCGGGCGACGACTCCGGCGAATGCGTCTCGCACTTCCGGATACTTCGCTACCAGCGCTTTGATGACGGTAACATTGTTCTGATAGGCCTGGTTGGTGTTGGAAATGTCGGCGGCTTGATATTTCACGATCAAGTCCAGGTCGTTGCCCACAACCTCAGGAAACACGGCGGTAAGTTTATATGAGGCTGGCGAAGCGGCGAGGTCCGCAATTTTTCCGTCGGAGGGAAGATCCGCCGGCCGCACGCCTTGTGACTCTTCGGAGAGCTTGTCCGTAGCCAGCGTTGCCATGAAGGGCAGAGGCGAGAGCAGGCTGCTGGCCTGCAGGTAGTAGAACCACGCGTTATGCACCTGGCCCTTGGCTTTGTATTCGCGGGCGTGCGCCAGGAACCAGTCGATGTCATGTCCCGCGACCAGAGCAGATTTCACGTAAAGACCGCCTAATTTCCAGTCAGTTCCGGCCTGTTGGAGGATCACGGAGAACATGGTTTTTCCCTTGGAACCATTCGCCTCCAGCAGGACTACTCCGTATTTCCCGGGCGCGAGATTATCGAGATAGAAAACAGCGCTTCCAGCAGTCTGACCGTTCTTGCCGAAGACTCCGCAGTAAAACTCGGCATGAGGGGTCGGCGTCGTGCCTTCCGTTTCGAGCAGGAATACCGACTTGACCGTGCCCTGGGCGCCGGTGAGATCCGGCTGGTGGTCTTTGACGGTGGTTTCAATCCCGGAGAAGCCAGAGGCGAGGCTAGGGATGGCATTCTGCCGCAAGGATGCAACGTCCGCCTTGGCCGCCATGCCGAAGTAGCGCTGGCCGGCAGCGGTAATGGCGGCCCGGGCGGCATCGTCAAGATCACCTGCCGTTTGGCATCTTTGGGCGCGGGCGATCACGGGCGACGCCGCCAGGATGGCGCAGGCAATCCATAAAGCCGCTCCGGGGGCACAAGTCCTTTGACGGGACGTCCGATCGGACCTTGAATTCATAACCATTCCGCCTTTGCTTTCATGCTTTGTTCTCAAGGGCTTGAAAGCCCTGGCTTGAGTTTACGCCGCTGCTGCGAGACTTGCTAAGATTTCGCGGCTGCGGAAAAGGTTGGCTGCAAATCGACTTCCCGGCCTTGGAGTTCATGCCCAACTTCAAAGTATGCAAGAGAGCAGTCTCAAACCGTTCTCCAATTGGGACTTCTGCCTGCTCTTGAAGGGCGTGCCGGTGCTAGAATCCTGGCAGCAGCATCTTAGCGGTGTCCCTCGAAGCAGGATTGCTGGGAGGAGTGGTTATGAGCACGGGATCGAAATTCAAAAAGGCTGCCGGAGTGATCATCCTGTGCGCGGCCGTTCTGGGTCTGGCGATCCCGACCTCTGCCCACGCCGCCTCCTCGCAGAGCCAGCGGAAAGCGAAGAAACCGCCAGTGCCACCACCTGATTTGCCATCTGGTCCGACCGGGCCGGTGCAACAGATTCCGCTGGATTCGATGGCGCCGGTGCCTCCGCAAGTGAGTTATCAGAACCAGCAGCTGACCATTGTGGCTCCGAACTCGACGCTGGGCGACATTTTACGTGCCGTACGCAAGCAGACCGGGGCAGAGATTGAAATCCCCTCGGCGCCTGAGCGGGTTGTAACCCACCTCGGACCTGGGCCGGCGCGGGAAGTGATGGCCGAACTGCTGAACGGATCGCGGTTTAACTATGTGTTGCTGGGATCCGCGACGAACGACGCGTTGCTAACGCGCGTCGTGCTGGTGGCAAGGACAGGAGGGGACAGCATGAGTCCCCCGAGTGGGCCGGCAGTGGCCGAGCAAAGACCGCCTAATTCGGCGCAACAAGACGCGGCGAACGAGCCTGATGCCGCAGAAGAGAGTGACCCTGCGGCGGACGAGGCGGCCGCAGAGGCGGAGCAGCCAGCACCGCCGCCGGACCAGCCCGGCGTTAAATCGCCGCAGGAAATGCTGCAGGAAATGCAGCAGCGGCAGTTGCAGCTTCAACAGCAACAGCCACCGGGGCAGCCACCCATTCCCGGCGCGAGCTTTCCCGGCGGACGACCGCCGCAGACTCCGCCAGATCAACAACAATAGATGTGAAGGCCGCGCCGAGGGGCGCGGCCGCTCTATCTCACTGGATAGGGCTCCCGGGATCAGGGCCGGTTTCCGCGGATATTCTCAGAGTATTGCGTGAACTAGCCGTGAGCGAAGAATCTCTCTTTCCTTGCTCCACCTTCTCCGTGGCCATGCTCGTTTGCAGGAGCTGCCAGTCGCGCTCGACTTCCGTTTCGGAGATATCCCGCGCCGATCGGCGCCGCAGTTCCGACTGCAGGCGGGCCTCGAGGAGCTGACTCACCAACTGCGGAGGCGCGTTACTGTTCAGGACATTGCCGGCCGCCGCGCCGATCTCGACGAAGCCATCTGCCACCGGCAACTGAAGAACGGGCCGGCCTTGCGCATCGACGGTGGTTTTCGCTCTGGACTGCAGCCTTTTCCATGCCCGGTCGACATTCGGCTTTGGGTTTTCCGGATACGCATCCGCCAGAAAATGTTTCAGTTCCAGCTGGTAGGCCCGGCGATCTTCACGGTCCAAGGGCCGTTCGCGATTGCCTCCTGCGACATTACCTCTTGCAACAAAGACCAGAGCGTTGCGCGCCGGATCGAAGTGTCCCGTTCCTGTGCCAACATACACGGCCGCGACGCACCCTGCAAAGATCGGGCTGAACACGGCGCTGGGCACAATGTATTTCTTCGATTTCAAGAACGATTCGACGACGCCATGCACGGGCGCACTGCGCGGCATGCTGCCCGGCACTTGCGCGATAATCAGCCGCGAAGACTGGAGCCCGGGGTGGCGATCGCTGAATCGGGTGAGCATTTTCGCCATCTGCTTGGGCGTGGTCATACCCAGATCCGCGACCACGCTGCGATGCAGCGACTTCGGATAATAAAAGTTGAGAACGTATTTGGCGAAGTCGGCGCAGTTGCGGGAGACGAGATGGAAATGAGACCGGTTGGGCGACGAGTTGAGTTTGCGGATTAAGGCCTCGTCCCGCTCCGGAGTGGTTTCAATCTCAAAGCCATACATGGCGCGATCGTAGGACGCACCCACCAGTTGGTACCAGTTTCCATGTGGAGTTTCGCCATCCTTTCCATCGGGCGCAACTTCTTCGAGATATTTGCGGCGATAGCTGTCGCGGAGGAATAGGGTCATCTTCGCGTCAGCAAATAGTGGAACATCCTCGGGCCGCTCGACCGCGTATAAATAGGGGATCAGAGGGATAGCGACCCAGTCGTATCCACCCACGCCATCGTAGCGGCTGAGAACGATTCCTGTTTCTCCCGGAGCACAGCGGCGCAGGACTAGTGGGGTTTCCGCACAGACGCCAGACAGATAAACCGCAGCATGGCCCGTGGCGGTAAAGAATCCCATTTTGCCGTAGGGTTCTTCCAGCAAAAGAGTAGCCGACGCGGCCGTGGCCGATGCGGAGGTCAAAACCATCGCCAAGGCAATGGCCGCGAAACCGACGCAGGCGCGTCGCACGGATTGTATGTGGCATGAAAACATGATCACAAAACAGATCAGTGGCCCACCATTAAGAACCCATAAAGCCGAGATTAGTTGCCGATAATCAGGGGAAGCCAGGCTTCCAGGTCTAAAGAGTGAGGACGTACAGGGAATCACGCAGGGCGAAGACAACGCGAATCTGAGAAAGGCTCCGAGCGCGCCGACGTTATTTGTTATTCGCTCGACGCAAGCAGACGCTTCCTAGCCCAGTCCGCGCTTTCGCTGACAGATTCGTCTTCGTCGGCTGTCAGTTGGTCGAGAAGGGGAAGAAATTCTGAGTTGCCGCTGTTGCCCATGGCGATGGCGGCGTTGCGGCGAAGGCCGGCGCGCTTGGTGCGGCGGATGGGCGACCCGCGAAATGTTTCGCGAAACTCCTCGACGGACAATTCCGCCAGCCACGCCAGCGCGGGATTCACCAAGCCAGGGCGAGGTTGAAATTCAGGTGCGGTCGATGCCGGAGCTTTGCGGTTCCACGGGCAAACGTCCTGGCAAATATCACAGCCGAAGACGTGGTGGCCTATGCCCGGGCGTAGTTCCTCCGGGATCGAGCCGCGCTTTTCGATGGTGAGATACGCGATGCACTTGTTGGAATCGAGCTGGTAGGGCGCGAGAATCGCATCCGTGGGGCAGGCGTCGATGCACCGCGTGCAACTACCGCAGCGATCGGGAGCCGGAAGATCGGGCCTTAGTTCGAGTGACGTGAGAATCACGCCCAGAAAAAGCCACGAACCTTTTTTCTGATTGATGAGGCAGGTGTTCTTGCCGATCCAGCCCACGCCAGCATACTTCGCATAGACGCGTTCGACGATCGGTCCGGTGTCGACGTAGCTGCGAGTCGTGAGAGCCGGCTGAAAATCGCTCGGCAGTTCCCGGTGCAGAGCAGATTCCACCTGCTTGAGGCGGCGCAGGACGGCATCGTGGTAATCCTCGCGGCTCCAGGCATAGCGTGAGATCCATCCGCGAGTGGGATTGGGGACTTCGGTCGAGTAGGGCTGATCCGTGTTGTAGTTGATGGCACAAACCACTACGCTTCGCGCCCACGGCGCGACGCGCGCGAGCGACGCTCGTTTGAGGTCGCCCTGATCATCGCGAGCTTCCAGGTATTTCATTTCGCCGGCATGGCCGGCGGCAATCCATTCGGGAAAATGTTTGAGTTCAGGCGCGTCGGCGGCGGGGGCGATTCCGACGAGGTCGAATCCGGCCTGTTCGGCCGCGCGTTTTACCATCGCCTTCATTTCGCTGATCTGAGTTCCCAACAATCGACTTCTTCCTCCCTCACCATTTGTCATCCCGAGCGAAGCGAGGGATCTGGGTTCTTGCTTGCGCCAACGCTATCGCCACTGCAGGCAAACACCCAGATCCCTCGCTTCGCTCGGGATGACAATCTCTCTATATCCCTCGCTTCGCTCGGGATGAGAGCCGCGGTCTTGCATTCCCAAAATGGAACTCCGTCTCGCGTTATCGCCACATTTCTGTTGCCTTCTCTTGGTCAGGGTATAAGACTTCTCCCTACAGAGTCACGCACCATCCTGCGCTTTCTCAGATTCTGAGGCGAAACGAGGCCTCCTGAGAGTGGTGCAGTTCCTCCCCCGTGGGGCCTCGCGCAAGCGGGGCCCTTTTTCAGCTGGAGCAGCTTCGCATTTTCCCCGACCCGATCGGACGTTCCTCGTGACGTTCCTGCTGACAACGACTGGCCGCCGCGTTATGCTCCCATCATGCGCACCGGAAAGCTCAACTCCATCCTTCTAGTCATCCTACTTTTCGCTTCCTCTGCCCTATTCGCACAACAGGGGACGACAACAGCATCCGCGAAGGACGCTTTGACTCTGCTGACTGACTCGGATCACCCGTCAGTCGTGCTGTCGGCGCCGGAACTGAAGGCCGTCCCTCACATCACCGTAACGATCCACAACGCCCATACCAATGCCGACGAAACGTACTCCGGAGTTCGTGTCTCAGATTTGCTCGGCAAGCTTGGAGTGCCGTTGGGCAATGAACTTCGCGGCAAAGCGCTCGCCCACTACATCGTGGCTATGGGCTCTGACGGCTACAAGGCTGTGCTCGCACTGGGCGAAGTTGATCCCAGCTTCCATCCCGGGGAGGTGCTGGTTGCCGACACAATCGATGGAAAGCCGCTGGACGCGCACTCGGGTCCGCTCAAGCTGGTGGTCAGCGAAGACAAGCGCCCAGCTCGATCGGTGCGCAATTTGGTTTCGATTGAACTGAAGGAGGCGCAGTAAATCTCGAACCGCAACAACTACACGCCGAGTTTCTTCACTTCCTCGTTGTAGTACTTGCGGTAGAGGATGTCCCACTCCTGCGAGCCTTCGAGGATGGTGCGTTTCTGGCCTTCGATCTTCTGGCGGGCGGCCACGTCGATTCTGGCTTCCTGCATGAGCAGCGCTTCAAGAATCTTGCGGATTTCCTGGCGGATAGCGTTGGGGTCTTCGATGAACTCGACTTCGTCCATCTGCTTGAGCACGTCGGAAACGGCGCGGGCCAGCACGTTGACTTTGTCGCGGCTGAGTCTCACAGGACCGCCTTGTATTTGCGCACCAGCTCGGTTTTTACCTTGCGAAACATCTCCTGGTAGTTGGCGCCGGTCTTGTTCATTTCGTCGGAGTAGGCTTCGAGGATGACGCGCACTTCGTCGTTGATGCGATCCTCGAGCGAGAGTTCATCGACCAAAGCGGCGTTCACGCGCTCGGTGACCGCGGGTAGCGCGGAGGTCTCGATGAACTTGCCAGCAATCAGTTTCTTGGTGACTTCGCGGGCCAGGTAGCCCACATATTCTTTGGAAAAAAGCATGTGTGGATTGGGTGTCCTGCTTGCGACAGTTTGTCTTTATGAATCAGAAAGTGTAACACAGAGCGTGGCCGAGCGGCGTTTCTCGTCCCACGGTAGACGCGGGGTAGCCCAGTCTAGGGATTCTGGGCGGGCTTCTCGGGTGTATTCTGCAAAGCCGGCTGGTCGCGCAGGGTGTAGACGAATTGCCGGATCTCGTGGCGCTCGCGTTCCTCTTCCTTCGCTGACTCTCTGGCGATCTGGCTGTATTCCCGCAGCTCCGCTTCAGCCTTCACGGCGTCTCCAACCTGCCGGTAAGCCTGAGCCAGGCGGAAGTGCGCTTCTTCGACTTGCATCGGCATCTGCGCCTGCGCATTGGTCTGAAGGGCGTGCTGGTAGTCGGAAATCGCCTGCGGATAATCTTTTTGCTCGGAATGAAGAATGCCCAGTTGCAGATAGGCGGCGCCATTCATGGGTTCGAGACGAATCGCGTTTTTCAGGAAATTCTCAATCTGCACGGCGCTGGCCGCGTCCTCTGGCGCCTTTCGCAGCTTCCAAAGACCGACCGCATAGTAGTAGTTCGCCTCGGCGTTTTGTGGCTGGAGTGTGACGAAACGGTGCAGCTTTTCGACGACGCCGGCCGAACTCCTGGTGTCGTCGGAACTCGTGGTCTGGGCGCTCTGCATCCTTCCCAAGAATAGGTACGGAACCGGATCGCTGGGGTTCAAGTCGGAGGCCGCGCAAACTTGTTGCACGGCCTGATTATAGGATCCGAGTGCAAACCTTGCCGCTCCAAGCCCAATCAATATGCGGACCGAACCTGGGAACAGGCGGTTGCCCTGGGTGAACACCTCCAGAGCAGGCTCCGGGGCGTGATGCAGCAGAAGTTCAGAACCCCAATCGAAAAGATAAGTCTCACTGGGATCGAGCTCGGCAGCGCGCTGGTACTCGCGCACCGCCTCGAGAGGATTGCCGAGCTTCTCCTGGACATCGCCGAGCCGGTGATGGAGTTCAGGCTTGTCGTCTTGGGCATTTTTTTCGTCAGCCAGCAGCGCCTTGAGTTGGTCGCGCTCTCGCTCGTAATTGCCGGGGGACGCGGCGCTAGCTGGATCCTTGCCCAGCGAGACCGTCTCTTTGGCCAGCGCTGCCCGGGTTCGCACGATCGTGTCGGACCCGTGACCGCCGAGACTTGTGGTGTCGGTGACTCCGGCGACGGCGAACTTGGGTTGATCAAAGAACTCGGGCTTTCCGGGGTGGGATGAGGAATGCGGCTGCGGAGTCTTTGCTGGCAGCAAAATGACGTCGACGCTCTTCGCCTCCGTCGCGCCTAGAAACAGTGACGGAATTTCTGCATCGCGATATCCCGCCATTGCGGCTCGCAGCACATAGACTCCGCCATGCAGATCGGGAAAGAGGTAATTGCCCTGCACATCCGTATGCGTTGTTTGCGTCTGTGCGCCATCCTTGACCTGCAGGTGAACGGTTGCGCCGGCGACCGGACTTCCTTGCGCGTTGCGAACCGTGCCGCGCAACGAAGCGGCTTGTTGAGACTGCAAGGACAGAGAAAGCGAAAGCAAGAAGAGCAAAATCGCTGCAAGGCGGCAGCTACGCGAGCTGGCAGACGGAAATTGCTGCGAAACTATGCAGAGACGCGGCATACGAAGGCGGGCCAGACGGACAGGCGCGAACCGAACTGCAAAGAGATTTGTCTGCGCTCAGTTTGTCTGCGCTGATGGGCATTCTATCAGCGGGCCAATAAAACCGCTGGCGAAGCTGACTCGCGCGAAATAGAATTCAATCCTTTGTACGAGCAATTAATTGGGGGCGACATGAGAATGGTCCGGCTGTGTCTGATGGCATGCGCAGTGCTATTGGTGACGTGCCTTCCCGGCTGGAGCCAGCAGCCCTCCGGCAAGCGCAAGGTCATCATCGATCAAGACGCAGCCGGACCGGGAGGAACCGATCAGCAGGCCATCCTGCTCTTGGTGCAATCGCCACAGACCGAAGTTCTCGGCGTGACCGTGGTCACGGGCGATGCCTGGCTCAAAGAAGAAGTCGCGCATACTTTGCGCACGCTGGAGATTGTCGGGCGCA
>JBEKRY010000182.1:0-9276 GCA_049517555.1 Candidatus Sulfotelmatobacter sp. | reverse complement strand
ATTCTGCTGATCGACGAGCAACACGGCTCCATCGACTTGAAGAAAGAAATCGCTTCCGTTATCGCTCACGAAATGGCGCACCAGTGGTTCGGTGACCTGGTGACCATGAAGTGGTGGGACGACATCTGGCTCAACGAAGGTTTTGCCACCTGGATGGAAACTAAGCCAGTAGCGAAGTGGAAGCCGGAATGGAATTATGCGCTAGATGAAGTCAGCGGAACCGGCCAAACCCTGAACGTGGATTCGCTCGCGAATACGCGTCCCATTCACCAGGCGGCGGAAACTCCGGCGCAGATTCAGGAGTTGTTTGATGGAATCGCTTACGGCAAGGCAGCGTCGGTATTGCGCATGCTGGAATCGTACCTCGGCGAAGAGACGTTTCGTGCGGGCGTGAACGCATATTTGCAACAGCATCAGTATGCCAATGCAACCGCCGACGATTTCTGGGATGCACAGGCGAAAACGTCGAAGAAGCCGGTCGACAAGATCATGCCGACATGGGTGAAGCAGCCGGGCGCTCCTATCGTCAATGTGACGTCACAATGCAAAGGTAATTCGACTACCGTCAATTTGAGTCAGCAGCGGTATTACATTGACCGCGCCAAGTTTGAAGCTCCTAACGATCAGCTCTGGCAGATTCCCATCTGCCTGCGCGGATCGGCCAGCGGGAACAACGCGAAGTGCGAACTCATGACCAAGAAGGAAGAAACCTTCACGTTGCCGGGATGCTCGACCTGGGTTCTGGCTAACGCGGGCGCGACCGGCTACTACCGCACGGGCAATTCAGCGGATGCGGTTCGGGCTCTGGCGAGTGACGCTGAAACCAAGCTGACTCCGGCCGAGCGCATCGCATTGCAGAGCGACGTCTGGGCGTCGGTGCGCGTGGGGCGCGAACCGGTTGGCGACTTCCTCGCATTCGCGCAAGGTCTGCAGTCCGACCGCAACCGGGCCGTGATGGACGATGTTCTAGGCCACCTCAATTACATTGGGCGCTATCTGGTGAGCAGCAGCGATCGTGATGGGTATCGCATGTGGCTGCGCCAATATCTGGCTCCGGCCATGAAAGAAATGGGATACGAGCCGAAGCCAGGCGAGACTGACGAACAGCGTACTCTGCGCGCGCGGGTGTTCAATACGCTGGGTTACGATGCCCGCGATCCTGAGACTCTGGAGGAAGCGCGAAGAATCGCCGACAAAGCCTTGTCCGATCCGGCATCCGTCGACAGCGAACTGGCGGGAGGGGCTTTCTCTCTTGCCGCCTTGAACGGCGATGCTGCGTTTTATGATCGCGTGCTGGCCGCCACGAAAAATGCTAAGTCGCCGGAGCAGTATTACACCTACCTGTATACCCTGCCCCAGTTCAGCGATCCGAAATTGCTGGAGCGCACGCTGGAGTTTGCCGTCTCGTCCGATGTGCGATCGCAGGACGCTCTGAGTGTGGTCGGCTCGGTGATGGGGAATCCGGCGGGCGAAAAACTGGCCTGGGATTTCATCCAGTCGCACTGGGACGCAATCGCGAAAGCTGGCGGTCCGTTTGCCAGCGCCGAGGTGGTGCAGTCCACCGGCGTTTTCTGCGATTCCGGAATGCGCGATCAGGTGACGGAATTCTTTTCCGCGCACAAGATCCCGGCGGCGGAGCGCAGCTATAAACAGTCGATTGAGCGCATCAACAACTGCATTGATTTAAAGTCGCAGCAGGAACCCAAGTTGGCGGCGTGGCTGGGACAGCACGGCACGGCCGGCGGAAAGTAGCTACCAAAGGTTGGAATGAGGCCCGGGAGATCTCCCGGGCCTTTTTTTCTACGCCATCGAATCCAGCAGGCATTGTGGACGAGCGGGCTTAGTGGAAGAGCGGGCTTCAGCGCCGCGTAAACCGCTCACAATCTATGTGGGCTTCAGCCCTTGGGGTTGTTTCGCTTGCAGCGTCTTCGCTAAAAGCCAACCGGGGCTAAAGCCCTAATCCGTTTCACATCACTAACGCGGCGCTGAAGCGCCACTCTTCCACGGAACTCTACACGGCACTCTACACGCGCTGGTTGACATTGCGGATTCGAATGCTCGGCCTCGTCAGCAAACGGGCGACTCTTCTAAGGCACGACCGGCAGCAGCAGGTGCGACGGCAGATCGGGCGAGCAGTAGATCCGCTGCGTGGCGGGGACGAAGTCTGACGCCGTGGCCTGATAGATGCTCGGCACGAACTTCTGCGGGTTGCGGTCGATCACCGGAAACCACGTCGACTGAATCTGCACCATGATGCGATGCCCTTTGAGGAAGACGTGATCGTGATCGCGCAAGGAAACGTTCCACTCGGTCGGCTTGTTCGCCGTCAGCGCATGCGGCGTTTCGTAGCTCGCTAGATAGCGGCCGCGGCGAACCTCCATCGCAATCGGCAGTTCGTAGCCGTTCAGGGACTGGGCATACTGCCCAGGCTTCGGGCCTTCGTCGGGATGCCATGCATTTTTCTGCGCATCCTGCGGATAGACATCGATCAGCTTGACCACAAAATCGCTGTCGGTGCCGGAGGTGGAGGCAAAAATATTCGCCGCCAGCGGGCCGGTGACGGTGAGGTCGTGGTCCAGCGGTTCACTGACGAACGAGAGAACGTCGGGCCGATGATCGACAAAGCGCTGGTCAGCGACCTCCCACGTGCGCCAGTCGCCTGCGGGATAAGTCGGTGAGATAGGGCGCTGGCGGTAGGGCACTGGATTCGCCGGATCGGAAACATACTCGCGGTAACTCTCGGCCTTGCCTGTTCCAGACGCCGCGCCAGACGCCGCGCTGGGCGCTGCAAATGAAAGCGTGCCGTCGGCGTGCAGATAAAGCTTGGTTGGCTTCGCTTCCTTCGGTGGCCACGCGGTATAGGTATGCCATGTATTCGAACCACTCTGGAAAGTGCTGGCCTGCCACGCTGGTTTCTCGCCCTGCCCGTGCAAGTAATAACGAAAGAACGGCGCTTCAATCGTTTCGCGGAACTCGCGCGCCGTCTCGTGTCCACCGAAAGGGATGATGCCAATACTGTCGCCCTTGGGACTCCACCACTCGCCGTGATACCACGGTCCGGCCACCATAAAATTCGTGTGCTGGGGATCGTTCTCTTCCGCGTGACGAAAAATCTGCCACGGCCCCCACGGATCTTCCTGATCCCAGAATCCGGCCACATTGAGATTGGGAACGGTCGAGGCGTGAAGCTGGCTGACCCACGCTTCCTTCTTCCAGAAGTCGTCGTAATCAGGATGCTCAACGGTTGAGTTCCAGTAAGGAATGGAGCCGTGAAGATATTTCGCGTTGATGTTCGAGAGCGGCCCCAGATTGAAATACCACTCGTACGTGTCGTAGGTCTCGAAATCGAAATTCGTGTTTTTATTTTTGTCGGCCTGCTCGAGCACCGCATATTCAAAGTCGTAGCTCTCGCGCAGCGCGCCAAAGCGATGGTCGTCGTCGTTCATCCACTGGTCGACGGGCGAGGCCTGCTCGCTGATCGCCTTGAGCGCCGGGTGCGGGTGCAGCAGCGTGAGCGCGGTTGTCAGGCCATCGTAAGACACGCCGTACATCCCAACTTTGCCGTTATTGTTGGGAACGTTCTTCACCAGCCACTCGATGGAGTCGTAGGCGTCGGTAGTCTCGTTGGTGGCTTTGGGATCTTTCAGGTCGACCCAGGAAGAAAGGTTGAACACGCCCTCCGACTTGAAACGTCCGCGCAGGTTCTGGATCACGAAGATGTAGCCGTCCTGAGCAAGTTCCTTCATGAACGGCGGTATTTGCTCGGGCGGCTTTTCGGGAACGCCGTAGGGCGTGCGGCGGAAGAGAATAGGCAGCGGACCCTTTTGATCGACTGGAGCGAGGATGACCGTCTGCAGATGAACTCCGTCGCGCACCGGGACCATGACTTCCTGCAGGGTGAACAGGGGCTTCGCTGCGGGCGGCGGTTGAGGAGTCTGCTGGGCAGCGGCGGATATGGAAACCAATAACGGCAGAATCAAACGTAGAGTGGATGAACGCACCTGTATTCCTCCATGCTTTCTCGATCGCGGTGGCGAACAGCACGTTCCTCACCGGGCTTTCAGCTCGATTCGGAATGACAACATAAATATTGCTACAATTACGCCTTTTTACAACGGGCGAAGTATATCAATCCGCGCCGCGCTAAAAAACGCGGCCGATCGAGAAGTTCACTCGGCTTTGGCCGGTGGGGCTGACGCTGCCGGCCAGTCCGACTGGGCCGACGATGGTGTCCGCAATGAATCCGAGATTGAATGTACCGCGCACCACAACTGGTCCGGGATTGGCCTCCGCCGTCCCGAACGCAGTACCAGCCTCATACCATCCGCCCCAATAGACCCTCCCTCCTACCAGTTGGGGCAGGCGATAAACTTCGCGCCGGAATCCGAGTGACGAGTAGGCATAGTGGTTGCCCACAAATTCGTAGGGAAGATACGCTCCCAAACGGAATGGTCCTCCGAGTGAAAAGACTTCGAGCGGCCCGGCCGATCCGCCGACGGTCGTACCGCCCGCGATGTCGAAGAAGAGAGAAGTCTTCCCGCCGACCGGCACAAAACTGGAAGTCTGCGTATCGAACTGCCCGATGGGATGAGGCTGCCCCGGGCTCTGTAGCACGCGTGAAAGGGTTGTGACCAAGCGGGTGCCGCGGCTGGGAACCGCCGGACTGTCTTGCCCGTCCCAGACATAACGGGCGCGGAACTCACCGGTAGTGCCGCTGATGGTGGGCAGGCCCGCACTGCCAATCAGCGGATTCAGCTTGGCTTCGAACAGCTCATACCCGAGGCGGAATTCGCTACGCCGGCCCGGGGCGTAGCCAATGTCGAAACCGCCTCCGGCGCGCTCGTCGCCGAAAACGGCAACGCGAGTTAGTCCAGTAAACGAGTTGCGGGCAAACTTGGATGCGAAAACATAGGGAGCAACAAAGAACGGCGACTGCCCCAACGGCTGATAAAACTCGCTGGCCCCCAGATTGCTCGATCCGAAAAGCAGATCGCTGCGCCACTCGCCACCGGCGTGGGCAACATCCATGAAAGTCACGCGCGCGCCCGCAGAAAAATCGAAGGCAGCCACGCCGGAGCCATCCACGTTGATGGCGAGGTCGACGAACGGCGGCCCATAGGATTTTTCATGAGTAGTGACGCGCAACGCAGGAACGCCATTCTGCACAAATCCTTCATAGCCCAGCCGATCGAACTGGCCCTGGCCGGCAATCTGCGTCAGCTGAGCATCGACCTTGTCGAGATCGAGCGGTCCGCGCAGCGCCTTGTTGAGGCGGCGCTGCAGCCTGCCGTCCGTGTCGGAATCGGCGCCGGCAACTTCGACGGTCTCCATCTTGTCGGGCGCCCGGTGTTTGCGCGCCGCACGAGCCGCCAGATACGCCTGCCACTCTGCCTCATCCTGAATCGCGTACGGCAGCAGCCCGGCGGACTGGCTGGCCGCGGTCTTGTAACCGAGCTGGATCAATTCTTTGACGCGCGAATAATCGGTGGCCGAGAAGCCAGTCATGTCGACGCTTATTTTGGCCTGGGCCAATGCCAGCGAGCGATGCTCATTCTGCGTGATCATGACACCAACGGCGCGAGAGAGCACGCCCGCGATCGTCTGCAGTTGAGCTGGGTCGGCCGGAGGAAGCCGGAGTTCTACTCCAATCACCGCATCGGCACCCATGGCGAGGACGGTCTCCACTGGGATGTTTTGCACCATGCCTCCGTCCGACAGCACGTGGCCACCGATCTCGACGGGAACAAAAACGCCGGGAACCGCCGCCGAGGCGCGTACCGCCTGGGCCAACGATCCGTCACTCAGCACAATGCCCTCTCCGCTTAGCATGTCAGTAGCAACACAGCGGAATGGAATTGGGAGATCGTCAAAGCTGGTCGCACCGGATTCCCCGAACGCAATGCGATCCAGCAACAGTCCCACGCCGTGACCGGAATTGAACCCGTTAGGTCCGCTCAGGCCGTGCTTCAATCCGAGCGGAGCACTGATCAGAAAATCGCGCCGATCCTGTTTGCGGCGATACGACAACTCCGAGTAAAGCGGCTCAGGAAGAAAAGCCTCGTCCCAATCGACCTGCAAGGCAAAGTCCTGGATCTGCGCCGGCGACATGCCCGTGGCGTACATTGCGGCGACAATGCTGCCCATGCTGGTCCCGGCAATGCGGTCCACGGGGATGTGATTCTCTTCGATCCACTGAATCACGCCGATCTCGGCCAGTCCGAGCGCACCGCCGCCGCTGAGTGCCAGGCCGACCCGCGGGCGATGAACGGGCGCGGCAGCCGGCGCGGCGAGCGCAGGTTCCTGCGCGCGCGAAGAAATAGGTGCAGCGATGATAGCAAGAAGGATAGGAACAATCGGGAGTAATCGACTCCGATTCGTTGATTTCATCACGTACTCCTGAAGAGCGAGTGAAGTGCAGCGCAAAACATTGTTCACGGTCGGATTACAGAATGAGTGAAAAAAGGTTAGCAGGTTTGAGCTAGAGGAGTCAGCAATCGCGGGTCGAAGAAATGCAGATTGAATCGTCGAGTATCCAAGATCAGTTTGGTTTCGGTGGCGCGGTACGCACCTGCTCCACCACGCTGCGAACCGCGCCGATGACCACGTCGGGCCGGTCAATCTGAATGTAGTGCGAGCTGTTTTTCGCGATGACCTGCGTGCCTCGTGTTGAGAGCTGCGCCAATTCCTCCTGCATCTTCTCCCAGGCGTCGCTGATGGGCTTGGCGAGGTCCGGGGAAAAGTCGGCGGACGGTTTATCCGGATCGTGCGAGAGTACCGCCAGCGGCATGTCGCCCAGTGCACCGGTCACTGCGGTCTGAGCCGCGCTTTCAGGAAACGCTTTCAGCTCCGCCACGCTCTCGGCTGCGGTGTGCCAGTTGCACTCGGCCGCGCGGATCACAGGATCGTCATCGCAGAAACCGAACAGGCGCGGGATCCCAAGCGGCATGGAATACTCCATGAACTCGGCTTCGCGCCGCCAGCTTCCTTCCATGTTCTTAAGCTCGGGCGGGAAACGGTTCTCCTGGTCGGGGTGGGAGGCATCGACCAGCACCATGCCTGCGACCTCATCCCGGTACAAGCTGGCGAAAACACGCATGTCATATCCGCCCATCGAATGGCCGACCAGAACATATGGTTCAGGAACGCCTGCGGCCCGCAACAGTGCGTGCAATTCACCGGCGATCACTTTGCTGGTGCGAGGTTGAGACCCGGAATCGCTATACCCGATTCCGGCGCGGTCGTAGGAGCACACGCGGGTGAACTTGGCGATCTGCGGCTGCACCTTGCGCCACGAAACGTAGCTGTCACCCAAGCCGGAGTCGAGAATCACCGCTGGAGTTCCCTCGCCGGTGCAGTTAATGTGCATCTTGTACCCACCCACGTCGAAACGTCTGCCGGGCATGGGATTAAAGCGGACATCGCGCGCTTCAAAGATGTTTTCGTAGATCATTCCGGCAACTGCGAGGATAAGCACGAGCGCAATCAGGCCGAAGAGGATACGCCGAAGCCACCAATGAGACGGAGCGGACGTGGCCGCAAGGTTGTGCATAGTGATGATGCCGATTGGAATGCGCGCTCCGCCCGGCACGCCCAGTGGCCGGTATTCTACATGACGGGCGGCACGGTGATGCCCATAGCCGCCAGGCACCGAATTAATTCGCGGCGGACTACGGCAACTGTGGCCAGCAGGAATTGCTTCCGCTTTTCATCGGGCTCGCTGAGTATCGGATGGCGGTGGTAAAACGCGTTGAAGAGTTGCGCTAACTGGAATACATGTTTCGCCAGGTACGCCGGTTCCGTAGTGGCGATGCACTTGTCGATCACATACGAAGTCTGGGACGATGCCAGCCACAGCTCCCAAATTTCATTGCCGGACTCGCCCGCGAGATCTCGTGCCAGATCGGCAGCCAGAACTGCGCCCCGTCCGAAGGTCTCGGGATCAGCTCCAGCCTTGCGGAAGATGCTGGTCGCGCGCACGACGGCGTATTGCGCGTAAGGACCGGTCTCGCCTTCGAAGCTGAGCGCATCTTTGAAATCGAACGCAATCACCGACTGCTTGGTGTACTTCATCATGAAGTAGCGCAAAGCGCCGATGGCAATCTGCGTAGCAGTTTGCTGGCGCTCCGACTCACTCAGTTGCGGATGGCGCGAGTCGACTTCGTTCTTCGCGGAAGCAATCAGTTGATCGAGCAAGTCGTCGGCCTTCACGCCAAATCCCTTGCGCCCGCTGACCTCGATGTAGGAGCGCGCCTTGTCTTCCTCGCTCAGTTTGTAGCCAAGTTCTGCGGCGCAGCGCGGAGTCAGCGCGACCATCTCATAGGAAAAATGCGTATAGTGATCTGCCGCCTCATCGTGGCCCAGCCCGCGCAGCGCTTCGATGACCGTGTTCTGTGCCTCGGACTGGCGGGCATCAATCACGTTGTAGATTTCTGCGACATCGCCGAAGTGAGGATGATCCTTTTCGCCGTCCGCGGCTGAGATCCAGCACTCATGGTTGTTGGGATAGCGATAAAACTTGCGATAGCCAAAGTCGCGTCCCAGCAACCCGAACTTCCACATGTGGTAGGCGATATCCTTGCCCACATAACCAACGGTCCCGTTGGACCGGACGATTACCTTCTGGTCTTCTTCGTCGATCTTGTCTTGCTCTGTATCCCCCTCTGTGTCCTCAGTGTCGTCTGTGGTGGAAGCACTTGCAGTCCCCGCGCGCCGCATGACCCAGCAGCCCTTATTCTTGCCCTCGCTCTCGAAAGTAAGCACGCCTGCCTCTTTCAGCTTAATGAAAGCCGCATCCCAAAAGTGCAGATGCAGGATCTCACTCTCGCGCGGCAGGAAGTCATATTCGATGTCGAGCCGGTCCATCGTCTCCAGATGGCGCCGCAGCACAGCAACCGAAATCAATTCAGCAATAGCCGCGGTTTCGGTCGAAGCATCCTCGATACCGTGCAGCGTCTGCGACCGCACCTGCAGATTCTGCTTGTCTTCGGCGTACCACTGCGAGACGCGCGCATAAAGATCCCAGCAGTAGTAGTCGAAGCGCGGCTGCCGCGTCAGCGCCTCGATTTCCCCACGCGATTTCTTCTCGATCTGGGTGAAGCCGACAACCACATCGGCCACCTGCACGCCCGTGTTGTCGATGTAGTTTTGAACGTCGACTTCCCTGCCCGCAGAACGCAGCAAGCGCACGAACGTATCGCCGAGAATGGCGTTGCGCAGGTGTCCGATGTGCGCAGCCTTGTTGGGATTGATGCTCGAGTGCTCGACCAGAATCTTGCC
>JBEKRY010000181.1:0-9288 GCA_049517555.1 Candidatus Sulfotelmatobacter sp. | reverse complement strand
CGCTGCCGATCGCTGCTACCGCGCCGTCGGGCTCAATCACGTCGCCCTGCCCGCTGAGCAGAAACGTCTGCTCCTTGTCGCACACCAGCAGCAGCGCTTCCAGATGCCGCAAAAACTTGTCAGTCCGCCAGTCGCGCGCCAGTTCCACAGCCGCCCGCCCCAGGTTGCCGTGATACTGCTCCAGCTTGGCTTCGAACCGGCTGAACAGCGTAAACGCATCGGCCGTCGACCCCGCAAATCCCGCCAGAATCTTTTCGTTGTACAACCGCCGGATCTTCTTCGCCGTGTGTTTGATCACCGATTCGCCCAGCGTGACCTGGCCATCGCCCGCGAGCACAACTTTCCCTTCGCGCCGCACCGACAGAACTGTCGTGGATCGAATCAGTCGTTTCGTAGTCATAAGCGCAATTTCTGATTATAACAGCGCTCCATAACCAGCGCCGTGGCAGCCGCATACCGCCAGGATTCCCGCCGCTGATACTAATCCTGATATTTACAGAGCCCTTCAGTAACCACCTTGCGGATTACCGCTGTGACATTTACCTGCCTCGCGCGAGCCCGTACTTTGTAGCTCATGCGCCAATCCGCCGCAGTCATGTGTCAGGACAAGCAATCGCTTCAAACCTTGAAAGCGACCCTCGAACAGCTTGAAATCGAGATGGTGAAGAGCCCCTCTGGCCAAGAGGCGCTGGAACTGGTGATGACCGGCTGCTGCTCCACCCTGATTGTCGACTTTGATTTGCCCGGCGCTGAAGAGGTCATCCGGATGGCCGCGCTCTTGCCCCCCATCCAGAAGCCCGAACTGCTTGCTGTCGCCAGCCGCGCGTGGCCTGGCACGGGCCAGGCTTTCCAGTCCGGCGCCAACCGTATCCTCTACCGGCCGCTCGAAGCCGAGCAGATTAAAGACGCCTTACGGTCGGGCAAGAAAACCAGAAAAACCAGCCGCCGCAAGACCGCGCGTTACGAATTAAAAACTCTGGTCTATCTCGACCTGAAAACCGGAACGCTTCCCGGACTCAGCATCGATATCGGTGAGCACGGCCTCGCGGTTCAAGCCACCGAGCCTGTACCCGTGAGTTCGAATCTCGCTTTTCGGTGCGTGCTCCCCGGCACGGACATTACGCTGCAAGGACACGCGGACGTGATGTGGGCCAGCGAGCGGGGCCGCGCCGGATTGTTTTTCTCCAAACTCGCCCCCGCCGCGCGCAAACATCTCATGACTTGGCTGCACAAGCGCAGCGCTCATAACAGCTCTCACAAGAAAGACAATCACGCTCTCCGCGACCTGCTTCCGCCCGAAGACGCACACGTCTCCTTCGCCGCTGCGGAATGAGGGTTGGAAAGACCTTCGCCACTCCGGCGGCAAAGCGGCGAAAATACGGCCTACCTTGTCCTGGGCTTGCCGAAAGGCGCAAACCCTGTGGGCAGCATTGGCGAGACAGACGAGCAAGCCTCGCTACAATAATTCCGTTGCCAATCGTTGCTAATCGTTGCTTATCCGGGATGCGATAATTCCATCGTGCCCGAGTCCCCGCCGATCCCGCCTCGCTCCGCGGTATTCCGTCGATCCTTCCGCAAGGACTTCCCCGTCGCAGTGCGCGGCGATGGCGTTTACGTCTGGGATGCGAACGGCAAACAGTATCTCGACTTGGCCGGTTCCGCCGCAGTCAACTTCATCGGACACGGCGTGCCGGAAATTTCCGCGGCCATGGCCGAGCAGGCCGCGAAACTCGAGTTCGTTCACACCAGCCAGTTCACTACCCCGGTCGCCGAACGGTACGCCGAGCAATTGCTCGTGTTCGCGGGGGAACATTTCCGAGGCGGCGCCGTCTATTTCACCAGCGGCGGCTCCGAATCGATCGAGACGGCACTCAAACTCTCACGGCAATATCAGGTCGAAATCGGACAAACCTCGCGCTACCAGATGCTCAGCCGCCAGCAGAGCTACCACGGCTCAACCCTCGGCCCATTGTCGGTGTCGGGCAACCGGCGCCGCCGCGAAATTTACTTGCCGATGGTGAAAGAATTCGCGCACGTCGGCATGCCCTACTGCTACCGCTGCGCCTTCGATTGCACTGACGGCTGCCGCAACTGCGGCCAGCAATATGCCGCTGAACTCGAACAAGCCATAGAAAGTAGCAAAGGCCAGGCCGCAGCATTTATCTTCGAGCCAGTCAGCGGGGCCACGCTCGGCGCGGTTGTCCCGCCGCCGGGATATCTGCAGTCGGTGGCCGAAATCTGCCGCCGCTACGGCGTGCTGACCATTGCCGACGAAGTGATGACCGGCATGGGCCGCACCGGTCGCAATTTCGCCGTCGAGCACTGGAAGGTGAACCCGGACATTCTCGTCACTGCGAAAGGTCTTTCCAGCGGATATGCTCCGCTCGGCGCCGTCATCGCCAGCAAGAAAGTTGTCGACGCGATCGCCGCAGGCTCGGGCGCGTTTCTGCACGGCTTCACCTATAACGCTCACCCCATCTCACTCGCGGCTGGCCGAGCCGTGTTGCGGCATGTGCAAGAGAGGAACCTGGTCGAAGCTGCCGACTCCAGCCAGCCTGGCAGTACGGCCGCTCAATTCAAACAAGCGCTCGAAACCCTGCGCCACGAAACGGTCGTGGGAGAATTGATAGGAGACGTCCGAGGGATCGGTCTGCTCTGGGCCCTGGAGTTCGTCGCCGACAAAGCCACCAAGCGGCCCTTCCCGCCCGCCGACAACTTCGCCGTACGCGTCGCGGCTGCCGCCCTGCAGCGCGGCCTGCTCGTCTATCCTATGCAGGGCTGCGTCAACGGCATCTCAGGAGACCACCTGCTGCTCGCGCCTCCAGCGGTCATCACGCCAAGCCAGATCACATGGTCCATCGAGCAACTGGCGGCTTCCATCCGCGAAGCCAAGTAGCGCTCGCCTGATCGCGCGCCGCTCCAGCCTCAGTTGACTTGTCGGCCCACTTGCCGTGTTTTCAATACTTTCCCGAATGATCTTCGTTTGATCTCCACTTGACTTCGCGTGCATTGCCCGGCGCGGCGGTCTGCGCGAAATTCGAAGCGTGCGCTACATAATGCGCGACAAGAAGCGAAAGCGGAGGCAACCATGGCAAGTCCAATCCCAACGATGACCGAATTCCGCGAGCCGCCAACCCCAAGCGTGCTCCGGGCTCTTCCCGATAACCAAACGCGTCCCTTCCACGAAATGCTGCGCGTTCAGCAGAGCTGGGTCGCAGCGGCAGAGAAGCGGGCACTCTTGTGGCTGGCGGCGCGCACGCCCCACGGCATCAACTCCGACCACCTCACCGCGTTGGGATTAGTCGCGCAGATCGGCGCGGGAATCTTTTACGCCCTCGCCGCTTGGAATCGTTACGCGCTTCTCGCCGTGGTAGCGTGCCTCGCGCTCAACTGGCTGGGCGATTCACTCGATGGCACACTCGCACGCGTGCGCCAGAGACTCCGTCCGCGCTACGGTTTCTACGTCGACCACATGGTCGACAGCATCGGCGCTCTTGCCCTGATGGGCGGTCTGGCCCTGTCCGGCTATATGCACCCGTGGATCGCGATTGGCCTGCTCATTGCATTTCTGATGCTGTCCATCCAGTCGTACCTGGCTACTTACACGCTGGGCGAGTTCCGCCTCTCGTTCTGGCGCCTTGGGCCGACGGAGTTGCGCATCTTGCTCGCGCTCGGGAACTTGGCTTTGTTCTGGAAACCGGTCGTGCACTTCTTTGGTGCGGGATATCGCCTGTTCGATGTGGGCGGAGTGATTGGACTCGTCGGCATGGGATTGATGATCGTTGTATTCACGGTGCAGAACACGGTCCGACTTTATCGCGAGGAATGGATCCGGCTATGACCATGACGACGTACCCACGCGACCGGAGGGTTCCGCCCGGACTAATGCGCTGGTGCAAATTCAACCTGGTTGGCGGGATTGGGATTTTGGTGCAATTCGCCGTTTTAGTTCTGTTGAAGAGCGTGATGCAGTTCAACTATCTCGCTGCCACTGTAATCGCCGTGGAGGCCGCCGTGCTTCACAATTTCGTCTGGCATGAACGGTTCACCTGGGCGGACCGGACGAAAGCAGCGCTGAAGCGCTGCGCGACGCAGAAGCCGTTCGGGGCGAGTTTCCGGCGGCTACTGCGCTTTCATCTTGGGAATGGAGCCGTTTCGATCTTCGGCAACCTGGCCCTCATGAAAGTGATGGTCGGTCTGGGGCAAATGCGCTATCTGCTCGCGAACGCGATTGCGATCGTGGTGTGCTCGGTCGCGAATTTTCTGGTGAGCGAGGTGTGGGTGTTCGGGGAGAGCTGAACCTCGTCGCCGCTGGTTCATGCTGACCCGCGGCCGCCGCCGCGGCCGGCTTGTGGCGATCTTTGAATTGCGCGGGCGAGTCGCGCGCCCACACATTCTTTAGAGCCCTCACCCGATCTTCAGCACGACCTTCCCGTAGTTTTTGCCATCCTGGAGAAGCTTGTAGGCTTCCTGGGCACGGTCGAGCGGAAAGACGTGGCCGATTTGCGGAGTCAGTTTACCTTCGTCGATCCATGCTGAGAGTTGCTGCCAGGCGGGCCCCATGATTTCAGATTTCTGCGACAAATATGTGAGCCACAGGCCTTGCACGCTGGCGGATTTCGCGTACATGGCGCGCAGGTCGAGTTGCGGCTGCTTTCCGGTGGCGGTGCCGTATTGGATCACGCGTCCAAAGTCGCGCAGGCAGCGCGTGCTTTTCGCGGTATGTTCTCCGCCCAGCATCTCGAAGACGGCGTCGACGCCTTCGCCGTGGGTGAGGTTCTTGACCACTTCTTCGTAGTCGTGTTGCTTGTAGTTGATGCCGTGTTGAAGGCCGAGGTCTTTCACGCGCGCGAGTTTTTCGGGGGATGAAGAGGTGCCGTACATTTCGACCCCAAGGAGTTTGCCGATTTGGACTGCGGCTGTTCCCACGCCTCCCGCAACGGCGTGGATTAGAACACGGGGAGTGGGCTGCGAAGCCACGGGCGGCTGTCCCCACATTGATCCTGGGGTCATGCCGGCTTGCCAGTAGGCCAGGTAGGCGGTGAAGTAGTTGACGGGGAAGGCGGCGGCTTGTTCATCGGTCCAGCGATCAGGGACGGGCCACAGCATGTTGGAGTATGCCGCGGTTTTTTCCGCGAAGGCGGCCCATTGGGCGTATCCCATAACGCGGCGTCCGGAGTTTTTTTCGTTGCCGGCAATCGGGTTTTCGGCAACCATGCCGGCGAACTCGCGGCCGGCGATTAGGGGTGGAGGCGGGGTTCCGGGGTATCCTCCCTTTGCGGTCATGAAATCGGCGAAGTTCAGGCCACCGGCAGTGACTCGAACGATCGTTTGTCCCGCCTTCGCTACAGGCTCGGGAGCCTCCTGAATGGCGAGCGCATCGGGGCCCGAAAGTGCGGTGATCATCAGGGCTTTCATGGGGAAAGTTTAGCAGGACGGGTTGGGCAAGCAGACTCTGGGCTTGCGCCCCTTTTCTTCCCGGCATTCACCGGCAGGTATATACTCTTGGCGTTGGATTACTGGGCTTAGATTAGTGGTCTTAGATTACTGGTCGTCCGGCCGAGCCCCTGTACCGGCCGGGACGGGGCGCACATTTATACGTAATCGCATCCGGTTTCCCCTCATTCATGCGTGCCCCGCATACGAAAGGCCGTTTCCCGCCGGGGCGGCGACGGAAGCGGCACGGGTGCATTGCCAGGTAGTTTGGGCATATGGGCAGAGTGCATCCGCGGAGGTTTACCGTGGATCTTATTTTTGTACGTCTTCTTTTTGTCATCGTAGTAGCGATTACCTGCTTCGTGATTGCGCCTTTTGGGCAACCCCGCAATATTGACGCGGGAGTTGGGGCGTTGATCGGGGCGGCGATCGTCCTGTTCGAATGGAAGCTGCGCACGGTCAGCCTGAAGCGGCTGATTGGGGCGGCGATCGGTAGCTTCCTCGGCATTTGTGGCGCCTACCTGTTCGCTCTGGTCATCCGCAGCAGCGTCCCTTCCGGGAACAACTCGAGCTTTCTGCAGATCCTGGTCATGTTGCTAATGGCCTACGTCGGCCTTGCCGTCGGCGCGAATAAGGGCGATCTGCTGAATCTGGCGGCGCTGGGAGGAGTTTTCGGCGGCGAGAAGCAGAGCAAGAAAAGCTACAAGATTCTCGATACCAGCGTGATTATTGACGGGCGCATTGCCGATATTGCCGAGACCGGCTTCCTCGACGGCATCATCGTGACGCCGCAGTTCGTGCTCCGCGAGTTGCAACTCGTGGCCGATTCCGCCGATTCGCTCAAGCGCAATCGCGGGCGCCGCGGGCTCGACATTCTGCAGCGGTTGCAAAAGGTGGCGACCCTGACAATTCAGATTGTCGAAGACGATTTTCCGGCCGTGCGCGAAGTTGACCTCAAGCTGATTGAACTGGCCAAGCTCTACGAGGGCAAGATCATCACCAACGACTTCAACCTGAATAAAGTGGCGCAACTGCAGGGCGTGCAGGTGCTGAACATCAACGAACTGGCGAATTCGCTTAAGCCCATTGTGCTGCCTGGCGAGACCATGCGAGTGTTTATTTTGAAAGAAGGCAAGGAATACAACCAGGGCGTCGCCTATCTCGATGACGGCACGATGGTGGTCGTCGACAACGCGCGGAAAATGATAGGCAAGACGATTGATGTGTCGGTCACGTCGGTGCTGCAGACGACCGCGGGCAAAATGATTTTCGGCAAATGGGACGAACGCATGGCGTATTCGCGACAGGCGGTGCCGGTGCCGGTGGCTGCCCCGCTCGTTCCACCAGTCCCAGTGGCCGTGGCAGGCCCGTCCATTTCTTCGGGAACCGAGACGAAGCCTTCTTCGTAGTATTCGTTGGAGGATAGGATCATGCGCTATCAGTCAGCAGCCACTATTGGCGACATTCCTATGGTGTGCATCGCAGTCGGACCGGATGTGCGAACCCAGCAGGCTCGTGGCCGCGCCATGGGTGTAATCGCGATCGGCGATGTCGCGGTTGGGATCATTGCCGTGGGAGCAATAGCCGCCGGCGTAATCGCAATCGGTGCCTTGAGTTTCGGCGTGATCGGCGTCGGCGGACTCGCGCTCGGTATAGTCGCTCTCGGAGGACTGGCAATCGGCGGAGTGGCCGTGGGCGGACTGGCGATCGGCATCCGCGCGGTCGGAGGCCTGGCGATCGGCCTGCATTCGCAGGGAGGCCTAGCCATCAAATGGCCGTGACCGCACTCGCTTTCCCCGGAATGTTTTCCCTTCTCAGTGTATCCGGCGGTGAGGATTTGAACTCCCACTCCGCGCACTCGTATACTTACAGCCCGCTATGAAGGTGATTGTGATCATTCCGGCTGCGGGCCTGGGGACGCGCATGGGTCCCATGCCCAGCGCCATGGACGCGAAAACCAAGAGGCCCCATCCCTCGAAACAATTTACCGACCTGGCGGGCACGCCGATTCTGATTCATACGCTGCGCGCGTTTGCCGCGGTCGATGCGGTCACTGAAATCTGGATCGCTCTGCGGGAAAATGAAATGGAAGGCTTCCGCGAGCGGCTGGAAAAAGAGGCAGGGGACGTATTAAAGAAGAAGGTTGAGTTGGTCGCTGGCGGGGAGCATCGCCAGCAGTCGGTCGAACACGCGCTCAACGCGATTACGGCGGCGGCCGAAGACTTGATCCTCGTGCATGACGCGGTGCGGCCTCTAGTTACGGCTGAGATTATTCACGACGTTATCGAAGCCGCGAAAAAGTACGGCGCCGCCATCGCGGCCCTGCCTGCAGTCGATACCGTGAAGCAGGTGGAGCGAACCGCGGAAGGCGCCATCGTAAAAGCCACGATTCCGCGCGCCGGCGTGGTGCTGGCGCAGACTCCGCAGGGATTTCACTACAGTGTGATCAAGAAGGCATTCGACGAGGCCGCCGCCGATGGATTCACCGGTACCGACGAAGCTTCTCTCGCCGAGCGCAGCGGACACGAAGTCGCGGTCGTCATGGGCTCGCCTAGAAACATCAAGATCACGACTCCAGCAGACATGGAGTTGGCGGAGTTCTATCTAAAGAAGTAAATCTTTCGCCGCCGATCGGCGCGGATATTCGCGGATCAGCTCAACTTCTCATGCCCAAGACCAAAGACCAACGACCCAAGACCCGCATCGGCTACGGGTTTGACTCGCACGAATTCCGTCCAGGGATTCCGCTCAAAATTGGCGGAATCACGCTGCCGCATGACAAAGGCTTGGGCGGACATTCCGACGGCGACGTGCTGCTGCACGCCATTACGGACGCGCTGTTGGGAGCGATCGCCGCGCCGGACATCGGCGCTCTCTTCCCTCCGTCAGACCCAAAGTGGAAGGGCGCCGACTCCGCTATTTTTCTGCGCGAGGCGTTGAAACGTATGCGGGACGCGGGTTACAGCGTGGCCAACATCGATGCCAGCCTGATCCTGGCCGCACCCAAGATCGGCCCCCATGCAGCCGCGATTCGCGCCCGCGTAGCAGAGTTGTTGGGACTGCGGGGCGATTGCGTGGGACTAAAAGCAAAGACACCCGAGGGCCTGAATCTCGACAAGGCCGCTATCGCGCACGTCGTGGTACTGCTGGAGAGAAGAGTTACTGCTTGGCAGGCATCACGGCGGCCTAAGGCAGCGAGGAGCAAGCGATGAGGGCGTGCCCTTATGCTATCGCCCTTGTCGTCCTCGTTGTTGTCAGTATGGGTGCACAGCAGGATGAAAGCCGCATTTACTCCAACGTCGAATACAACCAAGAAGGCGGAGACCTGCTTGGGGTTGAGGTGCAGTTGACCACAAACGGCGCCAAGATCAAAGGGCAACTCAAGATTTATCAGGGCGGCTGCGCGGCTCCGGTGGCCGTGTCTGGTTCCTTGATAGGGGACAGGATGAATCTTTCCGGCGGAAGCGAGGAGTACGGCAAGATCGAATTGGCCGGCACAATTCGGGACACTACGGTTGAGGGCATATTGCGTATGGAAAAGGCGGGGAAGCCCGAGAAGGTGCGACTGAAGAAAATCCTAAAACCACATTGTTAACGTTCTATCCCTTTCGAGTCCTATTCATGTTGAGCGTGTCGTTTATTCGCAGCGCCGATCAACGCGCGGAAAATGGCGCGGGAAGCAGGGTCGTCTTCGACCGAGCGCTCGGGATGCCACTGCACGGCAAGAACAAAATGATCGGGCGCGGTGCCTTCGAGGGCTTCGACGATGCCGTCATCGGTGCAGCGAGCGACGATGCGCAGGCCGTTGCCGATTTTATCTGCGGATTGATGGTGCGAGGAGTTGACGGGGAG
>JBEKRY010000180.1:0-9374 GCA_049517555.1 Candidatus Sulfotelmatobacter sp. | reverse complement strand
CCGGCGGTGGCGTGGCTGTTGCGCAGCGTCAGGCGGAGGCCGCGCTGGGCGTTGAGTTGGGTGGTGGCGTTCCAGTCGACGTCGTTGGTGCTGATGACGCCGGTACCTCCGCCGACCAGGGAGTATGTGATGCGGTTGTCGGTGTAGCCATATCCGCTGACGGCAAGCACGCTGCCGGTGGTCAGGACGAAGATGGGCATGCCGGGAGCAACGCCGGCCGGGATGTCACTGGCCTGCGTCGGCGGGGTGCGGGTAACGAGGCTCGCATAGGTAGCCTGCGGTTGGCTTTGCGATGCCGGCTGCATTTGCGCGATGCCGCCGTCGTAATTACTACTACCGTTGAGGTCGTTACTGCCATTGCTGTCGCGGACGAAACTGGAGGGACGGACGGAAAGTTCCATCTCGACGCTGGGGTGCCGGCCGTTCTGATTCGAATCACGCTGATTGGAATTATGCTGATACGAATCAGACGGATTCGTATCATTGTGATTCGAATCGCGCTGATTCGAATCATGGAACGAGTCGGACTGATAGCGACCGAAGAAATGCCAGCTGGGGCTGTAGTTCTGCGCCACCTGCGGGATTTCTACGTCGTCCATGAGGCGGAGGCTGAGGGCGGTTTCGCCCTTGAGCGTGGGGCGCGGGCCGCGCGCCGGCAGCATGATGACTTTCCAGGGCCAGAGGGGTGGGATCATCCATTCGATGACGTCCCGTACGGCGTGGCCTTTGCCTTTGATGTCCCCTTGCTTATCGACTTTGTAGCCGCGGGTGGCGATGACCTTGGCCTCGAGAGGAAGATCGCCGGTGGGCAGGCCGATGCGATCGAACTGCAGCTTCAGATAGCCTTTGCCCCAGAAATGGCCGGGCTCTTTAGCCGATTCGAGATGGCCGACGAGATAACTGCCGCGGGGAAATGCCTGCTGGCCGAATTCGGTCTGGGCGTGGAGATGGCAGAGCACGGGATCTCCGACGTCGACGGTCGCGGAGGAAAGGTTGGGTTCATCGAGAGTGCATTTCAAGAGTGTGCCCGCGGGCAGGACGACTTCGCGTGCGCTGGCAGACAGAGTGAGAGTATTGGTGAGAGCGAGAAGGGAGACAGCAAGGATCACGTACCACGGAGTGGACTTCATACTTGACCTCATTCCTTCACATGGATTCATTCAGATCTGGATTCATTTACATCCGGATTCATTCACCTCGGAACGCACCAATTAGTTGGCGGACCCTGGGGTGGAGTCCGCGAGTGTGGTGCATCTAATCACAGGTACAACCCGGGGTCAATCGGGAAGTTTCGGGGGCGCTCACGAAAAAAATAAAAGCCGCCAGCTTTTGGGCTGGCGGCTAAAACCTTGCCGAGCTGTGCTCGGCGGGCGGACGAGGCGTCCGCCCCCTCCACGAGCTATTTCTCGTACAGCAAAACACCTTCCGTCTTCTCCGCATCTACCGGGCGGTAAAAGAGTTTGTTGTCTTCCAGGAAGACCTCGATGAAGGCAGGCCTGGTGGTGATGGTGCCCTGGATCAGCGCCTCCGACAGCGGGTCTTCGATGTATTTTTGCAGGGCGCGGCGCAGCGGTCTGGCGCCGTAGCTGCGGTCGGTCAGGGTCTGGTTGAGGATCCACTTCTTGGCGTCGTCGGCGACCGTGACTGTGATCGCTTTCTGCGCCAGGTTCTGGTTGAGCTGGGTGACCATGAGTTCGAGAATCTGGATCAGGTCGCTTTCGCCCAGGGCCAGGAACAGGATGATTTCGTCGAGGCGGTTCAGGAACTCGGGGTTGAAGGTGCGTTTGACTTCGCCCTTCACCAGTTCTTCGACCTTGTCGGAGATTACGTCTTCCTTGGTCGACTGGAAGCCGAAGCCTTCGCGCTTCTGCAAGTGGCGCGCGCCGATGTTGGAGGTCATGATGATGATCGTGTTCTTGAAGTCGACGGTGTTGCCGAGACCGTCGGTGAGTTGGCCGTCTTCAAAAACCTGCAACAGGATGTTGAAAACATCGGGATGAGCCTTCTCGATTTCGTCGAGCAGGACGACCGAGTAGGGGGCACGCTTCACGCGTTCGGTGAGCTGTCCGCCTTCTTCGTAGCCGACATAGCCTGGAGGCGAGCCGATCAGTTTCGAGACGGAATGCTTCTCCATGAATTCGGACATGTCGAAGCGGACCAGAGCTTTTTCGGTGCCGAACATGAATTGCGCCAGGGTGCGCGCGACCTCGGTTTTGCCGACACCTGTCGGGCCCAAGAATAAGAACGAGCCGATGGGGCGGTTGGGATTTTTCAGACCGGCGCGCGAGCGGCGGATGGCGCGAGCGAGCGCGCTGATCGATTTGTCCTGCGAGATGATGCGCTTGTGCAGCTCTTCCTCGATGCGCAGGAGTTTCTGGGTTTCTTCTTCCTTGATTGAAGTTACTGGGACGCCGGTCCAGCGTGAGACTACGTCTTCGATGTCTTCGCGGTTGACTACGCCGGTGCTGGACTCGTCGAGATGATACTTTTCACGCAGGGCGCGCAGGTTCTCGCGTTCTTTGCGTTCTTCGTCGGAATAGAAGCGAGCCTTTTCGAACTCGTGGTTCGCGATGGCGTTTTCCATGCGATGCACGATGAACTTGATGCGCTTCTGGACTTCGGTGAGTTCTTCGGGAAGCGAAGTCTGGCGCAGTTTGACGCGAGCTCCGGCTTCGTCGACCAGGTCGATGGCCTTGTCGGGCAGGAAACGGTCCGGGATGTACCGGTTGGAGTGCGAGACCGCGAAATTGATGGCGTCGTCGGTGTAGGTGACGGCGTGGAATTTTTCGTAGCGATCTTTGATGCCGAACAGAATCTTGATGGCGTCGGCCTCGTTCGGCGGTGGAACTTTCACGGCCTGGAAGCGGCGTTCTAGGGACCGGTCTTTCTCGATCGACTTGCGATATTCGCCGGGGGTGGTGGCGCCGATGCACTGGATTTCGCCGCGTGACAGAGCGGGCTTCAGAATGTTGGCGGCATCGAGTGAACCTTCGGCCGATCCGGCGCCGACGAGTGTATGGAGCTCGTCGATGAAGATGATGGAGTTCTGATTTTCCATCAGCTCTTTCATGATGGTCTTGAGGCGCTCTTCGAACTGGCCGCGGTACTTGGTGCCGGCGACGATGAGCGAAAGGTCGAGGGCGAGAATGCGTTTGTCGGCGAGGAACGACGGGACCTCACCGTCGGCGATGCGCTGCGCCAGGCCTTCAACGATGGCGGTCTTGCCCACGCCGGGCTCGCCGATCAGCACGGGATTGTTCTTGGTGCGACGACAGAGAATCTGGATTACGCGATCAACTTCGCCATCGCGGCCGACCAGGGGATCGAGCTGATTGTCCATGGCGGCCTGGGTCAGGTCGCGGGAGAATTCGGCGAGCAGCGAGCTTTCACGCTGACGCTGGGGCTGAGCTTTTTCCTGAGTGCTGCGGGCCAGTTCTTCGCGGATGGTCGACAGGCGCAGGCCGCGCTCGTGAAGAATCTCCGCGGCAAAGCACTTTTCTTCTCGCAGCAAACCCAAAAGCAAATGTTCAGTGCCGATGTGGCGATGCGACAGGCGTTCAGCTTCTTCGGCGGCGTAGGCGAGCACGCGCTTGCACTCGTTGCTCAGCGGCAAGTCGACCGAGGTTGAGACCTTCTCGCGGATCGTTGTGTGGCCTTCGATCTGCTTGCGGATGGATTCGACCGAGGCGTGCGACCGCAAAAAACGGTTGGTGAGGGCTTTGTCTTCGCGCAGGAGTCCGAGAAGCAGGTGCTCAGTCTCGATATAAGGAGACCCGAACTGGCTGGCTTCGTAGCGTGCGAAAAAGATGACGCGTCTGGCTTTCTCCGTGTAGCGTTCAAACATAATGCCCCTTCCCCTGACCTTCCTTGGTCGAGAAGAACTGGTGCTCCCTCAACCCTACCCTGAACCTGAAACCCGCCGAGCTAAACCGTGGCCGAACCTGTTCTAACCAAATCTAATCTTACGTCTTAAATCGTTCTTACATTATGCAATCAAAGGTCACAAAACCCAAGCGCTGATACGATTTTAAAAACTTTCATCACGTTACCAAAGAGCCAGATGTCAAATTCTTGCATTTTGTTTAACTAATCTTTCCGTTCTAATGTTCGATTCCTGGCTGCCTACTTCTTTCTCCCTACTTAAGCCGGCAATGACTCCGGCGGAATCTCTTCCATGCGGCCGCGCTGCAACTTTAATACGCGATGGCAGCGGCGGGCGAAGGACAAGTTATGGGTAGCGATGAGGGAGGTGAGTTGGTGCTCGCGATGCAACCGCGCGATTAATTCGAAAACCGCTTCTGCCGTGTGTCCGTCAAGATCTCCCGTGGGCTCGTCGGCCAGCAAGAGCTTGGGGCCGGTGATGAGGGCGCGGGCCAGAGCCACGCGCTGCTGCTCTCCGCCCGAAAGCTCGCCAGAGCGATGATGCGCGCGCTGCTCCAGACCAACCTCACGCAGCCAGCGGTAAGCTTCTGGCTCGACCTGCCGCCACGGTTGCCCGCGAAGCAGCAGCGGCATGGCGACGTTTTCTGCGGCCGTGAACTCCGGCAGCAGATAGTGGAACTGCCATACGAAGCCGGTTTCTTTATTACGAAAGGCGGCAGCTTCGTCGTGCGATAAGGTATTCAATCGCAAGTGGGCGCAGTATACGTCACCGGCGGAAGCGCGATCAAGGGCGCTCAGGATGTGCAACAAGGTACTCTTGCCGGCTCCGGATTCGCCTACGATCGCGAGCATTTCTCCCCGCTTCACTTCGAATGAAAGATTCTCAAAGAGCACCAGATCCGATTCGCCGGAGCGGAAAACCTTTTTCAGGTTTTCGACTCGCAGCATCGAGTCTTGTGTAGTTAGATGCACGTTGGGCGCCTTTCGTTCCAAGAGGAGCCTGCGTAGAGGCGTAAAGCTGTTGGCGGAGGCATTGTTTGAGGGTCGATTCCCTCAGGGACGAAAGCCCCCGGCAAGAGGTGAGGTTTGATCGCAGCGCTGGAAGCGCTGCGCCACTTAAAATAGGGTCTTTCGACAAACTGCAAAGTTCGCGTGGCCAAGATGTCTTCACTCATAGCGCAGCGCCTCTGCGGGGAGTATGCGCGCCGCCGACCACGAGGGATAGAGAGTGGCGACGAAGGACACGATCAAGGAAAACGCAGTTACCCATATTCCATCGGCCAATTTTGGTGCGAAAGGGACGTAATCGATCGAGTAGACCTCGGGCGAGAGCGTGATCACGTGGTAGTGTCCCCCAGCGAAGGAGAGAACATAGCCGATGGCAAGACCGAGTACAGTACCGACTGCACCAATCAACACGCCCTGAGCGATGAAGATATTGCGTACTTGTGATCGATATGCTCCCATCGACATCAATACCGCAATATCTTTGGTTTTTTCCATGACCATCATGATGAGAGCGATCAGGATGTTCAGAGCCGCGACGACAACAATCAAGCCCACGGTAATCCGCGTAAGAAGCTTCTCCTCATTCAGCGCATGGAACAGCGGCTTGTTTTGCTCCATCCAATTGGTGGCCATAAAACCTTTGCCGGCGGCGTCTTCGAGCTGGCGGGAGATGACGTCGGCTTTGTAGATGTCATCGACCTTGAATTCCATTACTGAGATCAGGTCACCGAGGCCGAACAGGCGCTGCGCATCGGAGAGGCGGACGAAGGCCCAACTGGAGTCGTAATCGAAGAAACCGGAGTTAAAGATGCCGACTACGCGGAAGCGGTTGTACTTGGGGACCATACCGAAGGGAGTGAGTTCGCCTTGCGGGCTGACGACGAGCACGGGATCGCCGACGGTGACGCCCAGGTTGTCGGCCATGTCTTTGCCTAGGACGATGGGAGGCATGGCGGAGAGGCGCTGCTGGACGGCGGCTAGGGAGTCTGTCGGGTGGCTTGCATCTTCTGTGGCGGCTGGCTGCGTGGGCGAGGGCGGCCGCGCCACATTCCGCGCCACATCCCCCGCCTCATTCCCCGCCACATTCCTCGCCACATCGGCATCTTCGAGTTCAGCGGCTGAACCTTCTTTCACCGTGGTTAACAAGTCGCCGACTTTGCGCTCGTACTTGGGGATCATGCCCTTGAGTACAGCGCCGCGGGCGCGGGGACCGCGGGAGATCAGGACTTGTTCGAAGATGGCGGGAGCGGCGGCTACGACGTGTGGCTGCTGGGAGAGGCGGTCCATGAGCGCGGGCCAGTCGTGGATGCCGTCATCGGCGATGCGCTGCAGGCTGATGTGGGAAGTGGAACCGAGCAGGCGCTGCTGGAGGTCCTGGCGAAATCCGTTGGTGATGGCCATGGCGACCACGAGCGAGGCGACGCCGGCAGCAACGCCGGCGACGGAGATGCCGGTGATGATGCCGATGAAGGCCTGTCTTCTTTTAGCACGCAGGTAGCGGGTCGCGATGAAGAGTTCGAAGCGCATGGGATAGAGCAGCTATCAGCTGTCAGCCCTCAGCTTTCAGCCAAGTCGGATTATAGCGGGGCTGCAACCTCGGCGCTTCGCTTTGAGGTTCGTTGGAATTACGTCGGCTAAGGCAATCAGAACGTAGCACACGGCCCGTGCTGTGCCGATGCTGCTAGACTGACATCTTTATCTTTCAGGTTGCCATCTTTTCTGAACAGACAGCGGGAACTGAACTTTTTTCATGATCGTCAACTTTGCAGAACGGGCGCATAACCACAACTGGGAATTGGATCCGGTGGTGCGGTCGCTGCTCGACACCGATTTCTACAAACTGTTGATGCTGCAGTTTATCTGGAAACATTTTCCGAACACGCGGGTGGAGTTTTCGCTGATCAATCGGCATGCGGCGGTGCGGATGGCGGACATCATCAACATCGAAGAGCTCAAGGTACAGCTGCAGCATGTGCGGGGACGGCGGTTTCGGAAGTCGGAACTGGTGTGGCTGGCGGGCAACACGTTTTACGGGCGCCGGGGAATTTTCGAGCCGGCGTTCCTGGAGTGGCTGGAGAACGACTTCCGGCTGTCGGATTATCAGCTGTCGGTGCGCGACGGGCAGATCCATTTGACATTCGAAGGCACGTGGGCCGAGACCACGATGTGGGAGTTGTATTTGCTGGCGATTCTGGACGAACTGAAGACGCGGGCGCAACTGAAGACGCTGAGCGAGTTCGGGCTCGATATTTTATACGCGCGGGCGAAAACGAAGTTGTGGAACAAGATTGAGCGCTTGCGCGGCGTGCCGGAACTGAGCGTGTCCGATTTTGGAACGCGGCGGCGGCACAGCTTTCTGTGGCAGGAATATGTGGTCGTGGCCATGGCCGCCAATCTGGGGAAAAGTTTTATTGGGACATCGAATGCGTTTCTGGCGCACAAACACGATCTGGAAGCGATTGGAACCAATGCACACGAGCTCCCAATGGTAATGGCGGCGCTGGCGCCGGATGACGTGGCGCTGAAAGCGTCGCAGTATCGTGTGCTGGAGTTGTGGCAGCAGACTTATGAAGGCGCGTTGCGGGTGATGTTGCCGGACACGTTTGGGACCACGCAGTTTCTGGCGGGCGCGCCGGACTGGGTCGCGGACTGGACGGGACAGCGCGTGGACAGCAAAGATCCGTATGTTGCCGGAGATGAATATATTGCGTGGTTGAAGGCGCGCGGGAAAGATCCGCGGGAGAAGCGGTTGATTGCGTCGGATACGCTGGATGTGGACGCGATCCTCGGACTGCATGCTTATTTTGGCGGGACTCTGGCCAAGGGAGTGGGGCCGGGCGATTTTCTCAGCGCGGCGGATTTCGAGGACGGTAACAAGTGGACACCGGGACGGCGGGTGCGATTCAGCGCGGGCTGGGGCACGCTGCTGACCAATGATTTTCGGGGATGCAATCCTAATGACGGCGGGGGGTTTGATCCCATCGGGCTGATTTGCAAGGTTTCGAGCGTAGAAGGGCGGCCGGCGGTGAAGCTCTCGGATAATTATTCGAAGGCGCTGGGGCCGGCGGAGGAAGTTGAGCGGTATCGGCGAGTATTTGGGACGGCGGGGATTGCCAACGCTCCGTTGGTGGCGTGAGCGGCGTCATGCGCTGTATGAATCGTGGGCATTCCCGTCTAACGGCGTCGACGGTATCGGCCGTCGTAAGGTCCCTCGCCCGGCCGTCGCCGCGCTCAGGATGACATCGGTTTGAAATACTTTTGGAATTGAGCCGCAGCCGAGTGCGAGTCCAAGTGCACATCCTCAGCTTTCTATGGGACAGTAAATAGTTAATGCCTGCTACCGCCGACGCCAGAGCCGGACGCGCTGCCTTTACGCATCCCGGGTTCGTGCTGTTTCAGATCGCGCGATTTCTGATTGTTGCGGCGGTCGAGATGCAGGCCGTGGCCGTGGGATGGCAAGTGTACGAGATCACCAAGCGGCCGCTTGATCTTGGCTATGTAGGGTTGGCGCAGTTTCTGCCGGCAATTCTGCTGTTTCCGATTTCCGGGCACGCCTCGGATCGATTCGAGAGGCGGCATGTGCTCTCGGTTTGTTACGCCGGTTATGTAGTCTGCTTTGCGCTGTTGCTCGCGCTCGCCGAGCGCGGCACACCCTCGATTACTGCGATCTACGTCGTGCTGGTTCTGATAGGGATAGTGCGATCGTTTAACAGCACGGCCAGCCGTTCGATCCTGCCGCAGCTGGTTCCGCAAGAACATTTCCCGAACGCCGTGGCGTGGAACGCCAGTATTTTTCAGGCGGCGACGATCCTGGGGCCGTCATTTGGCGGAATTATTTATGCGGCGTTTCGCGGGCCCTCGGTTGTCTATGGTATCGCGATGCTGACGGCGATTGGCGCGACGATCTCGTCGTTCAGGATCAAGCCGGAGGTGAAGGCACGCCCACGAGAACCAATGTCGCTGAAGACGGTTTTCGCGGGGCTGCATTACATCTGGAACAAGAAGCTGATTCTGGGCGCGATTTCGCTGGATCTATTTGCCGTGCTGCTGGGGGGAGCGGTCGCGCTGCTTCCGGTGTACGCGCGCGAAATTCTGCATACGGGACCGTGGGGATTGGGGCTGCTGCGTACGGCTCCGGGAGTGGGGGCGGCGATCATGGCGGTGCTGGTGGCGCATTGGCCGCTGCGCGGGCGGTCCGGGCCGACGCTGCTTTGGTCGGTGGCGGGTTTCGGAGTCTTCACGATTATCTTTGGCGTTTCGCGCAGCTTGACGATTTCTCTGATCGCACTGCTGCTGCTGGGGGCGAGCGACATGATTAGCGTGATCATCCGCGCCACGCTTACGCAGCTGGCGACACCAGATGAAATGCGCGGGCGCGTGACCGCGGTGGACATGATTTTTATTGGGACGTCGAACGAGTTCGGGCAGTTCGAGTCCGGGGTGACGGCGCAATGGTTTGGCACAGTTCCGGCGGTGGTGTTGGG